>NZ_JAWLCN010000005.1 GCF_041687135.1 Vulgatibacter sp. | reverse complement strand
GAAGGCGGAGCGATCGCAAGTAGGAGCGTTTCTCGCGCGAAGCGCGAGCGAAGGAATCGGGCCGGCGCCTGCCGGACCGATTCCTTCACACGCTCTGAGCCGACTCCCTCGGACCCATCTCACGACGAAGGCCGGCCAGGTGCCGGCCTTCGTCGTATCCGCCGACCAGAACGAAAGAAGGCCGGTCCCGCAATGGAACCGGCCTTACTTCACGACGCGTCCGCCGGTCAGTCCGCCGTATCCTGCGCGGCGCTGCCCTTCTTCGTCCCCGGCTTGCGGGTGGCGGGCTTCTTCGCCGTCGCCTTCGCCGCGGTCTTCGCTGCGGCCTTGGGCGCCTTCGCCGTCTTCGCGGTCTTCGCTGCAGCGCCGCTCGCCGCCCTGGGGCTGCGCTTCGCCTTGCCCTTCTTCTCGGGGGCGTTGGCCAGCGCCTCCACCGCCTGCTCCAGGGTGAGCTTCTCGGGATCGAAGCCCTCGCCCTTCGACACCGTCGCCGTCTTCTCGCCGTGCTTCACGTAGAAGCCGTACCTGCCGGAGTAGAGGAAGATCGGCGCCTGATCGGCCGGGTGGTTGCCCACGGTCTTGAGCGGCTCCGCCGCAGCGCCGCGGCCGCGGCCCTTGGGCTGGGCGAGGAGCTCCAGCGCCCGGTCGAGCCCGACGGCGAGGACGTCGTCCTCCTTCTTCAGCGAGCGGAAGTCGCCGTCGTGGACCACGTAGGGGCCGAAGCGGCCGAGGCCCGCCCGGACCTCCTTGCCGCTCTGCGGGTGGGTGCCCAGCAGCCGCGGCAGCTCGAGGATCCGCAGGGCCAGCGGTAGATCGACGTCGCCGAGCTGGATGCCGGGCGGCAGCGAGGCGCGCTTGGGCTTCTCCTCGTCGGTGGCGTCGCCGAGCTGCACGTAGGGGCCGTAGGAGCCGGTCTTGAGGAAGACGGGCTTGCCGCTGGCCGGATCGACGCCGATCCCCTGCTCGCGCCGCTCGTACTTCTCGAGGATGTCGTGGACGCGATCGAGGGAGAGATCCCCCGGCGCCACGTCGTCGGGGATCGAGGCCTTGCGGGGCTCGCCGCCGTCCTGGTGGACCTCGAGGTAGGGTCCGAATTTGCCGACGTGGATCTCCACGCCCTCGAGGCCGTCCCCGATCTTCACCAGCTTGGCGTCGCGGGGATCGATCGAGTCCGCCTCGTTCTCGATCCGGGTCTGCAGGCCGCGATCGCCGAGGAAGAATTGGTGCAGGTAGGGCTGCGGCTCGAGCTGCCCCTCGGCGATGGCGTCGAGGCTCTGCTCCATCGACGAGGTGAAGTTCACGTCGACGAGATCGGGGAAATGCTTCTCGAGCAGATCCGTCACCACGAAGCCGGTGAAGGTGGGGACGAGCTGGTTGCCCTGCTTCACCACGTAGCCGCGGTCGATGATGGTGCCGACGATCGAGGCGAAGGTGGACGGGCGGCCGATCCCCTCCTTCTCCATGAACTGGATCAGGGAGGCTTCGGTGAAGCGCGCCGGCGGCTTGGTCTCGTGGCCTTCCGGCACGAGCTTCTCCAGGGCGAGCACGTCGCCCTGCTTCATCGCCGGGAGGAGGCGCTCGCGCTCCTCGAGCGCAGCCTGCGCGTCGTCGGAGCCCTCGACGTAGGCGCGGAGGAAGCCCGGGAAGACGATCCGCATGCCGCTGGCGGAGAAGACCGCGTCGCCGGCGCCGATGCGCACCGAGATCTGGGTCTGCTGCGCGTCGGCCATCTGGGTGGCGAGGGTGCGCATCCAGATCAGCTCGTAGAGGTCGTAGTCGCGGCCGGTGAGGCCGGTCTCCTTCGGCGCGGTGAAGTCCGCCGAGGGGCGGATCGCTTCGTGCGCCTCCTGCGCCCCCTTGGTGCTGGTCTTGAACTGCCGCACGCCGGGGGAGAGGAACTCCTCGCCGAAGCGGGCGCCGACGCAGCGGCGCGCCGCGGTGATCGCCTCGTTGGAGAGGTGCACCGAGTCGGTACGCATATAGGTGATCAGGCCGCGCTCGTAGAGCGACTGCGCGGTGCGCATCGTCTCCTGCGCGCTCATCCCCAGCTTGCGGTTCGCCTCCTGCTGCATCGTCGAGGTGATGAGCGGCGGGGGCGGCCTGCGGGTGACGGGCTTCTCCTCCACCGAGAGCACGGTGAAGGGGACGCCACGCAGCCGATCGACGAGGGCGCGGGCCTTCGCCTCGTCGAGGTGGACGACCTTGCCCTCGACCTTCAGCGCGCCGGTCTTCTCGTCGAAGTCCTTGCCGGTGGCGACGCGGCCCTCGCCCACCTGGATCAGGCGCGCGTCGAAGCGCTCGCCCTTCGCCACGGTGGCGAGCAGATCCCAGTAGCTCGCCTTCCGGAAGGCCATGCGCTCGCGCTCGCGGCGCACGATCACGTCGACCGCCACCGACTGCACGCGGCCGGCGGAGAGGCCGAAGGCGATCTTCTTCCAGAGGAGCGGCGAGAGGCCGTAGCCCACCAGGCGGTCGAGGATCCGGCGCGTCTCCTGCGCCCGCACCAGGCGGTCGTCGAGGCTGCGCGGATGCTCGAGGGCGCGGCGGATCGCGTCCTTGGTGATCTCGTGGAAGACCAGCCGCTCGAACGGAACCTTGGGCTTCAGGACCTCGAGGAGGTGCCAGGAGATCGACTCACCTTCGCGATCTTCGTCGGTCGCGAGGAGGAGGTGGTCTGCATCCTTGAGCAGATCCTTGAGCTCGCGCACCACCTTGGTCTTGCGCCTGGGGACGACGTAGAGCGGGTCGAAGCCCTTCTCCACGTTGACGCCGAGGCGGGCCCAGGGCTCCTTCTTCACCTTCTCCGGAATCTCCGCCGCGCTGGTGGGCAGGTCCCGGACGTGGCCCATGCAGGCCTCCACCCGGTAGCCCGGCGGCAGGAACTTCCGGATCGTCTTCGCCTTGGTCGGCGACTCGACGATCACCAGGGTCTGGGTCTTCTCGTTGCGCGGCATCGCCGTCTCCACCCCTTCCCGTGGCCCATGCGCTTCGCACCGGCCCCTACGGTCGGCTGGTGCCGGGAGAAAACTCCCGAACCGCGGCTGAAACCACACCTCCATCCCTTCGTGCAAGTGCCGCAGAAGGGAAGGGCGCCGCCACCCGCTGTGGGCCTGGGCCCGGAACACCAACAATTCCGCGCCCATAACAGGCAAGGTGGCCCGGGTTTCTTCCCTGCGGTCTTTCCCCCGGTGGGGCATGTGCGCCGGTCGCCTACCTGCCGCCGGCGGGTTGACTCGGTGCGTTGCCGCTGCCCAACTCTTGGGGATGGCCTTCTTCCAGGACCCGCCTCGGCTCGGAAACCAGTTCGCGGAGGATCGCGTCCTCCGTTCCTACCTGACCCGGGTAATGCCCCCCGAGGTGCAGCGGGAGCTCACCCCCTCCCTCGAGGCGATGGGCGCCCTGGCGGCGGGGCCGCTGCTCGAGCTCCAGCGAGCCGATCGCCTCCTCGAGCCGACGCTCACCCAGTGGGACGCCTGGGGCAACCGGATCGACAGGATCGAGCTCACCCCGCTCTGGCGGGAGGCGCAGGCGGTCGCCGCCAGGGAAGGGCTCGTGGCCACGCCCTACGAGCTCCGCCACGGGCGCTACAGCCGCGTGCACCAATTCGCCCTCGTCCACCTCTTCCACCCCAGCTCCGACATCTATACCTGCCCGCTGGCGATGACCGACGGCGCGGCGAAGACGCTGCTCGCCCACGGCAACCGGACCCTCGTCGAGCGGGCGGTGCCGCGCCTCACGTCCCGTGAACCGGCCACGATGTGGACCTCGGGGCAATGGATGACCGAGCGCACCGGCGGCTCCGACGTCGGCCGCTCCGAGACGATTGCGCGGCAGGTGGACGGGGCTTTTCGGCTCCACGGGGTGAAGTGGTTCACCTCCGCCGCCACCTCGGAGATGGCGCTCACCCTGGCGCGGCCGGAAGGAAACGGCCCCGGTGGCAAGGGGCTCGCGCTCTTCTACGTGGAGACGCGGGACGAGCGCGGCGCCCTGAACGGCATCACCCTCCACCGCCTCAAGGAGAAGCTCGGCACCCGCAAGCTCCCCACCGCGGAGCTCACCCTCGACGGCACGCCCGCCGTGCCGGTGGCAGGCCTCGCCGACGGCGTCCGCAACATCGCCCCGATGCTCAACGTCACCCGCACCTGGAACGCGGTGAGCGCCGTGGCGGAGATGCGCCGGGCGGTGGCGCTGGCCCGCGACTGGGGAAGGCGGCGCGTCGCCTTCGGCGGGCCGCTGGCCGAGAAGCCGCTCCATCTCCAGACGGTGGCAGCGCTGCAGGCCGAATACGAGGCAGCCTTCCAGCTCACCTTCTTTGCGGTGGAGCTCCTCGGACGGGAAGAGGCCGGCGAACTCGGCGGGAGCGACGCGGCGCTGCTCCGCCTCGTCACCCCGCTCGCCAAGCTCTGCACCGGCAAGCAGGCGGTGGCCGTGGCCAGCGAGACCCTCGAGGTCTTCGGCGGCGCCGGCTACGTCGAGGACACCGGGCTGCCCCGGCTCCTCCGGGACAGCCAGGTGCTGCCGATCTGGGAGGGCACCACCAACGTGCTCTCCCTCGACGTGCTGCGGGTGATCCAGACGAGCGAGGCGCTGCCGGCGCTGCTGGCGAAGGTGGCGGCGCTCACCGGCGCGGTGCGGGACGCGAGGCTGGCGACGCCTGCGGGGATCGCGCTCGCCGCCGTCGATCGCGCCACCGCCTGGATCACCGAGACGGCGGCGACGGAGCCGGCGCTGATCGAGGCAGGGGCCCGCCACTTCGCGACCACGCTGGCCCGTTCGCTGGCGCTCTCGCTCCTCGTCCACCACGCGCAGTGGTCCCTCGATCACGAGGGTGACGGCAGCGCCGCCGCCGCTGCCCGGCAATTCGCCAGGGCCGGCGTCGACCGCCTCGACGACCTCGACCTCGGCGACGCGAGGCTCCTCGTGCAGGAAGCTTAGAGCGGCAGGACGAGCCTCGGATCCTTCGACTGCGCCCGCTGCCAGGCGGTCCAGGCCGCGACGAAATGGCAGATCCAGCCGAGGAGGCCGCCGGTGCCGAGCCAGAAGCCGGGCGTGACGATCAGCCAGAAGAGGGCACGGAGCCAATCGCCGTTGTAGATCTGCCCCACGCCGGGGATGAAGAAACTCAGGACCGCTGCAACACCGGGACGGCTCATGCTCGCCTCCTCCTCGTAGCTGGCAGGCCCTACGCGCCTCGGGCCCCGGCGGTTCAACAATTCGACTGGCGCCGGGGGGATGCCGCGTTAGGCTGGGGCGTCCACCCAGGGGAGAACGGCCATCCTTTCCGAACTGCTGATCATCGTCGCCCTGGTCCTCGTGAACGGCTTCTTCGCCGGTTCGGAGATCGCCCTGGTCTCCCTGCGGAAGACGCGGCTGCGGGAGCTGGTGGAGAGCGGCAGCGGTTCCGCCGCTGCGGTGCAGCGGCTCCGCGACAAGCCCGAGCGCTTCCTCGCCACGGTGCAGATCGGCATCACCGTGGTGGGCGCCACCGCAGCGGCCTTCGGCGGCGCCTCCTTCGCGGGAGACCTCGAGCCCACCGTCGCGGCGATCCCCGGTCTTGCGCGCTATGCGGGAGAGATCGCCCTGGCGCTGGTGGTGGTGCTGGTCTCCTATCTCTCGCTCGTCCTCGGCGAGCTGGTGCCCAAATCCCTCGCCCTCCGGTCCTCCGAGCGCTACGCGCTGCTGGTGGGCCGGCCGATCTGGGGCCTCTCGCTCCTCGCCAGGCCCCTGGTCTGGTTCCTCACCGCCTCCTCGAACGCGGTCCTGCGCCTCTTCGGCGACAAGACCTCCTTCACCGAATCGCGCCTCTCCCCCGACGAGCTGCAGCAGCTCCTCGAGGAGGCGGCCCGCACCGGCTCTCTCGATCCCGACGCCGGGAACATCGCCTCCCGGGCGATCGACTTCGGCGAGCTCACCGCCTCCGAGGTGATGGTCCCCCGCAACCGCGTGATCGGCATCGAGCGCACCGCGAAGCCGGACGAGCTGCGCCGCGTGATCCTCGAGGAGGGCCACTCGCGGATGCCGGTCTACGAGGAGACCATCGACAACGTGGTCGGCTACATTTCGATCAAGGACGTGATCGCGCTCGCGTGGGAGCAGCAGCTGATCGTCCTCGAGGATCTGATCCGGCCCGCCTATTTCGTTCCCGAGACCATGCTCGCCACCGACCTGCTCCGCGAGATGCAGCACCGCCGCATCGCCATCGCGGTGGTGGTGGAGGAGTCGGGCGGGATGGCGGGGATCGTCACCACCGAGGATCTGATCGAGGAGGTGGTGGGCGAGATCTTCAGCGAGCAGGACGAGCCCGAGCCCGCGCTGATCCACCGCGAGGCGGACGGCACCGCGCTGGTGCAGGCGATCGCGCCGATCCGCGAGGTGAACCGGGCCCTCGATCTCGACCTGCCCGAGGGCGACGGCTGGAGCACGATCGCAGGCCTCGCCATCCACCTCGCCGGCAGGATCCCGGAGAAGGGGACGCGGCTCGAGGTGCGGGACAGGAGCGTCCTCGAGGTGCTCGAGGCATCGCCGCGGCGGGTGCGCCTGGTGCGCGTGGTGCCGCCGCCCCGACTCGCAGCTGGCGAGGAGCCCGCCGAGTAACCTTAGTGGAGCGCCGGCTCCCTCTCCTCGTGGACGACGCCTGCAGCGAGCTGGAGCAGCCAGCGGTAGCGCTCCTCGAATTCCTGCTTCTCGATCGGCGTCGACTCGGCCACCGCGACGCTGCCGTGGATCCACCGGGCCGCCTCCGCCATCGCCTTGCGCTGTGCCTCGTTCGGACCGGTGGCCAGGATCGCCTGCCCCATCACCTCGAACATCCGCGCCGGCACCCGCAGCTGGGCGCTGCTGCTCCGCGCGATCTCGTCGAAGGCATGCCGGAGCAGCGTGCGCAGCCCCACGCTCGGGACGTGCAGCTCGCAGCCGGCGCGGCGCTCCACCCGCCACCCGTCCTCCACCGCGCCGTCACGGGAGAGGAAGCGCTGGATCACCACGCCGATCTCGTTCACCGCCATGTAGGCGGTGGTCACGTCGTTGATGGCGGGCGAGAGGGCCTTGAGCGAGACGTCTACGAGCTGGCGGACCCCGAAGAGCACGTCCTGATCGAGGCTGCGCTGCTGGGCGAAGGCGAAGCCGAGGTGGAGGCGCTTGCACGTCCGCTGGTCGAGGTCGGTCGCCGGCCAGATCGCCACCAGGGGCAGGCCGGGGAGGACGAAGTCGCCGGTGCGGACCTCGATCCGCATCACCTTCGTCCCCGGCGGCGCCGCGCGGAGGAGGTGCTGCTCGTCGACGAGCTCGAGATAGCCCGCCGTCGCGCTGCGGAGGAGGCGCGGCGTCGTCGCCGGCGTGGCGACCTGCGGCGTGGGCTCGACGCGCAAGCGACGCAGCGTCGCCTCCGTGTCCTGGCCGATGGAGCGCACGATCGTCGCCGCGTCGATCGATCGGGCCAGGTGGTGGAGGAAGTAGCCGACGAGGCAGAAGCAGAGCAGGGCGAGGAGAATGGCGCCGAGCAGGCTGAGCCGCGGCGGCGCTGCCCCCTGCGGAAGGGAGAGCGCCACCACCACCAGGTAGGCGACGGCGGCGATGAAGACGGCGAGGACGGCCTGCGTCGGCCGGTCGCCCATGAAGCGCCGGAGCACCCGCGGCGAATATTGGGTCGAGGCGAGCTGCAGCGCGACGATGGTGATGGAGAAGAGGACGCCGAGGGCGGTGGCGACGGCGCTGGCCAGGGTGCCGAGCAGGCTCCTCGCCTGGCTGCCGGGAAGCTGCAGCAGCTGCTCCAGCCAGGCCGGGCGGGAGAGGGCCGTGTGGAGAAAGCGGTCGCGGTCGAGGGCCGGGAGCACGAGGCCGAGCAGGCTGCCGAGGACCACCGCCGCCAGCGGCAGCGTCCAGAGGCTGGTCTTCAGCTGCTCGACGCGGCGCGCGAGGTGGGGCGACATGACCGGCCCTCCGCCAAGGGGGGATCGGGGTGGAGATGGGGCGCCCTCCCCCGAGGGGCAAGCGCCCCGCAGGGTCGGATGGCGGGGAACGTTGCGCGAACGTCTGCCGGGGGCTATCCCCAACGATCTTGAGCACGCCGAGCACCACCCTGCGCCTCCTCGGCGCCATCGCAGAGGTACCCGCCGCCAGCTGGGACGCGCTCCTCGGTCGGGACTCGACGCCCTTCCTCGCCCACGCGTGGATCGACGCCCTCGAGGCCTCCGGCGCCGCAGCGCCGGAGACCGGCTGGACGCCGCGGCACCTCACCCTGTGGCGGGGCGAGCGGCTCGTCGCAGCGGCGCCTGCCTGGGTGCGGGCCGACTCCCGGGGCGAGTTCGTCTTCGACTGGGGCTGGGCCGAGGCGGCGGAGCGCGCCGGGATCCGCTACTACCCCAAGCTCACCGTGGCGGTGCCCTTCACCCCCGCCACCGGCGAGCGCTTCCTCGTGGCGCCCGGCGAGGATCGCGCCGCGCTCGAAACGGCGCTCAGCCTCGCAGCGGTCGAGGTGGCCCGGGAGCTGGGGCTCTCCGGCGTGCACGTGCTCTTTCCGACCGACGGGCAGGGCGAGGCGCTGGAGTCGGCGGGCTACGCCACCCGCGTCGGCCTGCAATACCACTGGCGCAACGCCGGCTACCGGACCTGGGACGATTTCCTCGCCCGCTTCCCGGCCAAGCAGCGCGCCAACCTGCGCAGGGAGCGGGCTGCGGCGGCGAAGCAGGGGATCGAGATTCGGACCCTGCGCGGTGATGAGGTGCGGGCGCTCGACCCCGACCTCGTCCACCGGATCTACCTCTCCACCGTCGACAAGATGGTCTGGGGGATGCGCTACCTGAACCGCGATTTCTTCGCCCGGATCCTGCGCACCGTGCCCGGGGTGGAGTGGGTGGAGGCGCGGCGGGAGGGGAGGGTCGTCGCCGGCGCGCTCAACGTCGCCTCCGCGACGCGACTCTACGGCCGCTACTGGGGCGCGCTGGAGGAGCATCCCTTCCTCCACTTCCACGTCTGCTACTACCACTCGATCGACGATTGCATCGCCAGGGGCCTCTCGGTCTTCGAGCCCGGCGCAGGGGGCGAGCACAAGCTGAGCCGGGGCTTCGAGCCGGCGTTCACCCGCTCCGCCCATTGGCTGGCAGATCCGCGGCTCGCTCGGGCGGTTCGAGAATTTCTCGAGCGCGAAGCGTTCCTGTTGGAGGCACGCGTGGCATCGTACCGGTCCTCTACGGCTCTGCGCCCACAGGAGAGCTAGACAGACATGCCGAGGCAGTTCGAAGACGACACGGGCGTGATCACCCGCACCCTACCCAAGACGAAGAAGAAGCTGGCGAAGCCGCCGATGTGGAAGGTCCTCCTCCACAACGACGACTACACGACCCGCGAG
Organism: Vulgatibacter sp.; assembly: GCF_041687135.1. Taxonomy (NCBI): domain Bacteria; kingdom Pseudomonadati; phylum Myxococcota; class Myxococcia; order Myxococcales; family Vulgatibacteraceae; genus Vulgatibacter; species Vulgatibacter sp. The sequence continues at coordinate 261,788 of NZ_JAWLCN010000005.1, read as the reverse complement.
TTCGTGGTGTTCATCCTCCAGGGCGTCTTCCACCGGACCGAGAGCGAGGCAGTGGCCATCATGCTGCACGTCCACAACAACGGCGTGGGCGTGGCCGGCGTCTACACCCGCGACGTGGCGGAGACGAAGGTCGAGAAGGTGAAGGCGCTGGCGAAGGAACACCAGTACCCGCTGTTGTGCACGATGGAGCCGGAGTAGATGGCAAAGACCCCACAGCTCACCACCGATCTGCAGCAGACGCTCGAGCGGGCGTTCGAGACGGCGCGGATGCGCCGCCACGAGCACGTGTCGCTCGAGCACCTGCTCCTCGCGCTCCTCGACGATCCGCTGGCGAAGAAGGCGATCGTCGCCACCGGCGGCGACGTGGCGGAGCTCCGCGACGAGCTGATCACCTTCCTCGCCGACAACTTCGAGGAGCTCCCCGAGGACGCGGAGTTCGAGCCGACGCCGACGCTGGGCTTCGCCCGGGTGATCCAGCGGGCGGCGATCCACGCCTTCTCCTCCGAGCGCGAGGAGGTCGACGGCGGCTCGGTGCTCGCCTCGATCTTCCGCGAGGAGGACAGCCACGCGGTCTACCTGCTCCGCTCACAGGGGATCGAGCGGCTCGACGTGATCCAATTCCTCTCCCACGGCGTGGAGTCCGACCTCGAGGACGAGGAGGAGGCCGAGTTCGCCGCGGCGGACGAGGACGAGGAAGCAGCGCCGCAGGCGAAGGATCCGCTCGAGGCCTACGCCCAGAACCTGGTCGAGCGGGCGGCGGAGGGAAAGATCGATCCCCTGGTCGGCCGCGAGCCGGAGATCGAGCGCACGATCCAGGTGCTCTGCCGGCGCCGCAAGAACAACCCGCTCTACGTGGGCGAGCCCGGCGTGGGCAAGACCGCCATCGCCGAGGGGCTCGCGCTCCGCATCCACGAGGGCAAGGTCCCCGAGCCGCTGGTGGGGGCGGAGGTCTTCGCCCTCGACATGGGATCGCTGCTGGCCGGCACGCGCTACCGCGGCGATTTCGAGCAGCGGCTCAAAGCGGTGCTCAAGGCGCTGAAGAAGCATCCCAACCCGATCCTCTTCATCGACGAGATCCACACGGTGGTGGGTGCGGGCGCGGTGAGCGGCGGCTCGATGGACGCCTCCAACCTGCTCAAGCCCGCGCTCTCCTCCGGCGAGCTGCGCTGCATCGGCTCGACCACCTTCAGCGAGTACAAATCTTCGCTCGATCGGGACAAGGCGTTGGCGCGGCGCTTCCAGAAGATCGACGTGAACGAGCCCACCGTCGAGGAGACGGTGGAGATCCTGAAAGGCCTGCGCTCCCGCTACGAGGAGCACCACGGGATCAGATACACCGACGATGCGCTGGTGAGCGCGGCGCAGCTCGCAGCCAAGCATCTCACCGATCGGCACCTGCCGGACAAGGCGATCGACGTGCTCGACGAGGCGGGCGCCGCGCACAAGCTCCTGCCGCCGGAGAAGCGCAAGGGCGAGGTGACGCCCGACGACGTGGAGATCGTGATCGCCCGGATGGCGAAGGTGCCGCCACGCTCGGTCTCCTCCGACGATCGCAGCGCGCTGCAGAAGCTCGAGCCCGATCTCAAGGCGGTGATCTACGGGCAGGACCCGGCGATCGAGGCGGTGGCCAGCGCGATCAAGCTGGCGCGCTCCGGCCTTCGCGCCGGGGACAAGCCGATCGGCTCCTTCCTCTTCGCCGGCCCCACCGGCGTGGGCAAGACGGAGCTCTCCAAGCAGCTGGCGAAGACGCTGGGCGTGGAGTTCCTCCGCTTCGACATGTCCGAGTACATGGAGAAGCACACCGTCTCGCGCCTCATCGGCGCGCCGCCGGGCTACGTGGGCTTCGACCAGGGCGGCCTCCTCACCGATGCGGTGCGCAAGACGCCCTACGCGGTGGTGGTCCTCGACGAGATCGAAAAGGCCCATCCCGACCTCTTCAACATCCTGCTCCAGGTGATGGATCACGCGACCCTCACCGACAACAACGGCAGGAAGGCCGACTTCCGCAACGTGATCCTGATCCTCACCACCAACGTCGGCGCCAGGGAGCTCTCCGGCCGCCGGGTGGGCTTCGGCGGCGGCGTTCCCTTCGGCAACGCCACCGGCGCGCTGGAGAAGGCCTTCTCGCCGGAGTTCCGCAACCGCCTCGACGCGGTGATCCAGTTCGCGCAGCTGGGGCCCGCGGAGATCGGCCGGGTGGTGGAAAAGAACGTGCGGGAGCTGCAGGCGCAGCTCGCCGACAAGAACGTCACCCTGGAGCTCACCGGCCCCGCCCGCGACTGGCTCGCGGAGCACGGCTACGATCCCGCCTTCGGCGCGAGGCCCATGGCGCGGCTGGTGGAGAAGACCCTGAAGAAGCCGCTTGCGGAGGCGATCCTCTTCGGCGCGCTGGCCGGTGGTGGCAAGGCGACGGTGGTGGTCGAGGGCGAGGAGCTGGCGCTGCGCTACGACGCTGCCTGATCCCCCATTGCACCGAGCGAAGAGCGGGTCCGCACCCCAGGTGCGGGCCCCTTTCCCGTTGGGCCTGCCCGCTTCTCCACAGGGCAGGGGATGGGAGTGCCGAATTCTGCACTATTCCCCCGCCGTGCAGCTGTGGTCGTATCCCCGGCGTATTCGAACCTCTCGCTTGGGGATGGACACCATGAAGCGTTTCGCGATCGTCGCAGTGGCCGCTGGCCTTCTCTCCGGCTGTGCCGCCGGCTCGATGCGCTCTCCCGTGAACGGCTTTCTCTATACCTCCGCCAAGGCCGGCGAGGCCGCAGCGGGCCCCGTGCGCGGCAGCAAGTCGGGCCGCGCCTGCGCCACCTCGATCCTCGGCCTGGTCGGCACCGGCGACGCCTCGATCTCGCAGGCCGCCAGCAACGGCGGCATCAAGGAGATCTCCCACGTCGACGCCGACGTGGAGAACATCCTCGGCATCTGGGCGCAGTACTGCACCGTCGTCTACGGCGAGTAATTCTTCGCATTGCCGGTCGGGGGATCGGCAGGGGCTGCAGCGGATCCGGCGCTGCAGCCCGACCTGTGATCGTCGGGGGACGTGAGCGGGAGCGGCTGCGCGGGGGCGCAGCCGCAAAAGAAAGAGGCGGTGGCGCTCCCAGCGAGTGCCACCGCCTCTTCCTTTTCGCGCGGCGCGCGATTCGATCCGATCAGGCGAAGAAGCGGAAGACGCACTCGGCCACGAGTGCGGGCTTGCTCTCGCCCTGGATCTCCATCGTGTTCTTGAAGATCGCCTCGACGCCGCCCTTCACCTCGTTCACCTCCGCCAGCATCGGCACGAGGCGGTAGGTGGCGCCCTCCTTGAGCGGCGCAGGGTAGCGGACCTTGTTGAGGCCGTAGTTGAGCACGCCGGAGAAGCCGGTGATCTCCACCGCGTCGAGGAAGAGCCCCGCCACCCGCGAGAGCGTGTAGTAGCCGTGGGCGATCGGCGCGCCGAAGGGCGACTCGCGGGCGATCCGCTCCCGGTCCACGTGGATCCACTGGTGGTCGCCGGTGGCGTCCGCGAAGCGCTCGATGTCCTCGAAGCGGAGCGTGTGCCAATCGCCGGGAGCGAGCTCCTTGCCGACGAGTGCCTGCAGGCCGGCGAGCCCCTCGATCTGCGTCTTCTCCATCCGTTCCTCCTGGTGGTTCGCAGGGGCCATTTAGCCCCGAAACGGCGGCGGATGTCTCGCTTAAGGAAGCGGGGCGAAGCCGCCGTGGAAGGACGGGGGCAGGTGGTGGTCGAAATGGGCCCGCGCCTCCACCTCGAGGGTCCTGCCGTCGAGGACTGCGAGGTGGGTCCGGTGGGCTGCTGCGTCGTAGACGAGCGTGAGGGCCCAGCCGTCCTCCTCGGCGGTGGCGCCGGGGCGCTGCACGAAGACCGGCTCGCTGGGATAGCAGCGGGATCCGAGGTCGGCGCTCCGGGCCTCGCCGCTCTGCACGTCGAGGCGGGTGATGGTGTCGAAGAGCCCTGCTGCGCTGCCGGCGTGGGAGGCGAGCCAGGCGAAGCGATAGTCCCGGGCGGTGGTCGCGGGAGCGACCCGCGGGAATTCGCAGGTGCGATCCCAGCGGGTCTCGCTGCGCAGCGTGCGGGCGCGCAGATCGAGGGTCGCCCGGGCGAAGGAGCCGAGGCGCACCGGCCGCTCCTCCCCGTGGGGCAGGCCGCCGAGCCAGTCGTTGATGGTGAAGTCGGGGTAGCGCACCAGGTCGACGACGATGGCGCCGTCCCGCTCGAAGGCGTTGGCGAAGTGGAATTGGAAGAAGGGCTCGGCCTCGAAGCGGATCGCGTGGCCCGGATCGTCGATGGGGACGACCAGCACCTCGGTCCCTGCGTCGGGGCGCCAGGCGAGGTTGTCGCCGTAGGCACCGAGGCCGAGCAGCTGCCGGAGCACCTGCAGGCGGAGCGGGGAGACGAAGAAGACGAGGTGGTGCTCGGTGGCGATGAAGTCGTGGATCATCGTCGGCGCCCGGAGCGGCAGGCTGGCGATGCGGCTGGCAGGTCCGCCGTCGGGGAGCGCGAAGAGATCGAGCAGGGTCTGCCGTCCGAAGCGCAGGCCGAAGTTGTAGGAGGCCCGGCGCGCGGGCACGCGGTGCGGGTGGGCGGAGAAGGTGGCGGGGATCACACCGCCGAAGTCGGTGGTGCCGATGGTGAGCAGATCGTCCGGATCGATCTGCGTGGGTTTGCCCCCCTCGAAGAGCGCGTAGAGGGCGCCGTTCCAGGCGAAGACCGAGGTGTTGGCGGCGTTCTTGGTCCGGTGGCGCAGCCGCGCGATCGGCCCGCCGGCGGCGACGGTGCCGTAGCCCTCGAAGATCCGGTGGCCTGCGAGCCGCTCTTCGACCAGCCCCTCGCTCATCACCAGGCGCACCGCGCCGCGGGCCGCTCCGTCGCCGGCCAGGCGCACGGCGGAGACGGCGCCGTCGCCGTCGAACCAATGGCGGTAGCGCTCGCCATGGGAGGAGAAGAGGGCGGGGCCGTTGCGGTAGAGCGTCCCGCGGAGCTCTGGCGGTAGGCGGCCCTCGATCCGCAGCGGCTCGAAGCCGTGCTCGCGGGGGAGGTCCTGGAAGGCGCGGCGCCAATCGGCGGCGGTCCTTGCGGCGAGGTGGGGGGCGGTGGCCTGCATCTGCTCTCTCCTCTGCGCTTGCGCCGTGGCGGCGGATGGTTGATGTAGACAGTGGAAACATGATGGGTGTTGTTGACGATGTCAACATGCCCCGTGGCGGAGGTGGAAATGGGCCGGGAGAAGACGGGGAGCTACCACCATGGCGATCTGCGCCGGGCGCTGCTCGACGCCGCCCTCGAGATGGTGCGGACCGAGGGCGTGGCCCAGGTGGCGCTGCGGGAGGTGGCGCGCCGGGCGGGGGTGAGCCATACGGCGCCCTACCGCCACTTCGCCTCGAAGGAGGCGCTCCTCGCGGCGGTGGCGGAGGAGGGGTTCCTGCGCTTCGCCGCGGCGCTGGCGGACGCCGCCGCCTCCGCCTCGGACCCGATCGCCGCGCTGCGGGCCACCGGCGTCGCCTACGTGGGCTTCGCGGTGGAGCATCCCGCCCACTTCCGGGTGATGTTCGCCCCCGGCGCCAATGCCGCCGAATTCCCCTCGCTGGCGCAGGCTGCGGAAGGGGCCTTCGGTGTGCTCGTCCGGACCCTGCAGGCGGGGATCGACGCGGGGCGCCTCGTCGACAGGCCGGCGCAGGAGCTGGCGCTCACCGCGTGGTCGCTGGTGCACGGCCTCGCGCAGCTGATCCTCGACGGCCAGCTCCGAGGTGCAGGCGCGCCGCTGGAGCTCGCTGCGGCGGCGACGCAGCGGCTGGTGGAGGGGCTGGCCGCCCCGGCACCCGCTGCCCGGCGTCCGGCGCCGCGGTCGCCCCGCAAAGGCCGCTGACGGAGTAGCATGCCCGCCGTGAAGACGAACGCTGCCAGGCTCCTCGACAAGCTGGGGATCTCCTACGAGCTCCGCACCTACGCCTTCGATCCCGACGACCTGGCCGCGGAGTCGGTCGCCGCGAAGATCGGCCTGCCGGCGGAGCAGGTCTTCAAGACCCTGGTCGCCAGGGGCGATCGCAACGGCGTCCTCTTCGCGGTGGTGCCGGGCGACGCGCAGCTCGACCTCAAGGCGCTGGCGAAGCTCTCGGGTGATCGCAAGGTGGACACCGTGCCGCTCAAGGAGGTGCAGCCTCTCACCGGCTACATCCGCGGCGGGGTCACCGTCTTCGGTGCGAAGAAGAGCTTCCCGGTCTACGTGGACGAGACGATCGAGCTCTTCGACGTGATCTCGATCTCCGCAGGGGCGCGGGGGACGCAGATCCTCCTCGCGCCCGCCGACTATCTGCGCGCGGCGGCGGGCCAGGTCGGACCGATCGCGAAACCGAAGGACGCGGCCTGAACCGGTCGTCCTCGACGAATGAAGGCCCGGTCTCCTCGCGGAAGCCGGGCCTTCTTGGTTTCCAGCGCCGGGGCGCGGATCAGCCGAGGGGCTTCGAGATCACGCAGGCGTTGATGCCGCCGATGCCCATCGAGAGCTTGCCGGCGGCGCCGGCCGGGGCGGCGCAGTGGGTGTCGAGCACGAAGTTGCCGTGCACCCTGCCGATCTGCGCGTTGAGCTCCTCGGCGCGGAGCGGCGTCGGGTAGAGCTTGCCGGCAGCGTAGCCGAGGTATTGCGCGGTGAGCTCCCAGCCGCCGCCGGCGCTCATGCCGTGGCCGAAGGTGCCCTTGCGCGCGGTGACCACCACCTGCTCCGGCAGCACGCCGCGCAGGGTCTCGACCTCGAGGTAGTCGCCCGGCGTGGCGGTGGCGTGCAGATCCCAGGAGCCGATCTCCCCGGCGGCCACGCCGGCCTGCTCCATCGCCAGCCGGATCGAGGAGGTGGGGCCCTCCTTCGACGGGGTGATGATGTGCTCGGCGTCGGCGGTGAGGCCCACGCCGATGGGCTCCATGCCCAGGGGCTTCAAGCCCTTCGCCTGCATGTATTCGAGATCGGCGACGACCCAGACCACCGCGCCCCCGGCGACGTGGGTTCCGCGCAGGCCGGTGAGGGGCTTGGAGACGTCGGCATCCGCAGCGAGGACGCGGGCGTTGTAGAAGGCGCCGACCGAGAGCGGGTGGGGCTCGGGGTCGGTCATGCCCACCACCACCGCCTTGGCCTTGTCGAGCTGGATGGCGTCCATCGCCATGCCGAGGGCGTAGCCGAAGGAGGAGCAGGCTGCCACCGGCGCGAAGGTCATGCCGGTGATCTTCCCCATCATCGAGATCTGCGAGGCGGGGGTGTTGTGGATGTTCCACAACACGTTGGAGGAGACCTGGTTCCAGGGGGCCTCGGGCGCGTTCCACTTCTTCTGCAGCTTCGCGCTGCGGACGCGCTTCTCCTTGATCACCGCGAGCTTGGCGCTCTCGACGTCGCCCTCCACCGAGAGCGACTCGATGGCGCGGAGCTCGGCGAGGTAGTCGGCGAGCTCCGGGGAGCGGGCCGCCCAGAAATGCCACCACGCGTCCTCGGCCTGGTCGCGGTCGTGCTCGTCGACGCTCTCCGGCTGGGCGGGCATGCCGGCTGGCGCCTCGCCGCCCTGCAGGAAGGCGCGCAGATCGGCGTTGCGCTCGGGGTTGGCCCAGAAGCGGTCCCAGCGGCGCTGGGCCCGGTGGAGCTCGAGGCTGGTGTCGTAGATCGTCGGCAGATCGCCGAGGCCCGTGCCGCAGTAGACGTGCGCCTTCGGTCCCAGCGCCCGAAGCTCCTGCTCGAGGCCGGGGTTCTGGCGGAGCGACTGGATGAAGGCGCCGATCGCGTACTTCGTCGGCGTCCCCATCTTCTTCTCGAGCTGGGAGAAGCGGCTCGCGGGGAAGCGCTCGTCGATCCAGCCCTTGTACGAGGCGAAGTCGAAATCCGGCCTGCCGACGAGGAAATTGCTGGGACCGAAGCCGTCGAAGGCGGACAGCCAGCTGTCACAGGCGTCGAGGTTCCGCTCGAAGCTCTCGATGTCCGGCGAACGAGGGGCGACGATGCCCCAACCGAAGATGCCGACTCTGCGCACGTTTCGCTCCTGCTGCCCGCTTGCTGCTTCGGGTACGGGCGGGGCGCGCATGCTCGCTTAAAGCCGTCGCTTTGTCTCGCACCGAGCACAACGCCGCCATGACGCAGTGCAACGCGATTCCCCGCCGAATTCCCGGTGCCAACCGGGGAGAACGGTTGGCCCTTCCGCGATTGGCCGTTAGGTTGAGCCGCCATGAGTGGTGAGAACGGCGTCGGGATCGAGCGGGCGGGCAGTGGCCCGCTGCCGGTGGTGGTGGTCACGGGCTTTCTGGGCAGCGGCAAGACCACGCTGCTCCGCAGCCTGCTCGGCAGGCCCCACGGGATGCGGATCGGCCTCGTGCTCAACGAGCTCGGCCAGGCGGGCATCGACGTGCCCGGCCCGACCCAGACCTCGACGGTGGAGCTCACCGAGGGCTGCGTCTGCTGCCTGCGCAACCCCGATCTGCTCCAGGCGATGGAGGAGATGCACGCCCGCGGCGACGTCGATCGGGTGATCATCGAGACCACGGGCCTCGCCGATCCGCTGGCGCTCACCTGGACGCTGGCGCGGCAGGAGCTCCACGGCAAGGTGCGGGTCGACGCGGTGATCGCGGTGGTCGACCCGACGACCTTCGAGGCGGCGCGGAGCGAGGAGTGGGAGGCGCAGGTCCGCGCCGGCGACCTCGTCGTCCTCTCCAAGCTCGACGTGGCCACGCCGGAGCAGCGCGAGCGGGCGGTGGCGGCGGTGCGCGCGATCCAGCCGGAGGCGCGGGTGCTCGAGGGCGGCGAATCGCTGCCGGTGGGGATCCTCCTCGACGCAGTGGAGGTGGGGCCGCGCTCGCTCTCGTTGCCCGAGGTGCGGGAGGCGCGCCACTCGACCTTCCAGGTGGTCTCCGTCGGCGGGCGGCACCGCTACCGGCTCGATCCCCTCGAGGATTGGCTCGAGGCGCTGCCGGAGGCGATCTTCCGCGCCAAGGGGATCGTCGAGCTGGCGGACGGGAGCTGGGCCGCCTTCCACGTGGTGGGCGGCAGGCTCCAGCTCGATCTCGGCGTCGCCGCCCCTGCCCATGGGGAGAGCCGCTTCGCCTTCTTCGGGCGCGGCCTCGAGAAGGATGCGATCGAGGCCACGCTCCTCTCCTGCAGGGTGGAGTAGGCGGTTTTTCAGCTCCGCGGCTTGCGCGGCGCACGCCGGGGCGTGGCGGGGCGCGGCGTGCGGGGGGCTGCCTTGCGCGCGGTGCTCTTGCCGGCGGTGGTGGCCTTCCGTGCCGTCGTCTTCCGTGCGGGGCCCGCGACCCGGCGCTCCCGCTGCGGCGTCGTCGAGCGGCTGGTGGTGGCCCGTGCGGTCTTGCTCGCGGTGGTGCGCTTCGTCGCCGCCGCCTTGCGCGGCGTGGCGGCGCTGGTGGTGCGCTTGGGCGAGCGCTTCGCCGTGCTGGTGCGCTCGGCGGCGCTGCCAGCCCGGCGGGTGGTGCTCCGGGTGGTCGCCGCAGCGGCGCCTGCGCGCTTGGTCGCGGTGCGCTTCGTGGTCGCGCGCCTGGTGCCGGTGGTGCCCGCTGCCGTCCCGCTGCTCCGCCGCGTTGTGGTCTTCGCGGTTCTGCCGGTGGTGCCTGCTGCGGTCCCGCTGCGCTGCCGGGTGGTGGTCTTCGCGGTCCTGGTGGCGCCGCTGCCGGCGGTCTTCTTCCGCGCGGTGGCGGTGCGCGCGCCGGCACCGGTCCGGCGGGTCGCGACCTTCGCCGCCGTGGTGCGGGGCGTGCTCTTGCTCTTCGGCGTCCGCGGCTTGCGGGCCTTCTTCTCCGGCGCCTCGATCGGCATCGTTTCGTCGATCGCATCGGTCGCGCGCTCGAGCTCCAACTCGTCGGCACCGGCGATCTCCCGATCGTCCTCCGCCTCTTCCACGGCAGCCTCCGGATGCTCCGCGAACCAGCGCTCCATCGGCGCGAGGTACCAGTGGCGCCAGCCCTCCTCGTATTGGTTGCCCTGGCCCGCCGGAATCTCCCGGTGGTCGATCACCACACGGGTGCCGCCTTCGACCGCCTCGAGATGGACCTCCAGCCGGGAATCCTCCGCCTCCTCCGGGAAATCGGAGGTGCGCCAGGACTGCACGATGAGCCGTCCCGGGTCGAGCCAGAGGGTCTGCCCGGCGATGTAGCCGTCGCCTGCCGTGTAGGAACCGCCGATCCCCGGTTCGATCATCACGGCGGTATTCGTGAACGCTGCGTGCGTCGCCGCGTCCAGCCATGCATCGTAGATACGCTGCGGGCTGGCCGGGACGACGGTGGACAACCGGATCGCTTCCGAAGCCATGCGGAAAATCCCCCTCGTGTCGTTGCTGGCGTGCGAGGGAAAGCGTAGCGCGGCACCGTCGCGCGCTGCCAGCCCACCCCCTCCGAATCGGCGGGCGCCCGCACCCGCCGAATGTTAGGAAGGCGCCGTGACCGACACCTCTCTGACTGCCGTGGTGCTGATGAACCTCGGCGGCCCCGACGACCTCGAGGCCGTGGAGCCCTACCTCTTCAACATCTTCAACGACCGGGACATGATCCAGCTGCCGCTCGGCTGGCTCTGGCAGAAGCGTTTCGCCCGGGCGCTGTCGAAGAAGCGGGCACCGGAGAGCCGCGAGAACTACGAGAAGATCGGCGGCCGCTCGCCGATCCTCGCGTACACGCAGGCGCAGGCGCAGGCGATCGAAGCGGCGCTCGGCCCCGGCTACCGATGCTACGTCGCGATGCGCGCGTGGCATCCCTTCACCGAAGAGGCGGTGGACCAGCTCGTGGCAGACGGCGCCAGGGAGGTGGTGGCGCTGCCGCTCTATCCCCACCGTTCCCGGGCCACCTCCTATTCGTCGGTGGCGGAGCTGCGCCGCGTGCTCGGCAGGAAGGCGCCGCAGCTCCCGCTGAAAGAGGTCTGCTGCTGGCCCGCGGTGCCGGGCTTCCTCGACGCCTGGGCCCACGCGGTGGGCGAGACGCTCGCCGGGATCGCGCCGGCGCGCCGCGAGAAGGCCCACGTGCTCTTCAGCGCCCACGGCCTGCCGCAGTCGGTGGTCGACAAGGGCGACCCCTACCTCGCCCACGTGCAGCTCTCCTGCAAGGGCGTGATGGAGCGCCTGCCTGCGGGGACGCCGTGGTCGCTGGCGTTCCAGAGCCGCGCCACCCGGGTGAAGTGGCTCGAGCCCGCCACCGAGCACGAGCTCGACAGGCTGGCGAAGGCCGGGGTGAAGGACGTGGTGGTGGTGCCGATCGCCTTCGTCACCGAGCACATCGAGACGCTCTTCGAGCTCGACATGCTGCTCAAGGATCCGGCGGTGGAGGCGGGGATCGAGGGCTACCACCGGGTGCTCGTGCCGGCGACGGCGCCGGAGCTGATCGCCGAGCTGGCGGACCTGGTGCGCGGGGCGCGGAAGGGCGAGCTGCCGCTCTGCCCGATCCCCGCAGGCTCGAAGACGAAGTGCGCGCTGCGGGGCGACAAGAAGGTCTGACGAACGCTCGACGGGGCCCTGCACCGCGGCAGGGCCCCGGGCGGGAACGCTTCAGCCGAAGAGCGGCGCCTGCTGCGCCTGCGCGAGGCGCTGCGCGGCGAAGTCCCAATTGGCCACGTCGAAGAATTTGTCGACGTAGCTGCCGCGGTCGGCCTTGTACTTCAGGTAGTAGGCGTGCTCCCACACGTCGATCACCAGGAGCGGGACGCTCCCCTGGAAGCCCTGGTTCTGGTGGTTCTCCGCGGCGAGCGTCACCAGCCGGTTGCCCAGCGGCTCCCAGGCCAGCACGCCCCAGGCGCTGGCCTCCCCTGCCTTCGCCGCAGCGGCGAGCTGCTTGCGGCAGGCGTCGACGCTGCCGAAGCTCGTCTCGATCGCGCTCTTGAGCGCGCCGGTGGGATTGCCGCCGCCCTTCGGGCTCATCGAGTTCCAGTAGAGCGTGTGGAGCACGTGGCCACTGCCGTGGAAGGCGAGGGCGCGCTCGAGGGGCTTGATCTTCGAGAAGTCGCCCTTCTTCTGCGCCTCCTGCAGCTGGGCGAGGGTGTCGTTCAAGCCCTTCACGTAGCCGGCGTGGTGCTTGCCGTGGTGGAGCTCGAGGATCTCCGCGCTCAGGTAGCCGCCGAGGGCGTTCTTCGCGTAGGGCAGCGGCGGCAGCTCGTAGGGCCGCATCTTCGTCCCCCCCCCGGCGGCGCCCTTCGGCGGCGGCGCCTTCTTCTTCTCGTCCGCAGGGGCGGCAAGGGCTTCGGTGGCGCCGAGAAGCGGCGCGGCCAGCGCCGCACCGGCGACGAGCCCCAGCATCTGCCTGCGGGTGGGCTCGTTCGTCTTCTGCTCGTCGTGCATCGCCTTCTCCTCCTTCGGCGTGTCGTCGCGCCGGGAAAGAGGGGACGCTAACGGCGTACGCCGCACGACTCAACGCGTTTTGCCCGCCTTGCCCCGGGCTGCGTCCTCCGCGAAACTCGAGACTTCGCCCCCAAAGCACCGCACCTGGAGATCGCATGACGGAGAGAAGCGCCCACCGCAACGCCTCGGCCTGGCTGCTGCCGGGCCTGATGCTCGCAGGCGCGGTGCTCGGCCTCGTCGTGGGCGCGGTGCTGGGCGAGCGGTGGACGGAGAAGGCGCTCGAGCCCCTCGTCCTCGGCATCCGCCTCTGCGGCGTCATCTTCCTCGCGCTGCTCAAGGGGCTGATCGTTCCGCTCGTGGTCACCTCGGTGATCACGGGGATCACGCGGATGGGCGATCTCCGCAAAGTGGGACGCCTCGCCGGGCTGACGGCGGGCTACTTCGCCTTCACCTCCTTCCTCGCGGTGCTCACCGGGATGGTGGTGGTGAACCTCGTCCAGCCGGGCAAGCGCGGCGGGGCTGGAGCAGCTCCCACCGAGATCCCCGAGGCGGCGAGCGCCGCTGCGCAGAGCACGGCGCAGGCGGTCTACGACGTGATCGGCGGGATGTTCCCCTCGAACCTCTTCGCCGCAGCGGCGGAGGGGAACATCCTCGGCCTCATCGTCTTCAGCCTGATCTTCGGCGTCGTCCTCGCGCTGGAGGGGCTGCGGGCCCGGCCGCTGGTCGAGGTGATCGACGTGGCCAACGAGGCGCTGCTGCGCCTGGTGCGCTACGTGATCTGGCTGGCGCCGATCGGCATCTTCGGCCTCGTCGCCGACCGGATCGGCAAGGCCGGCGGCGGCGACGCGATCTGGAGCGAGGTGCAGCGCCTCGGCTGGTACGCGCTGGCGGTGATGCTGGCGCTCTCGATCCACGCGCTGGTCACGCTGCCGCTCCTGCTCCGCTTCCTCGGCAAACGCAACCCGGCCCGCTACGCAGGGGGGATGGCCGATTCGCTCATCACCGCGGTGGGCACCGCCTCCTCCGCGGCGACGATGCCGATCACCCTGCGCTGCGTGATGCACGAGAACGGCGTCTCCCGCAGGGCCGCCGACCTGGTGATCCCGCTCGGCACCACCGTCAACATGGACGGCACCGCGCTCTACGAGGCGGTGGCGGTGATCTTCATCGCCCAGACCATGGGGCTCGATCTCTCGCTGTCGCAGCAGCTGGTGATCCTCGTCACCGCCACCCTGGCTGCAGTCGGCGCTGCGGCGATCCCGGAGGCGGGGCTGGTGACGATGGTGATCGTACTCGGCGCCGTGGGCCTGCCCGCCGAGGGCATCGGCCTGCTCCTCTCCATCGACTGGGTGCTCGATCGCTTCCGCACCGGCGTCAACGTCTGGGGCGACTCGGTGGGCGCCGGGATCATCGATCGCTTCGTCCCGCCGGAGCCTGCAGCAGAGCCGGCGGCGCTGGACGTCGCGGGGCCCGCGCCCAGCCGCTCCTCGATCTAACGGGGCCTGGCGCGCTCGTATTGCGCGGGCCAGTGCAGATCGACGCCGAGCTCCTGCGCCGCGTGCAGGGGGAAGTAGGGATCCCGCAGCGACGCCCGCGCGATTGCCACCAGGTCCGCCTGCTCCTCCCGCACGATCGCCTCGGCCTGCTCCGCCTCGGTGATGAGCCCCACCGCGGCCACGGGGATCCCCGCCTCGCGGCGGATCCGGGTGGCGGCGGGCACCTGGTAGCCGGGGCCCAACGGGATCTTCGCGTCGGGGACGAGGCCGCCGCTGGAGCAGTCGACGAGATCCACGCCGCAGGCCACGAGGCGCCCGGCGAGCTCCACCGACTGCTCCACGTCCCAGCCGCCCTCGACCCAGTCGGTGGTGGAGATCCGCACCACCACCGGCAGCTCCTCCGGCCACACCGCGCGCACCGCGTCGGTCACCTCGAGGAGGAGGCGGATCCGGTTCTCGAAGGAGCCGCCGTACGAGTCGCTGCGGAGGTTGGAGAGGGGCGAGAGGAAGGAGTGGAGCAGGTAGCCGTGGGCGCCGTGGATCTCCGCCACCTGGAAGTCCGCCTCGAGCGCCCGCAGGGCCGCGGTGCGGAAGGCCTCCACCACCTCGCCCACCTCGGCGGTGGAGAGCGCGGTCGGCGTGGCGTGGGTGGGGGAGAAGGGGATCGCCGAGGGGCCCACCGGCACCCAGCCGCCAGCTTCCGGCGGAACCCAGGTGCCCTTCTCCCAGGGGCGGGGCGTCGAGGCCTTGCGTCCCGCGTGGGCGAGCTGGATGCCGGCGACGGCGCCCTGCTCCCGCACGAAGCGCGCGATCCGGGCGAGGCCGTCCACGTGGCGATCGTCCCAGATGCCGAGGTCCTGCGGGCTGATCCGACCGCGGGCCTCCACGGCGGTTGCCTCGCTGCAGACGAGCCCCGCGCCGCCCACCGCCCGGGAGCCGAGGTGGACGAGGTGCCAGTCGGTGGCGAAGCCGTCCACCGACGAGTACTGGCACATCGGCGAGATCATGATCCGGTTGCGCAGGGTGAGGCTGCGCAGCTGCAGGGGCTCGAAGAGATGGGCCATGGGTCTTGCTCCCTGCCTGAAGCTGCGGCTGCCTCCCGCCGATGCGCCACCTTCGCGTCAGGGCGCGGCGATGAGCTGCTGCGAGCGGAGCATCCAGCCGATCATCTTGTAGAGGAGCCGCGCGCCGACGTTGCCGTCCCACTGGTCCTCCTCGTCGCCGGGGGCCACCTCGCAGAGGTCGAGCCCGACGATCGTCCTGCCGCTCTTGGCCACGCCTGCCACCAGCGCCGCCGCCTGCTGGAAGGAGAGGCCGCCGGGCACGGGCGTGCCGGTGTGGGGGCAGAGGGTGGGGTCGAGGCCGTCGATGTCGAAGGAGAGGTAGACGTGCTGGGGCAGCTCCGCGACGATCCGCCGCACCTGCTCGCCCCACGTCGTCCCCTCGAAGCGCTCGTTCACCAGCTGGGCGTCGAAGTGCGCGATCACCTTCCCGCCACTCGCCCGGATGTAGCGGTGCTCGGCGGAGCCCAGGTCGCGGATGCCCACCTGCACCAGCTTCGCCACGCCGGGGATCCGCTCCATCACGTTGTGGAAGATCGACGCGTGGCTCCAGGTGAAGCCCTCGTAGGCATCGCGCAGATCGGCGTGGGCGTCGAGGTGGAGGATGCCGAGGCCGGGATAACGCGCGGCGTAGGCCTCGATGGCGCCGAAGGGCACCGCGTGATCGCCGCCGACGATGCAGGCGATCTTCCCCTTCGCGAGGAGCCCTTCCACCGTCTGCTTCACCCAGGCGTTCACCTGCTCGCTGCGCTGGTTCACGAGGGCGAGGTTCTGCTGCAGCGCCGGATCCTCGCCGGCGCCACCGGCCTCGATGATCGGCGCGGCCGCTGCCTTGGCCTCGTCGTTCCAGGCGCGGATCTGTGCGGGCTCGTCGAGCATGGCGATCCCCGGCTCCCAGACCTTGCCGATCTCCACGTCGAAGAGATCGACCTGCCGCGAGGCGTCGAGCACGGCGGCGGGGCCGTCGGCGGCGCCGGCGCCGTAGGAGGTGGTGGCCTCGAAGGGCACCGGCACGAGGACGACCTTCGCCTCGTCGACGGTGAACGGGAGGCCGTAGACACCTGCGCCGGGTGCCGCTGCTGCATCGGGATCGAACGGGATCTTCGCCATGGGCGCGCATCCTACGCAGCGCCGCGGCCGACGCAACGGCAAGGCTTGTCCAACAATCGGCCCGGGCGTGGCCGGGACCGATTGTCGGACACGCGCTCCCGCGCGGAGAGCCTGCTCCTTGTCGGCTCCGCCTTCGGCTCCGCTCTTCCGGGCCGTCCAATTCTGGACGGCCCTTCAGTCCGGCACCACCGTGTCGAGGCTCTTCCAGAGGTACCAGGAGGCCACGCTGGCGTAGGGACGCCAGGGGGCGCCGTGGCGCTCGACGTCGGCGGGCTTCGGCAGGGCGGGGAGCTCGTACGCGCGCTGGATCCCCTTCTGGATCCCGAGGTCGGCGCAGGGGAGCACGTCGGGGCGCCCGAGGCGGAAGAGCAGGAACATCTGCACGGTCCACCGCCCCACGCCCTTAACCGCTGCGAGGGCCTCGACGATCGCCTCGTCGGGGAGCTGCTCCACCGCGGCGAGGGGGAGCTGGCCGCTCGCCACCTTCGCCGCCAGGTCCTTGAGGTAGCCCTGCTTCTGCCGGGAGACGCCTGCGGCGCGCAGGGCCTCCTCCGGGGTGGCGAGGAGCTCCTCCGGCTCGGGATCCCTGCCGCCGTAGAGGGCGCGGAGCCTCTCGTGGATGGTGGCGGCGGCCTTGCCGGAGAGCTGCTGCCAGAGCACCGAGCGGAGGAGGGCGTGGAAGTGGCTGCCCTCGGTGCGGAGGGTGAGCCTGCACGGGCCCACCTCTTCGATCACACGGGCGAGGACGGGATCGGCCTTGCGGAGGTGGGCGACGGCGGGGCGGGCGTGCTTCGGCTTCATCGTCCGAGGAGAACAGCCGGCACGGCCGGAGGCAACCGGGCGATCAGCGCTCCTCCTCCGGCGCCGCAGAGGCAGGGGCCCAGCCCGGCGTGCGGCGTTCGAGCCTGCGCCCCGCCTGCCACACGCCGACGATGTTGCGGGTGGCGCGGATGTCCTCGGTGGGATCACCCTCCACCAGCACCAGGTCGGCGTAGGAGCCGGGGCTGATCACCCCGAAGCGCGCGGTGGGATCGAGGAAGCGCACCGGCCCGGACGTGGCCATGTAGAGCACCTCCTCCGGCCGCAGCCCCAGCGCCACCAGCGCCTCCATCTCGTCGTGGATCGAGGCGCCGTGGATCACGCCCGGGGTGCCGGCTGCGGTGCCCACGAGGAGCGGCGCCCCCGCCTCGTGGAGCCGCCGCACGTTCTCCTGCACCGAAGCCACCGCCCGCTCCGCAGCGGCGCGATCCGCCTCGGAGAGCCCGCCCACCTCGTCGTCGCCGGAATGGCCGGCGCGGATCACCTCCGCCTCGAGACCCTCCAGCTTGCGCTCGCCCTCGAGGCTCTCGAGGAGCGCCGGCCAGGTGCGCAGCGTGCTCACCACCGGCGTGCCGCCGAAGGCGATCCGCTGCACCTGCTCCGGGGTGAGCACCGACTCCCACGGCGTGTGGAGGAGCACCGCCACCCCCGCATCCGCCGCACGGGCAGCGTCCTCCGGCCCTGCGGCCAGGGCGTAGACCCGCTTCTCGTATTGGTTCGCCTCCGCCACCACCGCCTCGATCGCCTTGCCCTCCAGGACCGGCGCTCCCTTCGGCAGGGACGAGGCGTCGACGAGCACGTAGTCGGAGTCACGGTATTCGAGGTCGCGGCGTGCCGCGCGGGAGGCGTCCCGCGGCGAGTCGACCTCCTGCACCTCGGCACCGGTGCGGAAGGGCTCGATCACCCAGCGGCTGGTGCCGTCCGGCACCTTGCCGCTTCCCTTCTCCGCCACCACCCGGGTGGCCCGGTGGAGCCGCGGGCCGGCGACCCTGCCGTCGGTGATCGCACCCTGCAGGCCGCGCAGATCGGAGTCGTGGCCCACCACGATTACCGAGGTGACGCCGCTGTAGATCAGCGCCTCCGCCTGGAGCTCGGGCTCCTCGATCCGCGGCGCCCACGCAGCCTCGGGGCCGCCGATGCGCACGTGCATGTCGACCAGCCCCGGCAGGAGGGTGCGGCCGGTGCCGTCCACCACCTCGACGTCGGGCGGCGGCGGGTGGACGCCGGCGGTGGCCATCCCCACCACGCGGCCGCCCACCACCAGCACGTCCATCGGCTCGCGGAGGAAGTCGTCGATGCCGTCGAAGACCCGGACGTTGGTGAAGAGGGTCGGGGGCGCCGCCGCGTGGGTGTCGGGCGGCGTCACCAGCACCGGCTTGTGGGAGCCGCAGGCGGCGAGCAGCAGGGCCAGGGGCAGGAGCAGGCGGATCATCGGCCCACTATAGGCACCCCGCGGCGGATCAGATATCCGCCACCACCAGCCTGCAGGGGATGCCGCCGTTGCGCAGCGCATGGCCGGTGGCTTTCGGCAGGCCGAGGGCTGCCTCGAGCCGCGGATCGGCGAAGAGCACTGCCACCCGCCAGCCGCCGAAGCGTTGGGCGAGCCTCCTGCCGAACCGGCGGTAGAGCTCCTCCATCTCGCGCTCCTCACCGACACGCCTGCCGTAGGGCGGGTTGGTCACCAGCAGCCCCGGCCCGGAGGGCGGCTCCACCGTGGTGGCGTCCGCCCGGGCGAGGTGGAGGTGCTCGAAGACGCCGGCCCGCTGCGCGTTGCGGCGGGCGACGCCGAGGGCGCCTGCGTTCTTGTCGCTGCCGTGGATCGGGGCGGGCGGCGCCTGCCGCTCCTGCGCCCGGAGCGCGTCCCGCTCCTCGGCGACCAGCTCGGGGTCGAGCCAGGGCCAGCGCTCGCAGGCGAAGGTGCGCTCTGCGCCTGGCGGCCTGCGCAGCGCGGCGAGGGCCCCTTCGACGAGGAAGGTGCCGCTGCCGCACATCGGGTCGAAGAGGGGCGTCGATCCTTCCCAGCCCGCCAGCGCGAGGATGCCCGCGGCGAGGTTCTCCCGCAGCGGCGCTACGCCGGTCTCCTGCCGGTAGCCACGGAGGTGGAGGTGCTCGCCGGTGGCGTCCGCGCTGACGGTGACGTGGCCGCGATCGAGCCGCACGAGGAAGCGCTGCGCGTCGGCGCCGTCGCCCCAGCGGGCGGCGGGGACCTGCCGCAGGATCGCCTCCCCCACCGGCCGGATCAGCTCGGCGGGGCGCGATCCGCCGCCGCTCTCGTCCACCGCGAAGGTGCCGCCGTCCGGCAGCAGCGCGCCGAAGTCGACGGCGCTCGAAAGCCGCTGCAGCGCAGGCAGCGGGCCCTCCCAGATCCGGAGGAGGATCCGGGAGGCGATCCGGGCGCCGAGGTGGAGGCGGAGCAGATCGCAGCGATCGCCGCTGCAGACGACGCCGCCGGGCACGGGGCGGGCGTCGGCGAGGCCGAGGGACCTCGCCTCCGCGGCGCCGACCCCTTCGAGGCCGGGCGGGGTGATGACGAAGAAGTGGTGCACCGGCGCACCCTGCTTTCAGCCGGCGCGGCGCGCAACCGAGATCGCGAAATGGCCGTTCTCGGGGACGTTCCAGCCGGTCATCTCCAGGCCCGAGCGGGCATAGAGATCCGCCACCGTCTCGTTGGTGAATTTCCGGCTGATCTCGGTGTGGATCGTCTCGCCGTCGGCGAAGGGCACGGTGAGGCCGAGCGCGGGGATTTCGACCTCCATGCGGCCGAGCGCCCGCAGGTGCATCTCGATCTGCTTCTCGGCCTCGTTGAAGAAGGCGACGTGCTCGAAGCGGTCGACGTCGAAGCCCGCGCCGAGCTCCCGGTTGATCACGTGGAGCACGTTCTTGTTGAAGGCGGCGGTGACGCCTGCAGCGTCGTTGTAGGCGGCGTGGAGCAGCGCGCGATCCTTCACCAGATCGGTGCCGAGGAGGAGCCTGTCGCCGGGGCCCATCGTCGCGGCGATCCGCGAGAGGAACCGCTGGGCCTCGCCGTCGGGGAAGTTGCCGATGGTGCCGCCGAGGAAGACGATGAGGCGCCGATCGCCCTTCGGGATCCGGTCGAGGTGGTGGTCGTAGTCGCCGACCACGCCGTGGATGTGGAGCCAGGGATAGGCGGCGAGGAGCTGCACCGCGCTGTGGCGGAGCATCCCCTCGCTCACGTCGAAGGGGACGTAGCGGCAGCCGAGATCGAGCGCCTGCGCCGCGTCGAGGAGGGCGCGGGTCTTGCGGGCGGCGCCGCTGCCCAGCTCCACCAGGTCGGTGGGACGCAGGTCGGCGAGGAGGCCCGGGGCGATTCGCTCGAGGAGGGCCTGCTCCGTGCGCGTCTGGTAGTACTCCGGCGTGTCGCAGATCCGGTCGAAGAGCTGCGAGCCCCGGTCGTCGTAGAAATGCTTGGCCGGCAGCGTCTTCGGCACCCTGCCGAGCCCCGCCGCCACGTCCGCCGCCAGGGTCGAGCCCGCGCCCGGGCGGACGTGCACGTCCACCTCCATCCGCGTGCCCGGCTCCCGCCGCTCCATCTCCTGCAAACGTGCGCGCTCCACGCCGCCTCCTTCCGGGTCGTTTGGAGGTCAAACCATAGCCGCCCCGCCGCCCGGCGCCCACCAAAGCTGCGACCAGCCGGGCGAGCGTGCAGGCGTTCTGCCCACGAACCGACATCCCGCACCCGAAATGGCCCCCACGCCAGCGGTGCGGGGACACGGCAGGGGCGAGGGCCTATGCTTGCGACGATGTGCAGGCTGCTCGGATATCTCGGGGAAGAGGCCCCCCTGGGCGCGCTCGTGTCGGCGCCGCCCCACTCTCTCGTGCGCCAGAGCTGGCAGGCCCGGGAGCTGGTCAGCGCCACGGTCAACGCCGACGGCTGGGGGGCGGGGCTCTACGTCCCCGGCGATCCCGACCCCTGTCTCTACACCAGCACCCTGCCGATCTGGGCGGACGCCAACGTGCCCCATCTCGGCAGGGCGCTCCGTTCCCGCTGCCTGGTGGCGGCGGTGCGCAGCGCCACCGATCCGCTCACCGTGGCCCACGCCAACACCCAGCCCTTCGCTGCGGGGCGCCTCGTCTTCCTCCACAACGGCTTCGTCGAGGGCTTCCGCACCTCGGTGCGCCGCAGGCTCTGCGCCGCCCTCTCCGACGAGCGCTTCGCCGGGATCGCAGGGACCACCGATTCGGAGCACCTCTTCGCCCTGGTGCTCGAGGAACTGGACCAGCGCGGCGGGGCGGGGGATCCGGCGGTGCTGCTCGAGGCCACCGCCGCAGCGGTGGCGCGGGTGGCGGCCTGGGCGAAGGAGGCAGGCGCGAAGGCGCACTTCGCGGTGGTGGTGGCGGACGGCACCTCGCTGGTGGCGCTGCGCACCGCCACCGAGCCCGAGCCGCCCTCGCTCTACCTCCACCCCGGCGGCGGCGCGATCGCCGCCGGGACGATCGTGGCGTCCGAACGACTCGACGACGACGAGCGCTGGCGGCGGATCGAGCCGGGGCAGGGCGTGATCGCCACCCTCGGCGGCGAGGCTGCGGTGGTGGAGCTTCGTTGAGGGCCGAGCTGCGCGACGCGCTGCTCTCCGCGCGGGCCACCACCGAGCGGCTCACCGCGCGGCTCGGCGACGCGCAGGCCCGCGCCCAATTCGATCCGGGCTTCTCGCCGCTCGGCTGGCACCTGGGCCACGTGGCCTGGCAGGAGGAGCGCTGGGTGCTGCGCCGGTGCGCCGGGGAGCGGCCGATCGATCCCGGCCTCGACGGCATCTACGATTCCTTCCACAGCCACAAGGGAAGCCGCGGCAGGCGGCTGCCGCCGCTCGTGCGGATCCGCAGCTACGCCGCGCTGGTGCGGGAGCGCCTCCTCGCCTTCCTCGAGCGCACCGATTTCGAGGGCGATCTGCTCGCCGGCGGGTGGGTCTTCCGCTTTCTCGCCAACCACGAGCGGCAGCACGCCGAGACGATGGCGGCGGCGCTGCTCCTCGGGCATCTGCAGCCGGAGCTGGAGGTGGCGCCGCCCGTCGCCGCCTCCGCCGGCGAGGGCTGGTGCGACTTCCTGCCGGTGGAGGGCGGGCGCTTCTCGCTGGGCTGCGACGACGATCCCGATGGCTGGGACAACGAGCGCTGCGCCCACGAGGTCGAGCTCGCCCCCTTCGCCATCGCGCGGCAGCCGGTGACGAACGGCGCCTTCCTCGCCTTCCTCGAGGCAGGGGGCTACCGGGACGACGGGCTCTGGAGCGAGGCGGGGCGGCGCTGGCGGGACGCGGAGGGGGTGGAGGCGCCGCTGCACTGGCGCCGCGGCGCTGGCTGCTGGGAGCGCTGGACCCTGGGGGGCTGGAGGCCGGTGGATCCGTCGCACCCCGTTTCGCACCTCGGCTGGCACGAGGCGGAGGCCTTCGCCAGGTGGGCGGGGGCGCGGCTGCCCACCGAGGCGGAATGGGAGCGGGCTGCGGGCTGGGAGCAGGGTGGCCGCAAGCGCCGCTTCCCCTGGGGCGACGGTGCGCCCGCACCTGGGGTGAACGTCGCCCTCGCCCGGGGCGATACGGCGCCCTGTGGGAGCGAAGCCTCGCCGTGCGGCGCGGAAGGCATGGGCGGCAACGTCTGGGAGTGGACCGCCAGCCCCTTCCTCCCCTGGCCCCGCTTCGAGCCCGGTCCCTACCGCGGCTACAGCGCGCCGTGGTTCGGCGACAGGCACCGGGTCCTGCGGGGCGGCTGCTGGATGAGCGATCCGGCGATGGCGCGCACGACCTTCCGCAATTGGTTCGAGCCGCAGGTGCGCGCCTTCCCCGCCGGGCTGCGGCTCGCCCGCAACCGCTAGGTCGTGCAGGGGCGTTGCACCGGGCGCATCTTTCGAAGCGATGCGCCGGGTTCTGCTACTCGAAGACGATCTCGACCTCCGCGAGGGGCTCGCCGATCTGCTCCAGATCATGGGAGCGGAGGAGGTGGTCGCCGCGGCTTCGTTCGACGATCTGGTGGCGCAGGGCGATCGGGCCCTCGGGAGCGACGTGGCCTTCCTCGACGTGAACCTGGGCGCCAACGTGCCGAGCGGCGTGGACGCCTTCCGCTGGCTCCAGGACCACGGCTTCGAGGGGCGGGTGGTCTTCCTCACCGGCCACGCCCGTTCGCATCCGCTGGTGAAGGCGGCGAAGGAGCTCGGCGTGCTGGTGGTGGAGAAGCCGGTGGGCGGCGAGACCCTCGAGGAATTGGCGGCGGGAGCATGACGGTGCCGGCCAACGGCCTCGAGCGTCGCACGGAGCGGGAGCTGGGATCGCTGCAGCGCCGGGACGCCTACCGGGCCTCGCTGGTCATCGCCTCCCTGGTCCTCGTGGCGGAGCTCGCCTTCACGGCCATCGACCTGAGCTGGAGCGCGCCGGCGCTGCTCGTCTCCCTCCGCCTCGCCCATGCCTTCCTCGCCCTGGGCCTCCTGATCGCGCTGGTGCTGCTGCGGAAGCAATTCCGCTGGGGCCACGGCGACCTCGTGCTGGTGATCGTGGGGCTGCCCTTCCTGCCGATCTTCTGGATCGCCGAGCTGGCGGTGGCGGCGCTCGGCGAGCCGTGGGCGCCCTTCGTCGGCGCCAAGCTCACCGCGGTGGCGCTGGCGATGCTCACGCCGGCCCGCCTCTGGCTCGGCGCCCTCTTCGTCGCCCTCTACGTCGGCGAGGCGTTGGCGATCTGGACGGTGGAGGAATTCGCGCGCCATGCGGCGCTGCTCGCCACCGGCGAGCCGTGGGTCACCGTCTCCTTCGGCGTGCTCGCGCTGGTGATGCTCGGCTACCGCGCGCGCACCAGGCGCACCGAACAGGAGTTCATCCGGACCCGGGTGCAGGCCGAGTCGCTGGAGGCCCTCGCGCGGATCTTCCTCGCGGTGCGGGATCGGGCCAACACGCCGCTGCAGACCCTCGAGGTGGGGGTGGCGCTCCTCGAGAAGCGCCACCCGGACGCGGCGCCGATCGCCGCGCGGATGGAGCGGGCGCTGTCGCGGCTGCGGAGCCTGAGCGGCACCCTCTCCCGGCACCGGCCCATCGACTGGGAGCCGGGGGCGCAGCCGCCGGATCTCGATGCGCTGCTCGACGCGCTCGAGGCGCGCCGGGAGAATCGGGCCAACGGAGCGCGCGGCCCGGGCGTCCACTGAATCCAGGTCAGGGAATCACGAAGTCGTGGACACGCCAGGTGCGCGGTGCGTCGGGGAGGCGCCTGCCCTCCGCGTCCTCGACGTTCGTGCCCCAGCGCTCCGTCGCGTAGAGCGAGAACCGGCCCGACCGCACGGCTGCCGGAACTGAAAGCTCGACCACTGCCGCTTCCATGCGCCCGACGACGACCGAGACGACGGCCTGTTCGCCCGTTATGGGCACCTGCACGCCATCCACCAGCCCGAAGAACTGGAGTCTCGTCTCGGGGGACTCGGTCTCGTCCGGCGCGTAGGTGAGGAGCCAGTCGTAGATCCCGTCCGGCGGGTGGTCGTCAGGCGAAGGCGGTCGCTCACCCGTGTAGAGCATGCTGGACGTGGCCGGCTCCGACGGAACGGACGCCGTGGGTCGGAAGTCGTAGGCACCGCAGTAGGTCGCGGAGCGCGCGAAGACTTCGATGGTCGCGGCGTGGTGGACCACGCGCCCACCGCCCAGCACATCGACCTGGAGAAGGAGCACCAGGAGGTGGGCACCGTCTTCGACGGTGCCCAGGTCAGGCTCGACCCGAAAGACGGCACCCTCGCCCCGGTCGATCTCGAGTGTGTGGGTGACGCCCGGTGCGCCGCCGACTTCCAGCGGGACCTGTTTGCCGTCGACCAGGGCCGCGACGCGCACGGTGGCCACCTCGCCGGCGAACGCTCTCCCGATGCTGACGGCGACGTCGACCAGCACCGGCTCGTCTTCGGTGAGCCAGTAACGCGACGCGCCCTCGCCCGCGTTTGCTTCCGCGGCCAATCGGGTCACGACACGAACCTGCGAGTCGGTCGGCTCGGCAACGAGTGGGGGGCGTTGTACGTCCGGCCGAGCGGGCTCGACGAAGGCCTCCTGGTCGGTTGGGCACGTCGGTGCGCCGGCCGGGGGAGGGTAGGCATGCGGCTCGGCCCCTTCGCCACAACCTGTGACGAGCGTCCCGAGCGCGAGGACGAGCCGAGCAGCTGGGTGTGGCATGCCACCCCCTTCACGATGCGCGATTAGCAACCTGTACCGTTACAGCACCGCTGTAGACGTAGCATGGGCCTACCTGAACGGTCGGATCACCGCGCCCTTGCGCCCCTCTTCCCGGAGCTCGGTGCCCGCCTGGTGGAGCTTCACGGCGTCGGGGAGGACGAGGTAGCCCACGGGCTGGGACTTGCGGGCGCGGCGGGCGACGATGTCGGAGACCTGGCGGTAGAGCTTCTCGAAGGCCGCCGCCTTCTGCACCCGCCGCTGTACGTCACCCGAGACCTCGAGCTCTGCCCAGATCATGCCGCTGCGCAGGATGCCGTCCTCGTCGACGAGGGAGCGCTGGTAGTGGATCACCGGCGAAACCACCTCGAAGATCATCCACTTGCCCTTGTTGGGGCCGCGCTTGACCTTGTCGACGGTGATCGGGCCGATCTGCGGGGCGCCCAGGTAGTAGGAGGGCTCGTCGAGGGTGGCGGCGAGGCTCTCCTCCACCTGCGGCGGCTGCCAATTCGCTGGCACCAGCTCGGGGTAGAGCTCCAACCCCAGCGGGGCAAGCTCGCGGAAGAAGGCGCGCTCGTCTTCCGGGCCCATGAAAAAGCGGATCACGTTGGCCATCGGCGCTCCTGCCCTGCGGCGGAGAGTCCGCCGGGCACCTGGGACCGGCGGTCCGCCGGTCTTCCCTCTGCACAGTACCGGTAAATTTCTGGCGCCAGCTTGCGATCACGGACGGGTCGGTGGTTTCATGTCCGAATCTGTCGTCCTGCAGTTCGTTGTCTTCGCCGGTGGCGCCTCCGGGCACCGCCGCAGTCGTACCGTGGTGGCCGGCCTTCGGATCGCCATGTAGCACGCGCAGAGCACGCAGTACCGACGCTCTTCGTTCGAATTCGGCCACCGGGCGGTCTTCCGCCCACGTAGCAGATCCGGACGGAGGGGGGCGAGCGGTAGGGACCCTCCTCCAGAAGCAGGGAGATCACATGGAGATGCGCCGCATTCTCGCAGGCAGTTCCGTGCGGTATCTGGGGGGAATCGGAGGTTTCGGTTCGCTTCTCGCCGCGTTGATGTTCGCGCCGGGGGGCGCGGGAGCGCAGACGCACACGCCCTACGTCGTGCAGGTCGCGCCGACGACCTACGAGGCGCTGCCGCTCAACGGAGGCACGGCAACGTCGCTCTCGATCTCGGGCGACGACGCCTCCGGGATGGCGGGCCTGCCCTTTCCGGTGACCTTCTTCGACACCCAGTACAACGACGTGCGCGTGGGCACGAACGGCTACGCCGTCTTCACCAGCCATTCGGGCACCGACTACAGCAACGACCCGGTCCCGAGCACGAATAGTCCAAGCGGCATCGTCGCCCTCTGGTGGGACGACCAGCAGTGCTCCGCTGGTGGCATCCAGACCCAGACCCTGGGGACCGCACCCGCCCGCGAATTCGTGGTCCAGTGGCATTGCACCAGGCTCTCGACTTCTTCCACCTTCCGCACCCAGCTCTGGCTCACCGAGAACTCGACCACGATCAAGGTGAAGTACGGCACCGTCGACAGCGGCGCGTCCTACAGCGCCTCGATGGGCATCGAGGACCCGACCGGTACCATCGGCTATTCGCCGTCGGTCTGCGGCGCCGCCGGCAACTGCACCGACGCGGGCTTCCCCACGAACTCGGTGGTAACCTACGCGCAGGGCCCCGACGTGGTGGTCGCCACGGTGACCGGTGAGCCGATCGCCTACTCCGGCGTGACCAGCCACATGGAGGCGGAGGTTCGCAACGCCGGTGGCGAGGACTCCCTCGGCTTCGGCCTGCGCTTCTGGGTCAGCTCGGACGAGCGGCTCTCGTCCGACGACGTCGAGGTCGGCATGGCCACCCCGGCGACGCAGGACGCGGTGCCCGGCGCCTCGGCCTTCTTCACCCTCGACGCCCCGATCCCGCTCTCCCTCAGCCCGGGCCAGTACTATCTGCTCGCAGAGGCGGACCCGCTCAACGCCGTCGCCGAGGATACGGAGACCAACAACGTCGGCTTCTACGGCCCCTTCGAGATCGGCCTGCCCGCCCCCGACCTGATCGTCGAGTCGATCGCGGTGCCGAACAACGCGGAGCCGGGCTCCAACTTCACCCTCGACTGGACGGTGCGGAACCAGGGCAACCTGATCGGCGTCGACGTCCCCTATTCGCTCGTGATCTCGTCGAACGACGTGATCAGCTCGAGCGACCGCCGGATCTTCACCGGCACGATCACCGCCGACGCGCTCACCAGCGTCCCGGTTTCCGAGCAGGTCTTCCTGCCCGCCGAGATCAACGCCGGCACCTACTACCTCGGCATCGTCATCGACCCGGACAACGAGGTCTACGAGCTCGGTGAGCTGAACAACGAGGGCGTCTCGCAGGAGTCCTTCACGGTCTCGAGCGGCGACCTGGTGATCGCCACCACCGTGCTGCCCCCTGCGGAGATCGGCTCGGTCTACTGCAACCTCCTCGACGCGACCGGCGGCACCGGCTCCTACGTCTGGGCCGTCGAGAGCGGCACGCTCCCGGCCGGCCTGGAGCTGCAGGAGGAGCGCGCCGGTGGTGATCCTGCCGCTGCGCCGATCGCCACGCTGCTCTGCGGCAGGCCTGCGCAGGTTGCCACCTCGGACTTCTCGCTGCGGGTGACCTCCGGTGAGCTCACCGTGGTGCAGGACTACCAGCTCACGGTGAACGAGACCGGCATGCCGCTGGCGATCGCGACGGCGGAGCTGCCGGTGGCGCAGTTCCAGGTCGAGTACGAGGCGACGCTGCTGGCAGTGGGCGGCACCGCCCCCTACGAGTGGTCGGTCGCTGCCGGTGAGCTGCCCCCCGGTCTGCAGCTGGCGTCGTCCGGCGCGCTGCGTGGCATGCCGATGGTGGACGGCCTCTACCCGGTGACCTTCGAGGTGAAGGACAAGGACGGCACCGCCCGCAGCGCCGAGCTCGAGCTCCGCGTCTCCTCGCCGGCGCGCCTCACCTGCGTGACCCGCAGCCTGCCCAACCACAAGGTGAACGAGGCCTACGACGTGCAGCTCCTCGCCGCCGGTGGCGCCAAGCCCTACACCTGGGTGACGGCGGAGAGCCGCCGCCTCTCCAACGGCGTGACCGATCCCGGCCAGACCTTCGTGAACGCGCCGCCTCCGGGGATGATCCTCTCCGGCGACGGTGACGTGAGCGGCGCTCCCTCTGCGGCGGGCCGCTACGTGTGGCTGGTCGAGGTGACCGACGAGGAGAACAACGCGCCGGATACCTGCGCGATCACCTTCGAGGTGACCTACGACCAGGGGATCACGGTGGTGACCACGGCGCTGGCCGACGCCTACGTCGACACGCCGTACACCGTGCAGCTGCAGGCAGCCGGCGCCGCGGGCTTCACCAGCTGGAGCATGGCGCAGGGCAGCACGCCGCCCGAGGGCCTGGAGCTCTCCGAGGACGGCGTGATCAGCGGCGTGCTCGCGGGCTTCCTTCTCGAGGGTGAGAAGACCCGGACCTTCCCCTTCCTCGTGCAGGTGAAGGACTCGGAGAACCGGATCAACGTGGCGCCGCTCTCGGTGACGCTGCACCTGGCGCCTCCGGCGGCGGAGACGAAGCCGCAGGAGAAGGCCGAGGAAGACGACGGCGGCGGCTGCAGCGCCGGTGTCGCCGACCCGAGCCTCCTGGCACTCGGTGCGGCGCTGGGCCTCGCAGCCCTGCGGCGCCGTCGCAGCTAGCCGGCAGCTTCGGCTCCGATGAAGAGAAGGGAGGGCCTCGGCGACGGGGCCCTCTCTTTTTGTCCGATGCGGCGGTGCTGCACTTCGTCGGTGCGGAGATCCGCCGGGTGGAGAGCGGCAGGACCTTGCGAACGATCGACCGTCGGTGCTTTCATCTCCGGTCTGTCGTCCTGCAGTTCGCCGTCTTTGCGTTGGTGCCACGTTGCGCCACCGCAGTCGTACCGTGGTGGTGTCCGGATTCGGAACGCCATGCAGCAAGCGCAGCGCAGGCAGTTCCCGACGCTGTCGTTCGAGTTCGGCACCTGGCGGATGTTCCGCCGTGCGTAGCAGATCCGGACGGAGGGGCGAGCGGTACGTCCCCCTCCCGAAGCAGGGAGAACACATGGAGATTCGCCGCATTCTCGCAGGCAGTTCCGTGCGCTACCCGAGGGGGATCGGACTCCTCGGTTCGCTTCTCGTCGCCTTGTCGTTCACTCCCGGCGCCGCGGAGGCGCAGACGCCGTACGTGATGCAGATCCAGCCCGAGCCCTACACGGCGCTGCCGATCAACGGCGGTACGACCACCACGCTCTCGCCGAGTAGCATCGACGATGGCTGGGCCGACGGCCAGTTGCCGTTTCCGGTGACCTTCTTCGACCAGCCGCAGACCGAGCTGCGAGTCGGCACCAACGGGTACGCGACCCTCGGCGGCGGCGCCGCCAACTACATCGGGAACCAGCGGCTCCCCAGCAGCACCTCGCCCCACGGCGTGATTCCGATCTGGTGGGCGGATCAGTACTGCCCGAGCGGCTCGCTGACGACGCAGACCATCGGCACGGCGCCGGCCCGGCAGTACGTGGTGCAGTGGCATTGCCACGAGTACAGCAACTCGGCGGGGACCTGGCAGGCACAGCTCTGGTTCACCGAGGGCTCGAGCACCATCAAGATCAAATACGGTGCGCTCTCCAGCAGCTACAGCTCCTGGCGTACCACCGCCATGGCAGGGATCGAGAACCTCACCGGTACCGTCGGCTACCAGGTCAGCTGCGGCAACGCCTGTACACCTACCGATTGGCTCACCGATCAGGCGGTGGTCTTCGCGCAGGGGCCGGACGTCACGGTGGCGTCGGTCACCGGTGAGGCGATCGCCTATTCGGGCGTGACCAGCCACATGGAGGCGGAGGTTCGCAACGTCGGTGGCGAAGACGCGCTCGCCTTCGGCCTGCGCTTCTGGGTCAGCGCGGACGAGCGACTCTCGTCCGACGACGTCGAGGTCGGCATGGCCACGCCGGCGACGCAGGACGCGGTGCCCGGCGCCTCGGCCTTCTTCACCCTCGACGCCCCGATCCCGCTCTCCCTCAGCCCGGGCCAGTACTATCTGCTCGCAGAGGCGGACCCGCTCAACGCCGTCGCCGAGGATACGGAGACCAACAACGTCGGCTTCTACGGCCCCTTCGAGATCGGCCTGCCCGCCCCCGACCTGATCGTCGAGTCGATCGCGGTGCCGAACAACGCGGAGCCGGGCTCCAACTTCACCCTCGACTGGACGGTGCGGAACCAGGGCAACCTGATCGGCGTCGACGTCCCCTATTCGCTCGTGATCTCGTCGAACGACGTGATCAGCTCGAGCGACCGCCGGATCTTCACCGGCACGATCACCGCCGACGCGCTCACCAGCGTCCCGGTTTCCGAGCAGGTCTTCCTGCCCGCCGAGATCAACGCCGGCACCTACTACCTCGGCATCGTCATCGACCCGGACAACGAGGTCTACGAGCTCGGTGAGCTGAACAACGAGGGCGTCTCGCAGGAGTCCTTCACGGTCTCGAGCGGCGACCTGGTGATCGCCACCACCGTGCTGCCCCCTGCGGAGATCGGCTCGGTCTACTGCAACCTCCTCGACGCGACCGGCGGCACCGGCTCCTACGTCTGGGCCGTCGAGAGCGGCACGCTCCCGGCCGGCCTGGAGCTGCAGGAGGAGCGCGCCGGTGGTGATCCTGCCGCTGCGCCGATCGCCACGCTGCTCTGCGGCAGGCCTGCGCAGGTTGCCACCTCGGACTTCTCGCTGCGGGTGACCTCCGGTGAGCTCACCGTGGTGCAGGACTACCAGCTCACGGTGAACGAGACCGGCATGCCGCTGGCGATCGCGACGGCGGAGCTGCCGGTGGCGCAGTTCCAGGTCGAGTACGAGGCGACGCTGCTGGCAGTGGGCGGCACCGCCCCCTACGAGTGGTCGGTCGCTGCCGGTGAGCTGCCCCCCGGTCTGCAGCTGGCGTCGTCCGGCGCGCTGCGTGGCATGCCGATGGTGGACGGCCTCTACCCGGTGACCTTCGAGGTGAAGGACAAGGACGGCACCGCCCGCAGCGCCGAGCTCGAGCTCCGCGTCTCCTCGCCGGCGCGCCTCACCTGCGTGACCCGCAGCCTGCCCAACCACAAGGTGAACGAGGCCTACGACGTGCAGCTCCTCGCCGCCGGTGGCGCCAAGCCCTACACCTGGGTGACGGCGGAGAGCCGCCGCCTCTCCAACGGCGTGACCGATCCCGGCCAGACCTTCGTGAACGCGCCGCCTCCGGGGATGATCCTCTCCGGCGACGGTGACGTGAGCGGCGCTCCCTCTGCGGCGGGCCGCTACGTGTGGCTGGTCGAGGTGACCGACGAGGAGAACAACGCGCCGGATACCTGCGCGATCACCTTCGAGGTGACCTACGACCAGGGGATCACGGTGGTGACCACGGCGCTGGCCGACGCCTACGTCGACACGCCGTACACCGTGCAGCTGCAGGCAGCCGGCGCCGCGGGCTTCACCAGCTGGAGCATGGCGCAGGGCAGCACGCCGCCCGAGGGCCTGGAGCTCTCCGAGGACGGCGTGATCAGCGGCGTGCTCGCGGGCTTCCTTCTCGAGGGTGAGAAGACCCGGACCTTCCCCTTCCTCGTGCAGGTGAAGGACTCGGAGAACCGGATCAACGTGGCGCCGCTCTCGGTGACGCTGCACCTGGCGCCTCCGGCGGCGGAGACGAAGCCGCAGGAGAAGGCCGAGGAAGACGACGGCGGCGGCTGCAGCGCCGGTGTCGCCGACCCGAGCCTCCTGGCACTCGGTGCGGCGCTGGGCCTCGCAGCCCTGCGGCGCCGTCGCAGCTAGCCGGCAGCTTCGGCTCCGATGAAGAGAAGGGAGGGCCTCGGCGACGGGGCCCTCTCTTCGTGTGCGGTGCCTGCGGCTGCTCCCGCCGGAACGAGAAACGGCCGGGGCCCGCAACATGGGGACCCGGCCGTTCTCCTTCCGCAAGCAGGTTCAGTAGACGTTGTATTTCCGGCGCAGCGCCTCGTGCTCCGCTGCGTTTCTGGAGGGGCGCAGGATCCGGTTCGCGTCGTGGAGGTAGTACCAGAACTCGCTCTTCTTCGGCCGCAGCGCCGCCTGGAGCGAGTCGACGGTGGGCGAGCCGATCGGCCCCGGGGGCAGGCCGGCGCGGGTGCGGGTATTCCACGGATCCTGGGGATCGCGCAGGCGCTTCAGGAAGGCCTTGCGGTCGTTCCACTCCCGCAGCTCGTAGCGCGAGGTGGCGTCCACGCCGAGGGGCACGTTGGCGTCGATCCGCTTCCAGAGGATCCCGGCCACCAGCGGGCGCTGCGCCGGGAGCGGCTCTTCGCGCTCGAGGAGGGAGGCCATCACCACCACGTCGTGGAGGCTGCGACCGCTCTTCTTCACCTCGTCGCGATGCGCCTCCCAGAAGCGCCGGGTGAAGGTGTCGAGCTGCCGCTGCACCAGCCAGCGCACGTCGAAGCCTTCGGGCGCGAGGGCGTAGGTCTCGGGGTAGAGGTAGCCCTCGAGGCTCCCCTTCGGCAGCTCGAAGGGCGCGGTGTAGCCCTTGCCACTGCTCGCAGCGGCGATGTAGGCGCCGGGCTCGATCCAGCCGGCGGCGGCGAGGGCGGCGTCGGTGTCGCGCAGGCGCCAGCCCTCGACGATGACGAAGGGCTTGTCGTCCGCCAGCGGCGCGCCCTCGAGGGCCCGGGCGATCTCCGCGGCGCTCATCCCCGGCGAGAGGGAGAAGCGGCCGGCCTTGGCGGCGAGACCGCCGCGGCGCCAGAGATGGAAGCGCCAGAGGCGGGCGTCGGTGATGAGGCCCGCCTCGGCGAGCTGCGCGCCGAGGGCCTGGCCGGTGGCGCCCTT
Organism: Vulgatibacter sp.; assembly: GCF_041687135.1. Lineage (NCBI taxonomy): Bacteria > Pseudomonadati > Myxococcota > Myxococcia > Myxococcales > Vulgatibacteraceae > Vulgatibacter > Vulgatibacter sp. The sequence goes on along the minus strand of NZ_JAWLCN010000005.1, from coordinate 229,034 downwards.
CGGCACGGTGAACTCCACCGGCTCGGCGCCTGGGCGAAGGGGGGTCTGCACTGCCTTGCCGGCCCAGACGAAGGCGCCGCCTGCACCGAGGCCGCCGAGGAGGATCAGGGCCACGAGGGCCAGGAAGAACTTCTTCATAGGGCCGGGCAGCCTAGCACGGGAGAGGCCGGCGGGAATGTGGCCGGCGCCCGGCTGGCGGCCTGCCCGGCTGGTGCGATACGGCCGCCGCATCGGACGAAAACGGCCCGGCCGCGTGGGAAGCGACCGGGCCGCCAAAGGGGCTAGCTGCGTGGCGCCGGGATCACGGCACCACGTAGCTGCCGATCGCCCAGTTCCAGATCCCGGTGGCGCCGAAGCGGTAGCTCGCCACCTGCACGGTGGCGCCGCGCGCGCGCGGCGCCGGCGCGGAGCCGTCGGTGGGCCACACCACCACGGCGCCCGCGGGCGTGGTGCCGTAGGTCACGGGGCTGGGGAAGCCCGGGTCGTTCTCCCCATCGGTAGAGACGATCCACTTCGGCACGCCGCCGGCGTCGACGACGTAGATCTGCGAGGCGTTCACCGCAGGCGACCAGGCGATCTGGCCTTCGCCGACGGTGAGGGTGAGCTCGAAGGTATCCCAGCCCTCGGTGAGCCGGACCGTGATCGCATCCGGCGGGCACCCGAGGCGGCTGGTGTTGCCGTAGCGGAGGTGGCTCACGCCGTCGTCGCTCTCCCAGCTGTGCATGCCCCAGACGGTGACGAGATCCATCACCGCGGCGGAGGCCTGCCAGGCGCCGTCCATGTCGGTGCTCGCCCAGTACTGGCAGTTCTCGTAGAACTCGCCGCAGAGCGCCATCTCGACCTCGTCCGGCACGGTGTCGTCCCAGGCGTAGACGCCCACGCCCTCCAGCGGCTGGCCCTGCTCGTCGACGATGGTGCCGTGCAGCGAGCAGACCCCGGCGACCAGCTCCTTCTCGGGCCCGAGCTCGATGATGCCGACGTCGCCGCAATTCTCGCCGTCGGAGCCGGGCTCTACCGGAGCGTCGAACTCGCCGGCGTCGTAGACCTTGCCGCCGTGGACCACGCGCAGGGCGATGCGGTGGGTCTCGCCGGGCGTGCCGTCCTGATCGACGTCGTCGCTCCCCTCGCTGCGCATCACGTCGAGGGCGAAGCGGCCGTCGTCGCCGGTGGTCTGCGAGGCCGAGGTGCCGGTATAGGTGCGGCCGGATGCGGTGACGGTGGCACCCTCGGCGATCTCGCCGTCCGGATCGCGGATCAGCCCCTCGATGCAGCCGTGGGATTCCACCGGCCAGTCGACGTTCCAGTAGGAGAAGTGGTTCACCTCGCCGGTGGCGATGATCACCCCGGTCCAGGTGCCGCCGCGGATCGAGGCGAGCTCGCTCTCGGGGATGATCCCGCCGCTGCCGTCCTCGAGCCAGCCGTCCTTCGCGTGGCGGACCCAGGTGCCCTTCGCCTCGTCGAAGGCGTAGAGCGGGATGTCGATCCGATCGTTGTCGGGCTGCAGATCGACGATCACCGGCCAGGTGTCCTGCGGCATCTGCATGCGGAGCTCGACGTCCTCCTCGAGCTGGTGGAGCTCGGCACCGCTCTCGTCCTGCAGCTGCACGGCGGAGAAGACGCCGGAGATGAGCAGGTTGCCGTCGCTGTCGTCGAAGCCGCCGGGGAAGAGGTGGGTCTCGGTCACCGGGTTGAAGACCCGGGCGCTGCCTGCCAGGCCCTCGCGGAGCCCCTTGATGCTGAGGCGGTTCCCCTCCATCGCGCAGCGGGCGCCTTCGCATTCCAGCGGCTCGAGCGAGGCGAGGGCGACGTTGAGCACCAGCTCGGCCTTCGGCCCCGCGACGACGCGGCGGAAGATCGGCGCGTAGCCCTCCTCCGAGAAGGAGACCACCACGTTCTGGCCCTTCTGCACCCTGGCGCCGATCACGTAGTTGCCCGCCTCGTCGGCGGTGGCGGTCACGCGCTCGCTGGCAGCGATCTTCCCGTCGCCGTCGGCGTCGATGGTGAGCTGCACCTGCGCATCGGCGAGCGGCATGCCGCTGGTGCCGTCGGTGCCGGCGGAGCTGACCATGCCCTTCACCACGAGATCGGTACCCGCGATCGCGCCGTTGCCGTCGCCGCCACTGCTGCAGCCGGCGCCGGCGAACGCAGCGAGCACGCCCACCAGGAGCTTCTTCTGCACCTTCATCGCTACCCCCTCGGCGGCGATGCTGCCGCCCCGGCACGGAAGGAGCCCGCGCCCTCCCGGCTCTCTCGCCCGAAGAGGGCGTGGGAGTCAATCGCATGACCGCGATCAGCCCCGCGGGTCTTCGCTCCAGGGCCAGGCGTGGCCGGGATGGCGGCGGATGTGTGGCCTGCCACCCTCGAGGCGGAGGTCGTCGCCGGGGCGGAGCACCAGCGCTTCCGGCCCACCTGCAGGGCGCTGCGCCGCCACCTCCGCCAGGCGCTCGGGGAAGGGATCGCTCTGCTCGTCCTCGATCGCGTTCTCCGGCGCCTCGCGGAAGCCCTCGTAGGCCGGGTAGCCGCGGTAGGCGGGGCCCATCCCCTCGCGCCAGTACCAGGGCGCGCCGCCGTCGGCGTAGGGGACGACGAAGCGTGCGCCGAAGCGGGCCGCGGTGTCGAGGAGCTCGCCGGCGTCGTTCATCAGCTGCTGCTGCACGCCGGCCAGCTCCAGCGGCACGTTGAGCAGGAAGGCGTCGAGGGTGGTGAAGGGGTAGAGCACCGGGTGGATCCGGAAGGCGCGCATCCCGCCGAAGAGCAGATCCACCGGACCGAAGCGCTCCCGGGCCTCGGCGGCGACGTCGGTCATGTGGCCGAGGGGGTCGTGGCCGGTGTCGGCGAGGAAGGCCGCCGAGAGCTCGGGGGTGCGGATGGCGTAGGTGTTTCCGGCGTTGCGCACCTCGGGATAGACGAGCGCGGTGGCGGTGGCCTGCTCGCCGAGGAAGGGGAGGACCTGCACCTCGACGTCGCCGAAGCGCAGGCTCTCCCACCAGCGCGGGGTGAGCACGCGGGTGAAGCCGAGCTGCCCGAGGCGGAAGGCGAGGTCGGTGGAGAGCACGTTCTCCCGGGCGAGCCAGGGGACGACGATCGGCGTGCTCCGCGGCAGGTGCAGCAGCGAGCCGAGGTGGAAGTGGTCGCCGTGGGAGTGGGTGAGGAGCACCGCGTCCACCGGCAGGAGCTGGTGGGGCAGGAGCATCCGGTAGTCGGCGGGATCCTGCCCGTGCCAGGGGCGCAGCCAGGGATCGAGGAGGATCCGGGTGGTGGCGGAGGAGACGAGGGCGGTGTTGTGGCCGACGAAGAGTACGCCCGGCTGCCGGGGCGGCGGAGGCAGCGGCTCGCCCTCGACGAGGAGGCCCGCCGCCTCGAGCTCGCCGAAGAGCTCCTGCAGCTCGGGGAGGCGCACGCCGCGGCGGATCTTCGCGGCGCTCTCGCCGGCGGCGATGGCGGCGAGGGTGTCGGCGAGGGGCGCCCAGGCGTGCAGGGGCAGATCGATCTCGAGGGCTTCGAGGCCCCGGCGCACGTGGAGGGTGGCGGGGATCTGCCCGGCGGGATCGGGGTAGAGCACCGACTCTTTCAGCACCCGGCGTCCCGCCACGTGGCGGTCCTCGCAGAGGCCGCGGTAGGCGGGGCGATCGTCGAGCCAGCGCAGCAGCTCCTCGGCCTGCTCGATCGCCGCGTCGCGGCCGAGGGCGGCGATCCGCTGCTTCAGCTCGGCGAGGGCGCGGCGCACGGGACGGGAGCCGGGGCCCTGCAGCCCGCAGCCCAGCTCCTCGTGGCGCTCGCGCTCGGAGCCGGTGGTGGCGAGGATCGAAAAACCGACGTGGGGATCGAGGACGAGCTTTGCCAAGGTGGGCGTGAAGCTACACGGAGCGGATGTCGGTGTGCCAGCGGGTGATGGGGGTTTGCACCAACGGCGTGGTAGCGTGGTCGGGAGACACACAACGGGGGAAGGCGATGAGGAAATGGATGGGCGCCACGGCGCTGCTCGGCTCGCTCGTGCTGCCGCAGCCCGCTGCTGCAGGCGGGGAGCTGGCCATCACCACCGCCGCGCTCTTCGGCGACTCGAACACCTCCGGGTCGGACGTGGGCCATTCGCTCGGCCTGCGGGCAGGGTGGGCGCTGCCGATGGGCCTCACCCCCGAGCTGGAGCTCCAGTACTTCGATCCCGACGGCTTCACCGTCGAGCACGTGGAAGGGACCGAACAGCAGGACAAGGGCGGCAGGATCGTCGCGGGGCTGCGCTGGTCCACTGGGGCGCCGATGCGCTTCGGGATCTTCGCCCGTGCGGGCTATCTGGCGATCGAGCACATTTCCCCGAGCCGGGGGCTGGAGTCCCGTCCACGGCCGCAGCCGCAGACGATCGACGGCGCCAGCTGGGACGCCGGCCTCGCCCTCGATTTCGTTCTGCCGGGCTTCTTCGTCGGGGGCCAGCTCGGCTAGGTGCAGTTCGTGGACGTCGAGGCGTCGTGGGCCGCGATCGGCCTCCATGCGGGCCTCATACTCTGAGAGTTTGTGAAACAAACTCTCCAGCGCAGCCGAAGGCGGAGCGATCGCAAGTAGGAGCGTTTCTCGCGCGAAGCGCGAGCGAAGGAATCGGGCCGGCGCCTGCCGGACCGATTCCTTCACACGCTCTGAGTGGCGTACGTAGAAGTTCCCCACCGCCATCGCCGGGCAGCACCGCCCGGAAGGTCGACAAGCTTGGGGGCAGCACCTAGCTTGCGTCGTTCGGGCCCGATCACCCGGCCCGGGAGGACGGATCTCATGCGGAGCTTCACCCGCGCGGCGCTCGTGGCCGCCCTCGTGCTCACCCCCACCGCCGCCCTGGCGCAGCTCCAGGTCGGGTTCGACGTCGACGCCATCTTCCCGGACGACGAGCCGCTGGACGAGGAGACCGGCTACGGATTCGCCGGCCGCGTCGGTCTCGTCGTCCCCGGTACGCCGGTCCTCGATCTCGTCCCCGAGATCCAGGTGGGTTACCTCGACTTCGGCACCCCGGGCATCGACGGCAGCAGCTTCGATCTCACCATGGTGCGGGCCACCGCGGGTCTCCGGGCCGGTATCGGCACCGTGCTCCGCCCCACCGCCTTCGGTCACGTCGGCTGGGGGCAGACCTCCTTGAGCGCCAACGGCGACGACATCGACTTCTTCGAGGATCGCAGCGGCATCGGCGAGGAGAGCGGCTTCACCTGGGACCTGGGCCTCGCCCTCGACCTCGCCATCCTGCCGCTGGTCACGGTCGGCGTGCACGGCGCCTACAACGGCCTCGACCTCGACGAGGAATCGCTCAACTGGTGGACCGCCGGCGCCCACGCCGCCGTGACGTTCTAGCGCCGTGGGGCGCCGCGACGTGCCGGTGGAGGCCGACCGCTGGGTCTTCAACCGGCTCGCCGCTGCCTACCGGGCCCGCCCGGGCTATCCCGCCGCGTTGATCGACCGGCTCGTCGCCGCTGCCGGCGGCGGGCCCGTCGCCGATCTCGGCGCGGGCACCGGCCACCTCGCCCTGCCGCTGGCGCGGGCGGGGCTCGCCGTCGCCGCAGTGGAGCCGGCCCGGGCGATGCGCGAGGCCCTCGCCGCACAGGCGGTCGGCCTGGAGGTGGAGGCGGTCGCCGCCGCTGCGGAGTCGACGCCCCTTCCCGCCGGTCACTACGGCCTGGTGGTGGTGGCCGACGCGCTCCACTGGATCGATCCCGAGCGGGCGGGCAGGGAGGCGGCGCGGCTCCTGCGGGCGGACGGATCCGCCGCGGTGATCGAGCCGGTGCTCGACGAGACCCCCTTCCTCGACGAACTCCGGGCGCTCCTCGCCCGCTACAACCCGAAGGCCAGGGCCCGGCCCGCTGCCTCGCGGGGCAGGCAGCTCCTCGCGCTGGCGCTGCCCGGGGCGGCCCCGGTGGAGGAGCGTTTCACGCAGCAGGTGCGCCTCGACGCCGCCGGCCTCGAGGCGGTGCTCCGCTCGCTCTCCTTCGTGGGGCCCGCGCTGGGGCCCGCGGATCTGCGGCGCCTCCTCGCCGAGGCGGCGGACCTCGCGATGCTCCACGGCGGGGCGGTCTGGTCCCGGACGATCCACCTCACCGGCGCCGGGCCGGGCTTCGCCGGCGGAAGGGCATTGGGGGCCGAGGCGGTGGAGCGGTAGACTGCCGACGATGCCCATCTCCCGCCGCACCATCCTCCGTTACGGCCTCGGCGGCGCGCTGCTCCTCGCAGCGGGCGGAACGGGCCTCGCCCTGCAGGGCAGCGCGCTGCGTGCGCCCGGGCGGCAGCTGCAGGTGCTCGATCCGCGCACCTACTCGATCCTCGCTGCGGTGGCCGATCGGATCGTGCCGGCGGGCAACGGCTTTCCCGCTGCGACCGCGCTCGCCGTGCCGGAGAAGATCGACGCGCTGCTCGCCAGCGGCGATCCCGGCGTGGCCGACGAGGTGAAGCAGGTGCTCCTCCTGCTCGAGAACGCGCTCGCGGGCCTCGTCTTCGACGGAAGGACGCGCCCGTTCACGAAGCTCTCGCCGCCTGAGCAGGACGAGGCGCTCCGCTCCTGGCAGCACAGCGGCCTCTCGATCCGGCGCACCGCCTTCGCGGCGCTGCACGGACTCTGCGCCGCTGCCTACTACGCCTCGCCCGAGATCCACACGCTGGTCGGTTATCCGGGCCCGCCCGATTTCGGAAACGTCGTACGCACGGTGGGTGGCAGATGATCTTCCGGGCTGCCGATCTCACGGCAGACGTCGACGTGCGCTGCGACGTCTGCGTGATCGGCTCCGGCGCCGGTGGCGCGGTGCTCGCCGCGGGGTTGGTCGAGCGCGGGCTCTCGGTGGTGATGCTCGAGGAGGGCGGCCACCACACGAAGAGCGAATTCGACATGCAGGAGGGCACGGCCTACCCGATGCTCTACCAGGACCGCGGCACCCGGGCGACCGCCGACCTGGCGATCACCATCCTGCAGGGCCGCGCGGTGGGCGGCAGCACCGTGGTCAACTGGACCACCTGCTTCCGCACGCCGAAGCGGATCCTCGATCATTGGCGGAGCCGCCACGGGATCGAGGGGCTCGACGAGGCCTCGCTCGCGCCGCATTTCGACGCGGTGGAGGAGCGGCTCCACGTCCACGAGTGGCCCGAGGTGCTGGCGAACGCCAACAACCGCGTGCTCCTCGACGGCTGCAGGAAGCTCGGCTGGGAGGCGGGGCCGCTGCGCCGCAACGTGCGCGGCTGCGCCAACAGCGGTTATTGCGGGATGGGCTGCCCCATCGACGCCAAGCAATCGATGCTGGTGAGCTACCTGCCCGACGCGGTGGCGAAGGGGATGGCGCTCTACAGCGACACCCGCGCCGAGCGGATCGAGGTCGCGGGCGATCGGGTGGTGGCGGTGCACGGCCGCGTGCTCGATCCGCGGACCAACCAGCCCACGGCGCGGCGGGTGACGGTGCGGCCGAAGGTGGCGGTCTCGAGCGGCGGCGCGATCAACGGGCCGGCGCTGCTCCTGCGCTCGGGGCTCGATCGCAACGGCAGGGTGGGCAAGCGCACCTTCCTCCACCCGGTGGTGGCGATGGCGGCGCTCTTCGACGAGCCGGTGCGGGCCTTCTACGGCGCGCCGCAGTCGATAGGCTCCCACCACTTCATCGACCGGGGCGAGGGTCGGATCGGCTTCTTCCTCGAGGTGCCGCCGATCCACCCGATGATCGCAGCCACCGCCTTCCGCTCCTTCGGGCAGGACCACCAGGCCTTCATGGCGCAGCTGCCCCACATCGGCGTGCTCATCGCGCTCTCGGTGGACGGCCTGCTCGAGGGGGAGGAGGGCGGCACCGTCTCCCTGCGCGGCGACGGCAGGGTGCGGGTCGACTATCCGGTGCGGGGGCCGCTGGCGGAGAGCTTCCGGGCCTCGTGCGAGGCGATGGCCCGGATCCAGCTGGCAGCGGGAGCGCGCCGCATCCTCTCGCTCCACGGGGCGCCGGTGGAGCTCCGCAGCGAGGTGGATCTGCCCCGGCTCGCAGCGGCGCCGTACGGTGCCCTCGAGCACGCGATCTTCACCGCCCACCAGATGGGCGGCTGCGCCATGGGCGCCGACCCGGCGACCAGCGTGGTGGACGCCACCCTGCGCCACCACCACGTTCCCAACCTCTTCGTGGTCGACGGCTCGGTCTTCCCCACCTCCCTCGGCGTCAACCCCAGTGAGAGCATCTACGCCATCGCCCACCGGGCGCGGGAGCACGTGGCAGCAGCGGTCTGACTGGCTGTGCTGCAGCGGACCTTGCGCCCAGCCCGGCTGGTGCGGCCTTCCCGGGCCGGTGTCATGCTTCGGCACATGCGGCTCTCATCGGATCCAGGCGCGCGGCTCGACCGTGCGCTGCTCTCGCTCGAAGGGCTCTCGGTCGGCGACGGCTTCGGCGAGCGTTTCTTCGCACCCGAAAGCGTTGCGCTGCTCGAGGCGAGGATCCCGCCGCCGGGGCCGTGGCGCACGACCGACGACACGGAGATGGCGCTCGGCATCGTCGAGGTCCTGGCGCGGACCGGCAAGGTCGTGCGGGAGGAGCTCGCCCGGGTCTTCGGCGAGCGCTACGTGCGCGACCCGTGGCGCGGCTACGGCGGCGCCGCCCACCGGATCCTCCAGGCGATCGCCGACGGCATGCCCTGGCGCGGCGCCGCCGCCGCAGCCTTCGGCGGCCTCGGCTCGATGGGCAACGGCGCGGCGATGCGGGTGGCGCCGCTCGGCGCCTATTTCGCCGACGACCTCGGGTTGGTGCTGGACGAGGCCCGTGCCTCCGCGGAGGTGACCCACGCCCATCCCGAGGGGCAGGCGGGGGCGATCGCGGTGGCGGTCGCCGCTGCGTGGGTGGTGCGCGACCGGACCGCGGCGCCCGCCAGCCTGCTGGCAGCTACGGCGGAGCACGTGCCGCCCGGCGAAACCAGGCAGGGGATCGTGCGGGCGCTGGAGATCGCTGCCGGCACGCCGATCGGCGAGGTGGCGGCGATCCTCGGCAACGGGAGCGGCGCCATCGCGGCGGATACGGTGCCCCTCTCGCTCTGGTGCGCGGCGCACCACCTCGGGGATTTCGAGGAGGCGCTCTGGACCACGGCCGCCGCCGGTGGGGACTGCGACACCACCTGCGCGATCGTGGGCGGGTTGGTGGCGCTCGCCACGGGGGCGGCGGGGATCCCCGATTCGTGGCGCGGCGCCCGCGAGCCCCTCGCGGTGGCGGTGCGCTGAGCTTCGCGCCGCACCGGCGCAGACGCCGCTCGATGTCGATTTCTTCTCGTCGCAGCGAGCGACGGACGTTCCGCTCGCCGAACGGCCCGCCCCGGTGGCGGCGTCGTGCGCATCGTTGCGCGGAGGAGGGTTTTCCATGATCCAGGCACGAATCGAACGCTATCTGCGTGATGCCGAGATCCCCTTCGAGCTCCTCCCGCACCGCCGCGTGGTGACGGCGCAGGAGGCCGCAGAGGCAGAGGGCATCTCCGGCTGGCAGGTCGCCAAGACGGTGGCGGTGGAGCTGGGCTCCGGCGAAGAGCTGATTTGCGTGGTCCCCGCGCCGGCGCTCGTCGATCTCGACGCCGTCTGCGACGTGACCGGCAGCAGGGACGCGCGGCTGGTGGAGGTCGACCGGCTCCGCGAGCTCTTCCCCGGCTGCGAGCCCGGCGCGGCGCCGCCCTTCGGCGGCCTGTGGAACCTGCCGGTGATCTTCGAGCTCGCGCTGCGGGCCCTCGATCACCTGCTCGTGCAGTCGGGAACGCACGAGGGGCTGCTCGAGATGCGCACCGCCGATTTCCTCGAGCTCGAGCTCCCGCAGATCGCCGCGATCTCCGTGCTGCCGGGGCAGCCGTGGCGCCACGCGATGCCCGCCGAAGGGGCCGAGCCCCATCCGTGGCACCACCCGTGATCAGAGGGTGAGCACCAGCTTGCCGAAGGTTTCGTTGCGCTCCATGCGCTCGTGGGCCTCGGCGGCGCGCTCGATCGGCAGCACCGCGTCCACCACCGGTCGGAGCTTTCCCACGGTGAAGAGCGGGACGATCTCGCGGGAGAAGGCCCGGGCGAGGGCGGCCTTCTCCTCGAGGGGGCGGGAGCGCAGCACGCTGCCGACGAGATGCGCGCGCTTGGAGAGCAGCAGCCCGAGCGGCACCTCGCCGGTGGCGCCGCCGAGCAGGCCGATCATCACCCAGCGGCCACCGGGCGAGAGGGCCTTGGCGTTCTCCGTGGCGTAGGCGGCGCCGACGGTGTCGAGGATCACGTTCGCGCCCTTGGAGGCCCGGGCGAAGGCGCCGCCCTCGACGAGGACCGACTCGCGGAGGCCGATGGCAGCGCAGCGGTCGAGCTTCTCCCGGGACCGCGAGGTGCCGATCGGGATCGCGCCTGCGTGGAGGGCGAGCTGCAGCGCTGCGGTGCCGATGCCGCTCGCCACCGCGTGGAGGAGCACCCGCTCGCCGAGGCGCAAGCCCGCCTGGAGGAAGAGCGCGTCCCAGGCGGTGAGGAAGACCTCGGGGATCGCCGCCGCCTCCTCGATCGAGAGGTTCGGCGGGGCGGGCATCGCCTCGCGCTCGTGGACGAGGAGGTGGCTGGCCATGGCGCCGCCGCCGACGATCCCCATCACCGCGTCGCCCGCCTTCCAGAGAGAGACGCCGTCGCCGGTCGCCTCCACGGTGCCGGCGTATTCGAGGCCGGGTATGTCCGGGGGGCTGCCCGGCGGCGCCGGGTAGAAGCCGCGGCGCTGGAGCACGTCGGCGCGGTTCACACCTGCGGCGGCGACGCGCACGAGGATCTCGCCGGGGCCGGGATCGCGGAGCTGTCGCTCCTGGAGCTCGAGGACGTCGGTCTCGCCTGCTTCGCGGATGCAGAGGGCGCGGATCGTGGGCATGGGCCGAAGGCTAACGAGCGTCGCCGTCTGCGGCCAGCCGGTCAATGCAGGGTGAGCGCGGGGCCCGGCAGCGCGGACGGCATCCGCGAGGCGAGGCGCCTGCGGCCGAGCTCCTCCTCCACGTTCGGATCGAGGGGCGGGTGTTCGCCCTCCTCGAGGTCCGGCCTCGAGAGCGGGATCCGGTTCCGGTTGTCGGAGACCACGAAATAGAGCCGGTCGAGGATCCGGTGGAGCCCGGGCACGAGGTAGATCGCCCGGACGATCGGCAGGCCGAAGGGGAGCAGGGCGTCGAGGCCCGCCGCCACCGCGCCGAACGCGCGCCAGAGGTGTCCGGAGGGAGCGAAGGTCATCGCCATCCGGCGGGTCTGCTGCACGGTGGTGCCGACCGCCTCGGGGAGGCCCCTGGTCTGGTAGGGCAGGCAGACGAGCTTGTCGCGCCAGTCGAAGCGGCGCAGGAAGTGGACCACCCCCGAGCAGAAGGGGCAGCGCCCGTCGTAGATCACCAGCACCTGGTCGGGACGCAGCATTCCTTCCTCCCTGGGCCGTCGCTCCGTGGGCTCCATGGGAAGAAGGTGGGGACGCTGCGGGGCGCCATCAGCCGCGGGACGGGGGCCCGCCCGGTTGCCTCGTACCGACGATCCGGCGTCCCTCGATCCTCACGCCCTCCGCCCGGAGCAGCACCGCCTGCTCCCCGGCCACCTCGGGGGCGAGGGTCCGGTCCGCGCGGGCCACCCGCCACCAGGGAACGCCGTGCAGGTTGCGCAGGGCCCGCGCCACTGCGCGGGCGCCCCGGGGCCTGCCTGCCCTGCGCGCCACCTCCGCGTAGGAGAGGACTACCCCGGCAGGGATGGAGCGCACCGCCTTCGCCACCGTCTCCTCGAAGCTTTCGGGCATTTCACACACTCCGCCACTTCCTGCCGACACGGTGCGTATGGTAGCCGGTCGGGTAAGACCATGCTCGCTCCCCGCACCTCCTTCCGCTTCGGCCTCTCGCCGTCCCTGGGGCTCCACCGGACCCACCAGCTGGCCCGGCGGCTCGAGGAGGCGTTGGCGCTGGCGGTGGCGTTGCCGGTGCAGGTCACCGTCGCCGGCTCCTACGAGCACCTCGAGGCGATGTTGCTGGGCGGCTCGCTCGAGGCGGCGTGGGTCAACCCGCTGCTCCTCGCGCGGATGCGCGGCGCCGGCGCGGAGGCCTGCCTCCGAGGGATCCGCCACGGGAGCACGAGCTTCCGCTCGGCGCTGGTGGTGCGGCGGGGCGAGGTCGATGGCCCCGAGGATCTGCGCGGGCGCCGGGCCGCGTGGACCGATCCCGAGTCGCTGGCGGGCTACCGGCTGCCCCTGCACTTCCTGCGCAGCAGGGGGCTCCACCCGGAGCGGCTCTTCCCCTCCGAGCGCTTCACCTTCAGCTACCCCACGGCGCTGGGCCGGCTCCTCGACGGGAGCGCCGACGTGGCGCCCTGCTTCGTCCACCGCGGCGACGCCGAAGCGCTGGAAGGGGTGCTGCGCCTGCTGGTGGGGAGCGAGGCGTCCCGGCTCGAGCCGCTGGCCTTCACCGAGCCGGTGCCCAACGACGGCCTGGTCTTCGCGCCCCACCTGCCCGCAGCGGTGGCGGAGGAGCTGAGCTCGCGGGTGGAGGAGGTACTCCACGACAGCGCGGGCCGGGCGGTGCTCGAGCTCCTCGACGTGGAGCAGGTAGTGCGGGCGGATTCGCTCGTCGACGAGCCGATCGGCTGGCTCGCCGCCGTTTGACACAGGGGGTGTTCGGCGCCATGTCGAACACCCGCGGTGTCAGCCCTGCCGCGTGTCGGGACCGTAGCGGAGCAGGTGGGTCTCGATCGGCCCGTTGAAGAGCGGGTGGCGCCAGTGCACGCGGTGGCCGAAGGCGCGCTCGAAGAGCGGCGAGCCCGAGAGCACGATCAGCGGGATCGCGTCCTCGAAGGGCGCGTAGGCCTCGCCGAAGCCGCGGTAGAGCCCCTCGAGCTGGAGGCGCTTGCCGCCGAGGCGCTCGCCGTAGGGCGGGTTCACGAAGATCTGGCACTCCGGCGGGACCGGCACGAGATCGCGGGCGTCCTGCTGGGCGAGCTCGAGGGAGTTGCGCACGCCGGCGCGCTCGGCGTTGCGGTGGGTCACCTCGAGGGGCTCGTCGAAGCGGTCGCGGGCGATGATCGGCGCCGGTGCCTTCGGCAGCGCCACCGCCTTGGCCGCCTCCTGCAGGTCACGGAAGGTCTTCGCCTCCTCGTCGCCGAAGGAGGGCCAGCGCATGAAGCCGAAGTGGCGGCCGCGGCCCGGCGCGATGTTGCGGGCGATGAGCGCCGCCTCGATGGCGAGGGTGCCCGAGCCGCACATCGGATCGAGGAAGGGCTTGTTCGGATCGTAGTAGCCGAGGGCGAGGATCGCAGCGGCGAGGGTCTCGCGGAGCGGCGCTTCCTTCGCCTCGATCCGCCAGCCGCGGCGGTGGAGCGGCTCGCCGGAGAGATCGAGGGCGAGCTCGGCGCGGTCCTTGACCAGGTGGACGATGACGTGGACGTCGGGCTTCGCGGTGTCGACGCTGGGGCGGGCGCCGGTGCGCTCGCGCATCCGGTCGACGATGGCGTCCTTGGTCCGCAGCGCCACGAAATGCGAGTGGGTCAGCTCCGAGGAGCGGACCGAGGCGTGGATCGAGAAGGTGTGCCGGGGCGAGAGGTGCTCCTCCCACGGCACCGAGGCCACCGCGTCGTAGAGGCCGTCGGCCCCCTTCGCCTCGTAGCTACCGAGGGAGAGGAGGATCCGCATCGCGATCCGGGACCAGAGACAGGCCTTCATCCCGTCGGCGAGGGAGCCTCGGAAGTGGACCCCGCCGCGATCGGCGCGGACCCCGGGAAGGCGCAGGCCGCGCAATTCGTCTCGAAGGGCGCCTTCGGTGCCCTTGGCTGCGGTGGCGAAGAAATTGTGCACGTCGGCCATTGTGCCCGATTTCCGACATCGCCGCCTCACGGAGATCCGATGGGGAACGGGGTGCGATTCCCCATCCGCCAGGCCGCGCACGTAGCTACGTGATGCGGGAAATGGCTCCGCACCTGCGAGCAAGGCCCTCCCGAGGGGGGAGGCGACTCTTGGCAACGCTCTTGCGGAGGACCCCGGCATCCAACAGCCGAGCGGCGGATGCAGGGGGCCCTCTCGCGGCCCGCCGCATCCCAAGGGGACCGAGCGATGCACGAGATGCGTGGGAAGGTGCTTTGGGTTGCGCTTCTGGGCGCGGCCCTGGCCGCCTGTGGCAGTGACGGCGGCGGTGGCGGGGCAGGCGGTACGGGTGGGGTCGGCGGGACGGCGGGGGTCGGCGGCAGCGGTGGCGTCGGTGGCGCCGGCGGGGCGGGCGGCGCCGGTGGCGCTGGCGGCGCCGGGGGCCAGCAGGCCATCGACGAGGAGTGCGGCAACGGGGTGGACGACGACCTCGATGGCGACACCGACTGCGAAGACAGCGATTGCGCCGACGTTCCCGCCTGTGCGCCGGAGGAGATCTGCGGCAACGGCCAGGACGACGACGGCGACGGCGCGGTGGACTGCGAGGACGGCGACTGCGCCGACGACGCTGCCTGCGGCGAGATCTGCGACAACGGAATCGACGACGACGGCGACACCGACATCGACTGCGACGACGCCGACTGCGCCGAGGCGTGCGTCGAGGTCTGCGACGACGGCCTCGACAACGACCAGGACGGCGCCGCCGACTGCGCCGACTACGAGTGCGCCGCGTCGTGCGATCTGATCGCCTGCGCCGAGGCGGACCTCGGTTCGGCGCTGCCCGTGCACCTCTCGGGCACCACCGAGGGCGGCGGCGACGACGCCTCGCTCTACTGCGCCGACGGCGGGGAGGACCGCGTCTACCTCTGGACCGCGCCGGACGACGGCTTCTTCATCATCGACACCACCGGCTCGGAGATCGACACCGTGGTGACGATCTACGAGGAGCCGGGCACCTGCGACGGCTTCGAGATCCTCTGCAACGACGACGCGGGCAGCCTCGCCTCCCGTATCGCCTTCGAGGGCCTCGCCGGTACCACCTACCGGATCGTCGTGGACGGCTGGAGCTCGGGCGCGTACCAGCTCCACCTCACCACCGCGCCCGCGATGGAGGGCGGCGACCTCTGCGGCAACGGCGTCGACGACGACGGCGACTGGGACACCGACTGCCAGGACGCCGATTGCGCGGGCCACCCGCTCTGCCCGGCGCAGGGCTGCGTGGACTTCGACCTCTTCGACAGCCTGCCCGCGGAGCAGATGGGCGACACCTGGTTCGCCGGCGACACCACCCCGGCCTCGTGCAATCCCGATGGCGGCAACGATGCCGGCATCCTCTGGACTGCACCCGCCGCCGGCACCTTCGTGGCGCAGGTCGACGGGCAGGGTTTCCAGCCTGCGCTCGCCGTCTTCCTGGGCAACAACTGCGACGGGATGGAGCTGAGCTGCACCACGCCCACCGAGCACCCGGATCCGATGGGCATGACCATCAACACCGCCTCGGCGCTCGTCACCGCCAGCGCCGCAGGGGAGCAGTTCGTCTTCCTCGTCGACTCGATGGGCTGGGACGGCAGCTTCACCTTGCGCGTGCACGAGGCCGCCGCCGCGGAAGTCTGCGGCAACGGCGTCGACGACGACGGCAACAGCAGCGCCGACTGCTTCGACCCGGCCTGCGCCAACGAGGACGTCTGCCTCTTCGCCTGCGTCGACGAGTTCCTCGGGAGCACCTCTCCGGTGACGGAGAGCGGCAACAACTTCGCCCGGATGAGCAACGTGCAGCCGAGCTGCGGCGTCGACGTGCACGGCGAGGTGATCTACCAGTGGACCGCGCCGACCACCGGCCGCTACGTCTTCGACACGGTCGGCTCGGCCCACGACACCATCGTCGCTGCCTACACCAACGACTGCGGCGCGCCGACGGAGCTCGGCTGCAACGACGACGCCGGCGGCAGCCTGGGCTCGAGGCTCTTCCTCGACGTGGTGCAGGGCGAGAGCTACCTCGTCGCGGTGGATGCCTATGCCAACTACATGGCGATGGGCTCCAGCTTCGGCGGTGACTTCACCCTGAACATCGACGCCGCGCCCGCCAGCGAGACCGCCTGCGCCGACCGGGCGGACGACGACGGCGACGGGCTGGTCGATTGCGCCGACGCCGACTGCGCCGCCGCTGCCGCCTGTGCCGCGATGGCCAGCGAGGCGGGGTTCTGTGACGACGGCATGGACAACGATGGGGACGGTTCCGCCGATTGCCTCGACAGCGATTGCGGCGCCGCCGCTGCTTGCACCGTGAGCGGGAGCGGCGTCGACGTCTTCCTCGGCAGCACCTGGCCGCTCAGCGTCAGCGACACCACCGCCGGCGCCGGGAACGACCGCGAGGATTCGAGCTGCGCCGGCTTCGGCGTGGGCGAGCTCGACAAGGTCTACCAGTGGATCGCGCCGGTTGCCGGCACCTACTCGTTCGAGGTGCTCTCGGCGGAGTTCCAGCCGATGCTCGAGATCCGGGGCGGGGACGTCTCGGGCGGGAACCTGGCGTGTGCCTCCACCTGGCAGACGGGCATGGCCTTCACCGCGCAGGTGAAGGTCCACGCGGGCCAGCGGCTCACCCTGGTGGTCGACGGCAACCAGGGCGGCGGCAGCGGCGCCTTCACGATGACCGCCACCCGGAACTGACCGGGAGGGGGGGAACGCTGTGCCGGAGCGTCTCCGGCGCAGCAGCCGCCACGTCCTGGGGAGGTTACGTGGCGGCGCGATCGCTCGTGGCGCATCCGCACACCTGGAACCCGCAGGCATCGCTTGGAGCCCGCTCCCCGCCCACCGGGGGGCGGGCTCTTTTTCATGGCGGGCCCCGCGCGGCTATTTGAAGCCGAGGGTCGGCTTGTCGCGGCGGTCGCCGATCACCCGGGCAGGCGTGCCGCCGACGATGGCCCATTCGGGCACGTCTTTGGTGACCACGGCGCCCATCGCCACCACCGCGTGGTCGCCGACGGTGACGCCGTCGGTGAGGCCGGCGTTGGCACCGACCCAGACGTCGCTGCCGATCACGATCCCGCGGGATCGCACCGGCTGGGAGCGGATGGTCCTATCGGGGGCCATCCCGTGGTCGAAGGCGTAGAGGGTCGCGCCGGAGGCGATGCGGGTCCCCTCGCCGATGCGGATCCCGGCGGCGCCGCCGTCCAGCGTCACTCTTGCGTTGAGGCTCACGCCGGGGCCGAGGTCGATGGGGCCGTGGGCGAAGACCTCGGCGGCGATGGCGCAGCCCGGGCCGATGCGGATCGGGCGGCCGGGTTCTGCGAAGAGCTTCGCCTCCGGGGCGACGAAGCAGCCTTCGGCGATCTCGATGGTCTCGAGGTCCCGGAAGGACTGCTGCACCTCGCGCTGCCAGGCCTCGGCCCAGCTGCGGTGCTTCGGCTTCAGGGAGAAGTAGAGCCACGGCATCCACGAGAGGCGGAGCTTGTGCTGCTCGAGGCGGCGCTGCTGGAGATCGTCCACCGGCGCTTCGTAGCGCAATCGGGGCCGGGCCGCCATCGGCCGGGCGCAGCAGGATGGGGTGTCGGCGAGGACGCATTTCGGCGCGGCGCGCGATTGCCCATGGTGCCGCCGGGGCCTACTTCTCCGGTGGGAAGGCCGGAAGGAGGCTCGTCGTGATCCAGCACATTCTCGTGGCGGTCGATGGTTCGGAAGGGTCGCGCCGGGCGGCGGGCTTCGCCAGGGAGCTGGCGGGGGCAACCGGGGCGCGGATCACGCTGCTCCACGTGCTCGAGCCGATCCCGATGGTGAACGTCGGCTTCGCCGAGTTCTACGGCGTGGCGCACCGGCAGCCCACCGACGAGGAGATGGCGAAGCTGCGGGAGGCGATCCGCGAGCAGGCGGAGGGCTTTCCGCGGGACCGGGTGGAGGTGATCATCGAGTACGGCAACCCGGCCGACACCATCGTCGCCCAGGCGGCGGAGCGGAACGCGGACCTGATCGTGATGGGCGCCCGGGGCATGGGGCCGGTGGGCCGGTTCTTCGTGGGCTCGGTGAGCGACCGGGTGGTGCACCACGCGGGGCGCAGCGTGACGGTGGTGCACTGACGCCGGTGCGATCCGCGGGATCGTGCGCCTCTGCCGAGCCGGGGTAGCAAAGCGATCCTTGCGGATCGTGTCACCCTCCCGAGCCGGGGTAGCAAAGCGATCCTTGCGGATCGTGTCACCCTCCCGAGCTGGGGTAGAAAACCGACCCGCGGAAGCGTCCCCGCCCAACCGGGTGGCTGGATCCCCCCCGGGTCCGGGGGCATACTGCTCCCGAGTTCAGCGTCCCTCCTTGACTGCCTGAACGTTTGTTCATAACGATCGCTGCGGAGGTGCAAACCACCGTGGCGCTCCCGGCCCGCGATCTCAGCCAGCTGCTCAGTGACCTGCGCCGCACCCGCGCGCTGGTCACGCCGGAGGAGCTCGCCCACCGCCTCCCGCCGACCCTGCCCACCGGGCTGGGCGAGCTCGACCGGCTCCTCGGCGGCGGGCTGCCACAGGGCCGCATCGTCGAGATCGGGGAGGTGCAGGGCGCCCTCGGCACCGCCCTCTCCCAGCAGATCCTCGCCCGCTTCACCAGCAGCGGCAGGCTCGCCGCCCTGGTGGACCGGGCCGACGCCTTCGACCCCAGGAGCGCCGCAGACGCAGGGGTGGATCTCGGCCGCACCCTCTGGTGCAGGCCCACCACCCACAAGGACGCGGTCCGGGCCGCGGACGCGCTCCTCGCCTCCGGCGCCTTCTCCCTGGTGATCCTCGACCTGGGGCCCGCGCAGCCCCGGGGCAGGGGCCGCAAGCCCGCCCAGCAGGCGCTTCGGGTGGTCGAGCCTTCCGGCCCGCAGGAGCCCCGGCTCGTGCGCACCGCCCCCGGCGAGGGCGCGCCCCCCGACGAGCTCCACTTCGAGCCCTACGCCATCCGCAAGAAGCGCCCCGACCCGAAGGACGACACCATCTCCCAGGCAGCCTGGCTGCGGCTCTCCCGGGACGCCGAGACCGCCCGCGCCTCCTTCCTCGTCCTCGGCGGCGAGGGCGCCGGCACCTTCGCCACCGCCTCCCTGCGGCCGAAGCGCGCCCGCGCCCGCTTCCTCGGCCAGGGCCCGGGCAGGACCTTCGAGGGGCTGGAGATCACCGTGGCCCTCGAGCGCAACAAGCTCGGCCTCTCCCCCGGCGAGGCGAGCCTCCTCTTCCGCGCCCCCGAGCTCTTCCCCACCGGCATCCGCGACCCGCTCCCGGGCGCCGCCCGGATCTCGGACGACCCCGCCGCCTCCCGCCGCAAGGCCTGGTACCTCACCGCCGACGAGGATCCCCCATGAGGATCGGCTGCCTCTTCGTCCCCGATCTCCCCCTGCAGGCGCTGCTCCGCGCGGAGCCCACCCTCGCCGGGATCCCGCTGGCGGTGGCGGAAGGGGAGGGCGCCCGCGCCCGCATCGCCCACGTCTCGGTGCAGGCCCGGACCCAGGGCGTCACCCCGGGCATGGGCGTCGGCGACGCGCTCGCCTTCTGCCCCCAGCTCACCGTGCGCTGGGTCGCCCCCGAGATCGTCGAGGCCACCCGCGAGGCGGTCCTCGACGCAGCCGCCTCGGTGGCGCCGCGGGTGGAGGAGGTGCGCCCCGGCCTCGCCCTCATCGACGCCGAGGGGCTCTCGCGCCTCCACGGCGACGAGCGGGGCATCGCCTCGGCGCTGGTCGCCGCAGCCTCGCGCCTCGATCTCGAAGCGCAGGCCTCCGTCGCAGGCGGCAAGCACCTCGCCACCATCGCCGCCGTCCGCGGCGCCGGGATCGAGGTGATCCCGAAGGGCAGGGAGCGCACCTTCCTCGCCCCGCTGCCGCTCGCCGCCATCGGCGCCTCGCCCCGCCTCTGCGAGACTCTGGTGCGCTGGGGCCTCGCCACCGCAGGCGCCTTCGCCACCCTGCCCATCGACGGCGTCGGCGCCCGCCTCGGCGAGGAGGGCGTGCGGGTCCACCGCCTCGCCACCGGCCACGACGACGAGCCCCTCCAGCCCAGGCCCCAGCCCGAGACCTTCGAGGAGGGCTGCGACTTCGACTTCGAGATCCTCGCGATCGAGGGGCTCCTCTTCGTCATCCGCCCGGCGCTCGAGCGGCTCGTCTCCCGCCTCGATTGCTACGGCGTCGCGGTGGGAGGCCTCACCCTGAAGCTCCTCCTCGATCCCGCGGGCGAGTCGCTCCTGCCGGTGGAGCTCGCCGCCCCCACCCGCGACGTGGGCTCGATGCTCGCCCTCTGCCGCTCGGTGCTGGAGCGAAAGCCCCCCAACGCCGCGATCCGCGGGATCCGGGTGCTGGCCACGCCGGCCCGGTCGCGGCGGGAGCAGCTCCGCCTCTTCGGCCTGCCCACCGTGGCGCCGGAGAAGCTCGCCACCGCAGTGGCCAAGGTCGCCTCCATCGTCGGCGACGACCGGATCGGCATGCCCCTGCTCCGCGAGAGCCACGATCCCGAGGGCTACCGCATCTCCCGCTTCGATCCACCGCCGCCACCGGAGGAGGAGCCCGACCTGGGCCCCGTCGCGGAAGGGGTGGCGGGCCTGCGCCTCTTCCGCCCACCGCTCGAGGCGGAGGTGCGGATGGGCCGCGAGGGGCCCCAGGCGATCCGCGCCGGCGCGGTGGCCGGCTGGATCGTCGGCTTCGCCGGCCCCTGGCGCCTCGACACCGGCTGGCACGAGCGCCCGGTGCAGCGCGACACCTTCGACGTGGAGCTCTCCGACGGCGCGGTCTACCGGCTCGCGCAGGATTGCGTGAGCGGCAGCTGGTCGCTGGTGGGCAGGTACGACTAAGCGTGAGCGGGCCGCGCGGACGGGAAGGAGCGAGATGGGAACCTGGGAGACCAACCAGCGCATCGCCGAGAAGCAGCAGCTCCGCTCCCGCCCCGTTGCGGCGCCGCGGCACAAGGCCCGCGTCCGCTACGTGGAGCTGCGGGCCCGCACCGCCTTCTCCTTCCTCCGCGGCGCCTCGCTTCCCGAAAACCTCGCCCTGCAGGCTGCCTCGCTGGGCTACGGCGCGATCGCCTGCGGTGACCACGGCGGCCTCTACGGCAGCCCCCGCTTCCACGCCGCCGCCCGGGACGCCGGCGTCCGCCCGCTGGTGGCGGGGGACATCGACGTGCAGGGGGTGGGCTCGGTGCGCCTCCTCGTCGAGAGCGCCGACGGCTACCGCAACCTCTGCCGCCTCTACACCCGCTCCCACGCCCGCCACGTGAAGGGCACCCACGCCGTCTCCCTCGAGGATCTGGCGAAACACGCCCACGGTCTCACCGCGCTCCTCGGCGCCTGCGCCGACGTCGAGGCGGCGGAGCGGGTGGTGCGCAGGCTCGGCCGCGAGCGCACCGTCGCCGAGGTGCAGCGCCACCTCGATCCCAGGGACGAGCGCCGCAACCGGCAGATGCTCGCCCTCGCCGAGAAGCACCGCCTCCTCGTCGCCGCCACCGGCGACGTGCGCCACGCGCTGCCCACCGAGCGCCGCATCCTCGATCTGCTCACCTGCATCCGCGAGGGCGTCACCCTCGACGCCGCCGGGACGCTCCTCTCCCGCAACGCCGATCGCCACCTCCACCCGCCGGAGGAGATGGAGCGGCGCTTCGCCGATCTGCCCCACGCCATCGACGGCACCGTGCAGCTCGCCGAGCGCTGCGCCTTCACCCTCGACGCGCTCCCCTACGAATTTCCGAAGTACCCGGTGGAGCCCGGCGACACCGAGCAGGCCCTCCTCGAGCGCCTCGCCTTCGAGGGCGCCCGCAAGCGCTACGGCAAGCGCTTCGACGGCCGCGTCCGCGCCCAGATCGAGCACGAGCTCGCCCTCATCGGCAAGCTCGA
The DNA here is from genome assembly GCF_041687135.1 of Vulgatibacter sp. Classification (NCBI taxonomy): domain Bacteria; kingdom Pseudomonadati; phylum Myxococcota; class Myxococcia; order Myxococcales; family Vulgatibacteraceae; genus Vulgatibacter; species Vulgatibacter sp. Next base: position 207,375 of record NZ_JAWLCN010000005.1, on the reverse strand, counting down.
GCTCGCCGGCTACTTCCTCATCGTCTGGGACCTCGTCCGCTTCTGCGCCGAGAAGGGGATCCTCACCCAGGGCCGCGGCTCCGCAGCCAACTCCTCGGTCTGCTATTCGCTGGGGATCACCGCGGTCGATCCCATCGGCATGGGCCTGCTCTTCGAGCGCTTCCTCTCCGAGGAGCGGGGCGAATGGCCCGACATCGATCTCGACCTGCCCTCCGGCGACAGGCGCGAGGCGGTGATCCAATACGTCTACGAGCGCTACGGCCGGGCCGGCGCGGCGATGTGCGCCGAGGTGATCACCTACCGCGGCCGATCCGCGGTGCGCGAGGTAGGCAAGGTCCTGGGGATCCCCGCCGATACCATCGACAAGCTCGCCCGCGGCCACTCCCACTTCGAGTACCGGCGCGACGAGAGCAACGAGCCGCAGGCGCAGCTCGAGCGCGCGGGCCTGCGCACCACCGACCAGCGCCTCGAGCAGCTGCTCCAGCTCTGCGGCGAGCTGCAATCGCTGCCGCGCCACCTCTCCCAGCACTCCGGCGGGATGATCATCGCCAGGGGGCGCCTCGACGAGATCGTGCCCCTCGAGCCCGCGTCGATGCCCAACCGCACCGTGCTCCAATGGGACAAGGACGATTGCGAGCAGCTCAAGCTGATCAAGATCGACCTGCTCGGCCTCGGGATGATGGCCGCCCTCGAGGACGCGGTGAAGATCCTAGAGGCCCGGGGCAAGCCCTGCGATCTCTCCCAGCTCCCGCCGGACGACCCCGCGGTCTACGACGCCGCCTGCAGGGCCGACACCGTGGGCGTCTTCCAGATCGAGAGCCGCGCCCAGATGGCGACGCTCCCGCGGATGCAGCCGCGGAAGTTCTACGACCTGGTGGTGGAGGTGGGGCTGATCCGCCCCGGCCCCATCGTCGGCAAGATGGTCCATCCCTTCCTCGCCCGCCGCGCCGGTCGGCAGGAGGTGACCTACCCGCATCCCTCCCTCGAGCCGGTGCTGGCGCGGACCATGGGCGTGCCGCTCTTCCAGGAGCAGCTGATGCGCATCGCCATGGTGGCTGCCGACTTCACCGGCGGCGAGGCGCAGGAGCTGCGAAGGGCGATGAGCCACAAGCGCTCGAAGGAGATGATGCAGCGCTTCGAGGATCGCCTGCGCGCGGGCATGAAGCGCAACGGCTTCCGCGAGGACGCGACCGAGGAGGTGATCGTCGGGATCCGCTCCTTCGCCGAGTACGGCTTCCCCGAGAGCCACGCTGCGAGCTTCGCGCTCCTCGTCTACGCCAGCCTCTGGATCAAGGTGCACCACCCGGCGGTCTTCCTCGCGGCGCTCCTCAACAACCAGCCGATGGGCTTCTACGCGCCGGCGACGCTGGTGAAGGACGCGCAGCGCCACGGCGTGCACGTGCGCACCCCCTGCGTCGTCCTCTCCGACGCGAAGGCGCAGGTGCTGGGCGATCTCGAGGTGCGTCTCGGCCTCGAATCGGTGCGCGGCCTGGGCTCCCAGGCGGCGGAGCGGATCGTCGCCGCCCGCGCGCAGAAGCCCTTCGCCACCGTCTCCGAGGTCTGCAACCGCGCCCTGCTCGACGTGCGCCGGGCGGAGCTGCTCGCAGAGGCGGGGGCGTTCGCCGCCTTCGGCCTCACCCGCCGCCAGGCGCTCTGGGAGGTCCGCGCGGCGCTGGCAGGTGGCGGCCCGCTGGCGCCGCCGCCGCCGGCAGGACCCTCGCCGCTCCCCGAGCTCAGCGAGCTGCAGCGCACCCTCGCCGACTACAGCGCCACCGGCCTCACCGTCGGGCCCCACCTCGTGCAGCGGATGCGCCCGCAGCTCGACGCCCTCGGCGTCACCCGCGCCGGCGCGGTGCTGGCCGAGCGCAACGGCAGGTGGGTGCGCATCGCCGGGCAGGTGATCATCCGCCAGCGCCCCGGCACCGCGAAGGGCATGGTCTTCCTCACCGTGGAGGACGACACGGGCTTTGCCAACGCGGTGATCGAGCCGGAGCTCTTCCACGAGCAGCGGACCACGATCCTCGCGAGTCCCCTGCTCCTCATCGAGGGGCCGCTGCAGAACGTCGACGGGGTGGCGACGGTGAAGGCCCGGCGCTTCCGCGCGCTCCACGGCCCTGCCGAGGACCTGCCGGGCTCCCGGGATTTCCGCTGAAGGCGCGTCGGCGGCGTGCCCTACGCCTCCTTCACCTCGGCGACAGGGGCGCGGGCCTCGACCTTCCACGGCAGGCAGAGGCGGAAGGTCGTGCCCCGCCCCTCCTCGCTCTCCACCACGAGCTTGCCGCCCTGCGCGAGGGCGGCCCGCCGGGCGATGGTGAGCCCCAGGCCGACGCCACCGGGCTTGCCCGGTTGCACCGGCTGGAAGAGGCTGTCGCGCCGCTCCGGGCTCATGCCCGGCCCCGAGTCCTCGACGGCGAAGACGAGCTGCCGCTCCTCCTCCTCGAGCCACACCCGAACGAAGCCGTGCTCCGTGTATTTGATCGCGTTCTCGATCAGGTTGCCGAGCGCGTCGGCCAGCAGGTCGGGGTCGGCCTCCATGCGCAGCGACCGGTTGCCGCTCACGTCGAGGCGCAGCCCCTTGCGGTGCGCGTCGTGCTCGTAGTCGGCGACGAGCTGATCGACCACCTGCGCCGGCGAGAGCTCCTCGGGGTGGACCGGCAGCTCCTCGGGGCGGAAGCGCTCGAGCCGCAGCACCGCATCGACGAGCCGCACCATCCGGCGCACCGTGCGGCGGAGCCGGGACAGGGTGGCCGGTTCGTTCAGGTCGAGGCCCCGCTCGGCCCGCTGCACGTAGAGCTGGAGGACCGAGATCGGGGTCCGCAGCTGGTGGGCGAGACCTGCCAGGTAGAGCGAGCGCTCCCGGCTCACCCGCTCCGCCTGGTAGGTCGCATAGCGCCGGGCCGACTCGGCGGTGAGCTCGAAGATCGCCACGGAGAAGAGGGAGTATTCGCCGAAGGGCACCGTCTCCCCCCGCTCCTCGAGCCACGAGCGGATCTCCTCCACCACGAACGCGTACTCCCGCACCAGCTCCTCGATCGGGACGTCGTCGCGAACCCGGTCCTCCGGTGCGAGCCTGCCCGGCTCCTTCCAGAGCGCCCCCGCCGACTCGACCGACAGCTCCCCCGAGGCCATCGCCTCCCCCAGGGCCCGCAGCTGGACGGCGAGGTGATCCTTGAGCACCGCCTCGGTGAGGTCCGGCCGTGCGGGCCCCTCCTCGAGCCAGCGCCGGTACCAGCGCTCGACCAGTTCCTCGGTGTGGGCACACAAGAGCTCTCCCAGCGACGCCACCATCACCTCCGCTTCAAGAAGTAGGGCCGCCGCTCCCGATCGGCCCCCCCGGGCCGGCGGGCGGTGCCCCGGCGTAGCGCCCCCGGTGGACACGCCCCCCACCACGCCGGCCCAGCCGGCAGGCTGCCGTGCGCCCCCTTCCTGCTTGGTGCGGGACGGCGCCTCCTGCATGCTGGGGGAAGTCCGGCGCTCCCTCCCCCAATGCCCCCGAGGCCGGAACCGCCCCGCCATGCCCCTCTGGTCCGCCCTCGCCACCGAAGCCCGCGCCGACTACACCGCCTTCCTTCTCGCGGGGCTGGCCCTCGCGATCCCGCTCATCCGCAACCTCGCCCCGCCGGCGCAGCGCCGCCGCGTGCGCGGCATGGTGCTCCTCACCCTCGCCCACCTGGCGCTGCTGGTGGCAGGCGTCCTGCTCCGGGGAACGGAGCCCGAAGTCCACCGCGACCTCCGCCTCGCCTCCCTGGCTTGCGCGGCGCTCGCCGCGGTGGGGATCCTCGGCACGCTCCTCTTCTCGGTGGTGCTGCCGCGTCTCCACCTCGCGCTCCCGAAGATCCTCCAGGACGTGCTGATGGCGGCAGCGGGCATCGCCGCGCTCTTCGCCGTCGCGAGCCGCGTGGGCTACGACGTCTCGGGCCTGCTCACCACCTCCGCCATCGTCACCGCGGTGATCGGTCTCGCCCTCCAGGACACCCTGGGCAACCTGGTGGCGGGGCTCGCCGTGCAGTCCGATCACTCGATCCGCATCGGCGACTGGATCCAGGTGGGCCAGCTCGCCGGCCGCGTCACCGAGATCCGCTGGCGCTACACCGCCATCGAGACCCGCAACTGGGAGACGGTCTTCGTCCCCAACGGCTCGCTGGTGAAGAACCAGGTCACCGTGGTGGGCCGCCGCGACGGCAGGCCCGTGCGCTGGCGCCGCTGGGTCCACTTCAACGTCGACTTCCGCACCGGACCTGGCGACGTGATCCGGGTGGTCGAATCGGCGCTGCGGAGCGGGCCGATCGATCACGTCGCCGCCGATCCCGCGCCCAATTGCATCCTGCTGGAGCTCGGCGAGAGCTACGCCCGCTACGCGGTCCGCTACTGGCTCACCGACCCAGCGCAGGACGACGCCATCGACAGCGTGGTCCGGGTCCGCGTCACCTTCGCCCTCAAGCGCGCCGGCATCCCGCTCTCGATGCCCGCCCACGCCGTCTTCCTCACCGAGGAGAGCAACGAGCGGAAGGTGGAGAAGAGCGAAGCGGATCGCGAGCGCCGCCGCGACGCGCTGGCCCGGGTCGACCTCTTCCGCGACCTCACCGACGACGACCGCCGCCGGCTCGCAGCCGACCTCAGCTACGTGCCCTTCGCCGCAGGCGAAACGATCACGAGGCAGGGCGCCGAGGCCCACTGGCTCTACCTGCTCGTCGCCGGCGAGGTGAGCGTGCGGATCCGCGCGGAGAGCGGCCACGAGAGCGAGGTCTCGCGCCTCGCCGCCGGGAGCTTCTTCGGCGAGATGTCGCTCCTCACCGGCGCCCGCCGCTCCGCCACCGTGGTCGCCCTCGACGACGCGGAGTGCTACCGCCTCGACAAGGCGGCCTTCGAGCAGGTGGTGCGGGACCGCCCGCAGCTCGCCGAGTCGCTGGCCGAGCACCTCGCCCGCAGGCGGATGGAGATCAGCGCCATCCGCGAGAACCTCGACCGCACCATCGAGCCGCAGAAGCTCGCCGCGGCCAAGCTCGATCTGCTCGAGCGGATCCGCGATTTCTTCGGCCTCGACGATGACGAGGACGAGCGCAGCCGCCGGGCGGGGTGACGCAGGTTCGCAAAGTCGAACTTCAATTTTATTGAAGTCCGATTGACGAAAATGAAGGCGAAGTGGGAAAAAGGGTCCATGTCCCGGTTGCCCACCGCCTGCCCTGCCTGCGATTCGGCCCTCGAGGTGACGCGACTCGCCTGCGCCCGCTGCGAGATGCAGCTCGAGGGGCGCTTCGAATTTCCCGAGCTCCTCCGCCTCTCCCGCGACGACCTCGACTTCGTCCTCGCCTTCGTCCGCTCCTCGGGAAGCCTCAAGGAGCTCGGGCAGCTGCGCGGGCAGAGCTACCCCACCGTCCGCAACCGGCTGAACGAGATCATCGCGCGGCTCACCGTGCCCACCAGCGATCCCGAGAAGGAGCGCCGCCGGATCCTCGACGCCATCGCCGGCGGCACGATGACCGTCAAGGAAGGCGCGCGCCGCCTGCAGGAGCTCGAATGAGCGGCGAGCACCAGCGCATCCTCGAGATGCTGGCTGCAGGAAAGCTCGCGCCGGCGGAGGCCGAGCGGCTCCTCGCCGCCCTGCGCCGGCCCCGGGCCCGGCCAGGCCTTTGGCTCTTCCAGCCCCTCGAGCTGCTCCCGACCCACATAGCCCTCCTCGTCGGCGTGGCTGCAGCGGCGGCGGGGCTGCTCCTCTCGCTCCTCCGGATCCGCTTCGACGGCGCCCTCGATCTCCACCTCGTCGACGCGCAGGTCCCGTGGAGCGTGGCGCTCGTCGATCACTTCCTCGCCTGGCCCGCCACCGCGCTGGTCCTCTGGGGGGCGGCCCGGCTCGTGGCCCGGCAGGGGCGCTTCGTCGATTTCCTCGCCGCGGTGGGTGTCGCCCGCGTTCCCCTGGTCCTCGCGGCAGCGCTGGTCGGCGGGGTGGGCGCGCGCTTCGATCAGGTGGACCAGGGAGCGGTCCCGCCCGCGGTCGTCGTCGTCGCGCTGTTGACCCTGCCCTTCGTGGCCTGGTTCGTGGCCCTGCTGGTCACGGGAATGCGCACCGCCGCCGGCCTGCGCGGGGCGCGGCTGGCAGCTGCGGCGGTAGGCGGCATCGTCGCCGCCGAGATTCTGACCAAATTGGCGCTCCTGGCGATCTGAGCCAGCGCGCGTCGTTGCATGGGGGTGCCAAGATGCGCTGCGTTCGCTACGTCCTTCTCTCGATCCTGCTCGCAGCCTGCGGCGGAAGCCAGGCTGCGCTCCAGCCCCGCGCCGGCGGCAGCGGGGGCGCCGGTGGAGACGGCGGCTCGGGTGGCGCCACCGGCACCCCCGTCGACGCCAGCAGCCGCGAGGTCTCCTTCGCCTCCGCAGCGGCGGACGGCTTCCTCCACGTGGGCACGCTCCAGATCCCCGCGCACGTGGAGGGCGAGCGGCTCCCGGCGGTGATCTTCGCCCACGGCAGCGGCCCCAACGACCGGGACGAGACCCTCCGCGGCCAGCTCGGCATGAGCTTCGGCGTCGAGATCCCCGTCTTCGCCGAGCACGGCCAGGCGCTGCAGGACGCAGGCTTCGTGGTGCTCCGCTTCGACAAGCGGAGCTGCGGCCCGTTCAACGGCTGCGCCGACAACGGCTACGCCGCCATCGACCCCGACGCCGTCACCATCGACACCTTCGTCGAGGACGTGGAGGGCGGCCTCGCCTTCCTGGCGACCCAGCCGGAAGTCGACGCCGAGCGGCTCTTCTTCGTCGGACACAGCAAGGGCGCCAGCTACGCCCCCCGGCTCCTCACCGACCACCCGCAGCTCCGCGCCGGCGTGATGCTCGCCGCGCCCTTCGTCACCATCGACAGGGCCCTCGTCCAGCAGGCCGAGAAGCTCGAGGAGATCCTCGTCGCCACCGGCGCGAGCGAGGCGCAGATCGACGCCGCCCTCGCCGACGTGCGCGCGATCGCGGCGGACGTCACCGCCCTCCACGAGGGAACCTTCGCCGGCACGCGGATCGGCGGCCTGCCCGTCGCCTACTGGAATTCCTGGCTGCGCCTCGGCGAGGAGGCACCCGCCCTCGCCGCCGCCCTCGACCGGCCGCTGCTCGTCCTCTCCGGCGGCTACGACTGGAACGTGCCGCAGGCGGAGACCGAGGCCTGGGCAGCGCACTTCGGCGAGCGCTCGCCCCACGAGACCCGGATCGTTCCCTGCGTCACCCACGCGCTCAACTGCATCGACAACCCGGACTGGATGAAGATCCGCCCCGGCGACATCGGCGCGCACGTGGATCCGGCGGTGATCGAGGAGCTGCTCTCCTTCCTCGCCGCAAGGCGCTGAAAGCTGCGGCGCGTTGGGCCCTCAGCCCTCGCTCGCGCTCACCCTTCCCGCTTCAGATCCCGGCGGTAGGGCGCGAGCTTCTCCCGCAGCGCGTCGGTCCAGGGCACGGGCTTGCGCGTCTCGGGATCGATGCGCACCAGCACCCTGCTGCCGGTGGCGTAGTCGACGTCTTCGTCGAGCGGTAGCACGCGGAAGCCGAAGGTGAGGCTGGTGCTCCCCAGCTTCTCCACCCAGATCCGCACCCGCACCTCGCCTACGCCGGTGACCGGCCGGTCGTATTGGATGTGGTTGGCCCGCACCAGGTGGCTCATGTCGGGGTTGGCGGCGAAGTCGAGGAGGCCGCCGCGCTGGCCGAGCTGCTTCCAGAAGGAGCCGATCGTCCGCTCGATCAGGAGCACGTAGCGCGCGTTGTGGAGGATCTGGAAGGCGTCGAGGTCGTCGAAGTAGACGCCGTGGGTCGTCTCGTAGAAGCGCATCGCGGCATAGATAACCCATCGCCGCCGCTGCGCCACCTCCGCGCGACGAGCTACGGCGCCAGCGCCTGCCGCAGCGCGGAAGCCACCGCCTCCCGCTCCGCGTCCTCGCGGTAGGGATGCCGGGGCCAGAAGAAGCCCTTGAGCCCGTCGCCCCTGGTGCGGGGCACCACGTGGAGGTGGAGGTGGGGCACGCTCTGGCTCACCCGGTTGTTGATCGCCACGAACGTGCCCTGCGCGCCGACCACCCGCTCCACCGCCGCGGCGATCCGCTGGCCCTGCACGAAGAAGGGGCCGACCTGTGCCGCCGGGAGATCGACCAGGGTCTCGTGGTGGGCCCGCGGCACCAGCAGCACGTGGCCGGGAAAGAGCGGCCGGTGGTCGAGGAAGGCGAGGGCGTCCTCCCCCTCCCAGACGATCGCAGCGGGCACCTCGCCCCGCACGATCCTGCAGAAGACGCAGCTCAACCCGCTTCCTTGCGCCCGTCGGGAAAGAGCGGGAGCGACGGGTCCGGCTCCGCGAGCGGGTCCCGCGCTGCAGGCCCCTCGAGCGCCGCCACTGCACCAGCCGAGGGCGAAGGCGCCTCGGTCGCCACCTCGTGGGGCAGCGCCACCGCAGCGACCTCCGCCATCTCGTGGGGCTGCGGCGCAGCGGCGGGAACCATCGCCACCACCGCCCCGCCGGCTGCCTCCGCCGCCACCTCCACCGCCTCCGGATAGCCCCGGAAGAAGCGCTCGTAGAGCCGCTGCACGAAGGGATGATCGATCGCGAAGACGAGCCCCGACGCCAGGGTGATGCTGAAGAGGATCGCCCCCACCGCCGCCGCCTCGATCGCCTGGCCCTCGGCGATCCCCGCCTGCACCGGCACCGAAGCCAGCACCGCCGCGGCGAGCCCCCTGGGTGCGAGCACCGAGGCGACCCGGGCATCCCGGCGCGGCGTCACCGCCCGGGGCAGGCCGAGGCGCACCACCAGCGGCCGCGAGGCGAAGATCGCCGCGGTGACCAGCGCGCCGTAGATCCAGGGCTGCCACGCGCCGAGCTGCAGCGAAGCGCCGAGGTAGACGAAGAAGAAGACCTTGAGCAGGAACGCCACCTCGGCGAGGAAGAGCCGCTCGCCTGGCGCGAGCTCGAGCCCCGCAGCGGCGCTGCTCCCCTTCGCCACCGCCGGCGCGTTGCCCAGCACCACGCCGAAGGCGAGGCAGGCGATCGCCCCGAAGGTCCCCAGCGCCTCCGCCAGCGCGTAGACGAGGAAGACCGCGGCGCCGATCGCCACGAAGCTCACCCGCCGCTGCCGCATCGCCTTGAGGCCGCAGGCCCAGAGCAGTCCCATCCCGCCGCCGAGGAGCAGCGCGCCGCCGAAGCCGAGGCCGAGCTGGGTGCCGATCTCCCCGGCGTTCACCTCGCCTGCGGAGAGCGCGCCCACCAGCGCCAGGGCGAAGACGATGCAGAGCACGTCGGTGAAGGCCGACTCGAGGGTGAGCACGGTGCGCGTGTCCCGCTCGAGCTTCATCGCCTGCACGATCGGGATCACCACCGCCGAGGAGGTGCCGCCGAGGATCGCGCCGAGGAGCATGCCTGCCAGCGGCCGCATCCCCATGAAGACGACGCCCACCACCGTGAGCGCCACCATGGCGGCGAGGAAACCCACCAGCGTGATCCGCAGCGTGCCCGAGAAGGCGCTGCGCAGATCCGCGAGCCGGAGCTGGATCGCGCCCTCGAAGAGGATGAGGACCAGCGCGCTGGTGGTGAAGACCTTGGCGAGGCCGCCGATCTGGCTCACGTCCACCAGCCCCGTGGCCCCTGCGGCGATGCCGAGCCCGAGGAGGACCAGCACGTCGGGGACGCCGGTGCGGCGGAAGAATTGCTCGAGGCCGAGGCCCACGAAGACCAGCAGCGAGAGGACGGCGAGGATGACGGTCGGATTGGCCACGGGCCGAACCTAGCATCAATCAGCCCTCCAACCGACGCACCGAAAAGCATCCGCCCTTTGGCATGATGGGCCTCCGGCCGAAAGAGGAGGCGCACGCATGGCTGCCAGAGAACCGAAGCAGGACCTCGAGACCCTCGCCACCTGGGGCACGGAGCACCTCGAGCAGGTCATCGCCCTCGACTCGCAGAGCGACGAGTCGAGCCACACCATCCCCTCCACCGAAGGGCAGCGGCGCCTCTCCGACCATCTGAAGGCCTTCTTCGCGGGCCTGGGCTACGAGGCGGAGCAGGACGACTACTGGAACCTGCTCGTCCGCATCCCCGCCAACGTCGAGCACCGCGTGCCGGCGGTGGCCTTCATGGTCCACATGGACACCGCCCACGGCACGCAGGCGGTGCCGCACCTCCACCGCATCGACGGCTGGAAGGGCGATCGCGTCCCCTATCCCCGCAACGAGCGGCTCCACGTCTCCGCGCAGGACTACCCCTACCTCCGCCACTTCGTCGGCGACGATCTCCTCCACGGCCCCGGCGACTTCCCCGTCGGCCTCGACGACAAGCTCGGGATGGCGGAGCTGATGACGCTCGCCCGGGTCCTCCGCGAGAACCCGGAGATCCCCCACGGCGAGATCGTCCTCGTCTTCCGGCCCGACGAGGAGATCGGCCGGATGGAGGCGGTGGAGGGTCTGGCGCAGGTGCTGGAGCAGCGCGGGGTCCGCTTCGGCTACACCGTCGACGGCCTCGCGCCCTTCGAGATCAACGTCGAGAACTTCAACGCCTCCCGGGGCCGCGTCCGCATCGCCGGCCTACCCCTGCAGGCGGAGGGCACCCGCCGCATCACCCTCGCCGCCACCGGCGTCAACACCCACGGCGCCACCGCGAAGGAGGAGGGGTACCTCAACGCCACCGTGATCCTCGCCCGGGCGATGGCCGCCCTCGAGGGGCGGCGCGACGTGGTGCCGGTGGCCTTCGAGACCGATCCCCTCCTCGAGGCCAATGCCCGGATCACCTTCGCCGTCACCGACGAGCGGGCGGAGGCGGATCTCCTCGCCGCCTTCGAGGCGCAGATCGCCCCCCACCGCGGGCGCGGCGCCCACGTGGAGGCGGTGGCCCACGGCGCGCCGCAGCCCGGCGAGACCGACGCGGTCATCCGCCTCGTCGCCCACCTCCGCCACTTCCTCGATGCCCCGGGGCCGACGCCGCTCCTTTCCCAGGAGAGCGAGGGCTTCGAGGGCTACTCGAACCCCCACCGCGTGGGCCACAGCGGCGACGTCCTCCTGCTCGACTACCGCCTCCGCGACTTCACCACCGCGGGGCTGCAGGCCCGGGAGCGCCACCTTCGCGAGGTCTGCGCCGTCCACGGCCTGCCGGTGGAGGTGGCCGACCTCTACGTCAACATGGGCCCCGCGCTGGCGAAGCACCCGGAGCTGGTGGCGTGGGCGGAGGAGGCGCTCCGCTCGATCGGCGTCGAGCCGCAGCGGATCCCGATCCGCGGCGGCACCGGCGTCGATCCCTTCCTCGAGCGCGGCATCCCGGTGGCCAACCTCGGCACCGGCTACTTCGCCCCCGAGAGCGAGAAGGAGCTCACCTCCCGGCAGAACATCGCGCGCCACACCCGCTGGCTCGTCCAGCTCGCGCAGACGATCGCCGCCGCCGGCTGAAGGGGTGATGCACACCTTCCCCTCAAGACGGGGGAGGCGGCCATGGTGACCTGGAGCCAGCTGCGGCGCGTGCCGCTCTCCGGCGTGGACAGCGCCTGGCTGCGGATGGAGGAGCCCGGCAACCCGATGATCGTGGTCGCGCTCCTCACCTTCGCCACGCCGCTCGCGGTCGAGCGGCTCCGCGAGGTGGTCCGCGGCCGCTTCCTCCGCTTCGCCCCCTTCCGCTCCTGCGTGGTCGAGCGCCATCTCGGCCTGCCGCAGTGGGAGGAGGCGCCCGCCCTCGATCTCGACTGGCACGTGGTGGAGGAGCGGCTCCCGCCCCCCGGCAGCGAGGGCGCGCTGCAGCGCCGGGTTTCGGAGCTCCTCGGCGCCCACCTCGATCCCGATCGGCCGCTCTGGCGCATGCACCTCGTGCAGGGCTTCGGGACGGGGAGCGCCCTCGTCTGCCGCATCCACCACGCCTACGGCGACGGCACCGCGCTGCTCCACGTGCTCCTCTCGCTCACCGAGGGGGCCTCCGACGAGCCGCCGCTCCTCCACCGTTCCCTCTCCCGGCAGCAGGCCGGCCTCGGCGATCTGCTGGAGCATCCCGGCCAGGCAATCGAGCTCGCCCGCCGCGGGGTGAGCGGCGCCGCCTCGCTGGGCAGGCTCCTCCTCCTGCCCCCCGATCCGCCCACCTCGCTCCGCGGTCCCTTGAGCGGCAGCAAGCGCGCCGCCTGGACCGCGCCGCTGCCCCTGGACCCCCTGCGCGACGCGGCGCACCGGGGGAAGGGCAAGCTCAACGACCTCCTCGTCGCTGGAGCGGCCGGGGCCCTGCGCCACGTGCTCCAGGCCCGCGGCGAGAGCGTGGACGGCCTCTCCTTCCGCGCCCTCGTCCCCGTGGACCTGCGGCCGCCCGAGGATTTCGGAAGGCTGGGCAACCACTTCGGCCTCGTCTTCCTCGATCTGCCCGTCGGGATCCGGGGCCCCCGCCACCGCCTCGCCGAGGCCCGGGCCCGGATGGAGGCGCTCAAGCGCAGCCCGGAGGCGATCGTCGCCTTCCACCTGCTCCACGCCCTCGGCCTCGCCACCCCGGAGCTCGAGGCCCTCGGCGTGCGCTTCTTCTCGACCAAGGCCTCCCTCGTCCTCACCAATGTCGCCGGCCCCACCGACTTCCGCACCCTGGCGGGCGGGCGGGTCGAATCGCTCCTCTTCTGGGTCCCTGCTTCAGGTGGCATCGGCCTGGGCCTCAGCCTCTTCTCCTACGCCGGCAGCCTCCGCCTCGCGGTGGGCGCCGACGCGCAGCGCCTCCCGGAGCCCGAGGCGCTGGTGGCGGACTTCGAGCGGGAGCTGGTCCGCCTCGCCTGAAGGACCCGCCTCCTCGACGCGAGCGGGGCCGCTGGGCTATAGCCGCCCCACCCGATGTCCGAGCACCAGGCCCCACAGAGCAGCGGCGTCACGGCGCGCCTCCTCGCCGGCTTCCTCGCCCTCGATCCCGCGATCTGGCGCCTCGCGCTGGCCCGCTCGATCAACACCATGGGCTTCTCGCTGGTGATGCCCTTCCTGGCGCTCTACCTGGTGCGGGATCGCGGGGCGAGCGGCGCCACCTTCGGCCTCGTCTACCTCCTCTCCGGGATCTGCTCCGCGGTGGGGCAGGCCGTCGCCGGCGAGCTCACCGATCGCGTCGGCAGGCGCAAGGTGATGGTGGGTGGGCTCCTCTTCCGCATGCTCACCATGGCGGCCCTGGGCTTCGCGGTCCTCGCCGAGGGACCCGTCCTCCTGGTCGGAGGGCTGGTGGTGCTGGCCGGTTTCCTGCGCGCGATCTTCGAGCCGCCTGCGAGCGCCGCGGTCACCGAGCTGGCGCCGCCGCAGGCCCGCGTCGCCGCCTTCGGCCTGCAGCGCATGGGCGTCAACCTCGGCTGGGCGGTGGGCCCCGCCCTCGGCGGCCTCCTCGCGGCGCAATCCTACGGCGCGCTCTTCTTCGTGGCGGCGCCGGCGACGCTCCTCGCCATCCTCGCGGTGCTCCCCATCCCCGACGGCGGCGGCAGCGCCGCCCGCAGCGCCGAGCCCTTCACCCCGCGAGCGATCGCAGCCGCCCTGCGCGAGAACCGCCCCTTCGCGCTCTACCTCGGCCTCGTCCTCGTCGCCTCGATCCTCACCGTCCAGATCTTCTCGACGCTCTCGGTCTACGCCTCCACCGAGCTCGGTCTCACCGAGGCGGACGTCGGCCTGCTCTATACGGTGAACGGCGTGCTGGTGGTGCTCTTCCAGGTCCCGGCGGTGCAGCTCGTCGGCCTCTTCGGCATGCGCCGCACGCTGGTCCTGGGCGCTGCGCTCTACGCAGCCGCCTACCTGCTCTTCGGCGCGGCGGCGGGATTCGTCGGCCTCGCCCTCGGCATGGCGGTGCTCACCCTGGGGGAGGTGATCTTCGCGCCGGCCCTCTCGGACCTCGCCGCCACCCTGGGCGATCCGAAGCGGATGGGCCGCGCCTTCGGCCTCTTCGGCCTCACCCAATCCCTCGGCCTCAGCCTCGGGCCGCTCCTCGGCGGCGTGGCCTACGACGGCCTGCGCGGCGATCCCCTCACGCTGTGGGGGATCTTCGCCGTCGGCATGGCGGCGGTGGCAGCGGCCTACGCCCTCCTCGGCAGCCGCCTGCGCCTCGCTCAGTAGCGCGGCACCGACGGATCCACCCGCAGCGACCAGGCGTCGATCCCGCCGGCGAGGGAGACGATCTCCCCCGTCCATCCCTGCCGCTGGATCAGCGCCACGCCGGTGAGGCTGCGCACGCCGTGGTGGCAATAGACCACCACCAGCTCCTCCCCGCCCCGCGGCTCGAGCGTCTCGTCGCCGTAGGCGAGCGCATCGAGCGGCAGCAGCTCGCTGCCGGGCAGCGCCGCGATCTCGTGCTCCCACTCCTGCCGCACGTCGACCAGCCGCGTCGGCGCGCCGGATGCGAGCCGCGAAGCCAGCTCCTCGGGTCCAATCTCTCGAATCATTCGTAGCTCAATAGCAGATGCGGCCTGCAGGGGTGGAATGGACGCGCCCCGTCGAGTAGCGTGCGCCGCGATGAGCACCACCTTCGACCTCCTCCTCCGCAACGGCACCCTCGTCAACCACGACGGCATCGGCAAAGCCGACGTCGGCATCCGCCAGGGACGGATCGCCGCCATCGGCGATCTCGCCACCGCAGAAGCCGACGAGACCTTCGACGCAGCCGGCCTCCACCTGCTCCCCGGCGTGATCGACAGCCAGGTCCACTTCCGCGAGCCGGGCCTCGAGCACAAGGAGGACCTCGGCACCGGCACCGCCGCGGCGATCCTCGGCGGCGTCACCGCCATCTTCGAGATGCCCAACACCAAGCCGGGCACCACCACCGCAGCGGATCTCGAGGAGAAGGTCCGCCGCGCCAGCGGCCGCGCCTTCTGCGACTTCGCCTTCTTCCTCGGCGCCACCGCTGGGAACGCCCGGCATCTCGGCGCGCTCGAGCGCCTGCCCGGCTGCGCCGGCGTGAAGATCTTCATGGGCTCCTCCACCGGCGATCTGCTCGTGGAGGACGACGAGGCGCTCCTCGAGGTGCTGCGCCACGGTACGAGGCGCGTCGCCGTCCACTGCGAGGACGAGGCCCGCCTGCGCGAACGCAAGGCCCTCGCCGCGGAGGGCAGGCCCGAGACCCATCCCGTGTGGCGCGACGAGCAGACCGCCTTCCTCGCCACCGAGCGGCTGCTGCGCCTCGCCAGGCAGGCGGGGCGCAGGGTCCACGTGCTCCACGTCACCACGCAGGAGGAGATGCAGCTCCTCGCCGCGAGCAAGCAGATCGCCACCGTGGAGGTGACCCCGCAGCACCTCACCCTGCGGGCGCCCGCCTGCTACGAGAAGCTCGGCACCTACGCGCAGATGAACCCGCCGATCCGCAGCGGCAGGCACCAGGAGGCGCTCTGGTTCGCGCTGCGCGGCGGCGTGGTCGACGTGATCGGCTCGGACCACGCCCCCCACACCCGCGAGGAGAAGGACCGCCCCTATCCCGCCTCGCCCTCGGGCATGCCCGGCGTGCAGACGCTCCTGCCGCTGCTCCTCGAGCACGTGCACCAGGGGCGCCTCTCGCTGCAGCGCCTCGTCGACCTCACCTCGGCGGGGCCGGCGCGGGTCTTCGGCCTCGCGGGCAAGGGCCGGGTGGCGGTGGGCTACGACGCCGATCTCACCCTGGTCGATCTCCAGGCGGATCGCACCATCTCCAACCTCCACCAGGCGAGCCGCTGCGGGTGGACGCCCTTCGACGGCTACCGCGTCCACGGCTGGCCGGTGGCCACCGTGATCCGCGGCAACGTGGTGCAGGTGGAGGGTGAGATCACCGCGCCGCCGATGGGCGAGGCGGTGCGCTTCACCGAGGCGCTGCCGATCGCTTGATCAGGCAGCGGGGCGGAGCAGCTGCTGCAGGCTCGCCTCGAAGCGCTCCGCGGGGGGCGAGGAGGTCTTCGCCTCCCGATCCCGCGGGTGGTCGGCGAGCTCGGTGAGCTTGAGGCTCGCGCCGTTGGTGAACGTGATCCGCACGGCGTCGTCGTCCACCACCCTGCCGTCCACGAGCTCCGCGGTGGGCACCTGGCGCACGCGCCACGTGTCGATGATCATGAGGCCGTAGGGCGCCACCACCAGCTGCGTGGGCACCGCCTTGAGCGTCACCCAGATCGTCGGTGGCAGCAGCGCCAGGGTGAAGAGCACGCCGAAGATCGGCGCTTCGGGGAGCGCCACCAGCCCGGCGTAGACGAAGACCCACAGGGTGCAGGTGGAGACGAAGAGGGCGTATTCGGCCTTCTTGCGCAGGCGGTAGAGCGCCGCGGGGATCCGCTCCGTGCCGGCGAGGGCGCCTGCGATCGCTTCCGCCTCCTCCCGGCTTTCGGCGAGCAGCCGGAGCACCGAAGCCCGCCGCTCGATCTCCACCGACCAGCGGTCGCCGTCGCGGATCACGTAGACGGTCCGGAAACCCGGCGGGATCGCCCGGCGCTTGCCCCCGTGGACGAGGAAGACGCCGCCGTCGGTCACTTCCGCCACTGCATCGAAGGGCCTGCCGCGGCTCAACGCCACAGCCACCATCGCGAGGATCCCGCCGCCGAGGACGGCGAAGACCACCTTCGCGGTCCGGGCGATCGAGGTGGCCGTGTCCGGGGCCTGGACCGCGTAGGCCATCCCGCCCACCAGCGCCATCGAGGTGAGCCCCAGCACCAGCAGCGGCAGGAGCTCGTTGCCCGCCTTGCGAACCTCCACGTTGGCCTTCGTCACCGCCTACCTCCGACGCAATCGCAGCATCTAGCGCCCGCTAGCACCGCGCGCCACCCGATGCAACGCTCGAAGCTCGCGTTCGCCTCCCGGATCCAGCTCGCTCCGCAGCCTGGCGGCGGCCTCGCCGATCCGGGTGCGGGCCTCCTCCCGCAGCGCCGCCAGCTCGCGCCCCTCGGTGGGGATCGGCTCCAGCACCTGCGCCACCGCCCTGGCGTCGCCGAACCACAAGGAGCCCTTGGGCCTGCAGTTGCGGGTTCCGGCGAGGGCCACCGGCAGGATCGGCACGCCGGCCTCGAGAGCGAGGCGGAAGGCGCCGTCCTTGAAGGGCAGCAGGTTGCCGTCCGGCGAGCGCGTCCCCTCGGGAAAAAGCATCACCGGCACGCCGGCGGCGAGGGTCCGCCTGCAGGCCTCGAGCATCTCCTCGGCGCTCTCGCGGGAGCCGCGTCGGAGCGGAATGTCGCCACCTGCCCGCATCAGCAGGCCGATGAGCGGCAGCCGGAAGAGCTCCACTTTTGCCACCCAGCGCATGTCCCACGGGAGCCAGGAGAGGAGGAAGGGGTCGGCGGTCGATTCGTGGTTGGCCACCACCACGAAGGCCCTTCCCTCCCGGATCCCCGGAGGCGCCTCGCCCCGCACCGAGAAGCGCCAGAGGGGCGTCAGGGCGGAGGTGAAGCGGCCGAAGCGGCGCATCCACCTGCCGCGGATCCGGCAGGCGGGATCCCCGCGGTGGAGGAGGGCGACGAGGCCGAGCACCGGCACGAAGAGCAGGGCGGCGAGGAAGAATTCGGCGTAGGTGTAGATCCCGAGGAGCACGCGGCGCATGTAGGCAAATCTAGTCCCCGTCCTGTCATCCCCCGGTCATGGGGCGCTTGCGGGCCGACGACCCCCTGTCCACCTTCTGGAGCGGCGGCCAGGCAGGCGAACGGGCCGAGGAGGACAGGAACCGATGATGCGGAAGGTGATGCTGGGTGTGGGGGTGGCGGCGCTGATGCTGGCCGGTTGCGCCGGGACCAGCGAGGCGAAGAAGGACGTCGAGGGGGCGGTTGCCGGCCTCGAGGAGACGAAGGAAGGCACGATCGTCGACGTGCAGCAGGATTTCATCGCGGTGCAGGACGCCGAGGATCCGCAGGGCGAGCCCCTGCGCTTCCAGCGCACCGAGACGACCGACCTCGTCCGTGACGAGGAGCCCTTCAGCTGGCCGCAGCTCGCGCCCGGCATGCCGGTGCGCGTGAGCTACGAGGCGGAGGCCGGTGCCGAGCAGGCCAGCCGGATCGAGATCCTCACCGGGAGCGAGGCGGACGAGGTCCGCAGCAAGACCAGCGGCTCCACCGGCTGGCAGAAGCCCGAGGGGATGACCCGGCCCCGCGGCGAGGGTGGCCCGCCGCCCGCCGACATGCCCGGGGCCGCCGAGCCGAATGGCACCATGGAGATGCCCTCCGACGACATGGACGGCGGCGCGATGGACGAGGACGAGTCCTACTGATCGTTCGCGATCCGCAGCCCGAAACGAGGCGGCCTGCTCCCTTCCGGGGGCAGGCCGTCGTGCTTTCGTCGGGCAGCGAGCGTCTCGCCCATCCAGTGGTGAACGCCCACCGCCCGCCCGGTCTCACGCTCGGAACGCCGCGGAAGGGCGGCCCACCCAGAGGATTTCTGCCCGCGGCGGAGGCTGCTACTCATCGCCGCACACGAAACACGCAGCAGGCAATCCGGGGGGGAAGCCGATGCACCCGCTTGGCAACGGTACGCTCAACGTCGACGCCGCTCTGAGTGACGTCGCGCGCATCTATCGCAGCATCACCGGGCGGGACCTGCCCCGCAACGGCAGGCCGGTGGCACCGATCCCGCCGGAGCGGGAGCCGCGCCGGGTGGCGGAGGACGCCCTCGAGCAGCTGGCGAAGATGCTCCACCGGGACGGCCACCAGGCGGTCTTCCCGCAGCAGCCGGCGCCTGCAGCTGCGGCGGCGGTCGATTGCTGGGAGGCAGGCGGCACCCTCCACCTCTACGTCGATCTGCCGGCGGTGCGTCGCGAGTCGATCCAGCTCCTCCTCGAGGGCGCCGTCCTCGTGGTGCGGGCCCACCGCCACCGCGAGCTGCCGGAGGGCGCCAGGCCCACCGCCCTCGAGCGTCCCGTGGGACCGATCGAGCGGCGGGTGGCCCTGCCGCCGGGCATCGAGACCAACTCCGTGGAGGCCTCGCTCCACGACGGCGTGCTCCACGTGCAGCTGCGCCGCCGCGAGGGCGTGAGCGAAGGCCACCGCTAGCCGGAAACACGAGCCATCGACCATGCGGCGCGCCTCCCTGGTGGAGGACGCGGCAGCAGGGGTGTGCCCACGCGCCATTCGCACGGCGCCGGCGCTGGGGGAAGCCATGGACGATCTGGAAAGGCAGCGCCTGCAGGAGCTGGTGGACGCGATCCACCACACCGCAGTCGCTCTGCAGGAGTGGAGTGCCGCTGCTGCAACGAGACGGACCTTTGCCACGAGGGCAGAGGCCGCGGGATGGAGGCCACCGCCCACGCCGAGGGGCTGGTCTCCGGTACGACTCGGCACGACGATGGAGGCTGCGATGTTCGTTCCCTACGTGACTGCGGTTCCCCAGTTCTTCCCGTTCGCTCCCAACGGCATCGGGCCGGGCGGACTCTCGCACACCGGTTACAACCCGCTCGCCGGGACCCCCGGCTACGGCTGGATCAACCCGCTGCAGCTCCAGGGCGGCTACCCCTACGGCTATGGCTACGGCTACCGGCCGATGGGCCCCGTCGGCTACGTCCCCACCTACAACCAGGGGCTCTCGCACACCGGCTACGGCTACGACGCCAACTACAACCCGATGGCGCCCTGGGGCTACGCCCATCCGACCCAGTACGGCTACGCGCCGATGGGCTACGGCCCGATGCAGGGCTACGGCACGCCGATGCACCAGCAGATGCAGGCGCCGCTGCAGCCGAACTGGTCCTCGATCAACGGGGGGCCCCAGACCACCCAGGGTTGACCCGGGTTCCCGCAACTGCGGGATTCTTGCGGGGCCCTCCGGCGACGGAGGGCCCCGCTGTCGTTGCCCCTCGTCGTCGCCCGTCGTCATGGAGGGGGCGAGCGCTTCAGGGCTCGTCGCCGAGGACCAGGGCGAGGGCCTCGTCGAACGAGCCCACCGGCGCGGCCACCTCCCTGGCGAAGAGAGCGGGGACCACCTGCGCCGAGAGCGCCTCCTCGCGTTGCGCCGCCGGGAAGACGAGGCGCTCCGCGCCCGCGTGGAGCACCGCCTCGATCTTCTTGCCGAGATCGCCCACCGGCCGCACGGCCAGGTGCGCCGCCGCGTCGTAGCTCACGGCGCCGGTGAAGACGAGGCCCTGTGGCACCGGCTTGTCGAGGAGCGCCGAGGCGAAGGCGATCGCTGCGGGGAGCCCGAGCGACGGACCGCCGGAGGGCTCGTCCTCCTTGGTGAAGTGGATCGACCAGCCGCACGCATCGAAGCAGGCGGCGCGCTCCGGATAACGCGCGGCAAGGGTCTCGCGGACCGCGGCGAAGATGCGCCGGAGCTGCTGCCGCACCCCGCGATCGAGCTCGCCGTGGATCTCCGCGTCGACGAGGCGGCCGCGCTCCCTGCCGCCAGGGGGCAGGGGGCGGGCGATCAGATCGTGCACCAACCCCACCTGCCTGCCGGGCATGGTGTAGATCGCCGCGGCGCGGACCAGTCCCGGCGGTGGCCACTGGCGCTGCCGGGCAGCGGCTGCGCGGACGAGGAGCCGCTCCGCCCGTTCGGCGCCGCCGCAGCGGGTTTCGATCCGTGCCGCCGCCTCGAGAAAGGGCGGGAGCGCCACGCCGCTGGCCCGCACGCCGGCGAGGATCTGCCGGGCTGCCCCCAGCGCCGGCGCCGGAAGCTCGATCCCCTCGCCGGCGCAGCGCGCGAGCAGCAGCGCGTGGGGAACGTCCGGCCGTGCGACGATCGCCTCCGCTGCTGCAGCAGCGGCCTGGTGGCAGTCGCCCAGGGCGAGCAGCGCCTCCGCCCGCCAGGCGGGCGTCCTGCCGAGATGCGGGAGCGCCGCCTCCGCCTTCCCCTCGACCACCTGCGCGATCGCCCGCTGCAGCGGATCCTCGAGGGAGGCGGCAGCCGGCAGCTCCAGCAGCGCCAGGCGCTCCGCGGTCACGTAGCACCGGGCGGCGGCGGCGATCCGTTCGGCGGCGCTGAAGCGGTGGATGCGGCTGCGGAAGGCCTCCTCCCACGCACGCTCCACGGCGGTGGCGCCTGCCTCGTCGCCGAGGGAGCGGCGGATCTGCAGCAGCCGCGGGAAGGCCGAGACGATCCCCGACGAGGCGAGGAAGCCCAGCACCCGCTCCGCAGCCTGCAGCCCGGCGGCGTCACCGGCCTGCTCGCAGACCCTGGCGAGGATCGCGAGCCTGTCCACGTCCTGCGCGAAGGCGGGATCCTCGCCGAGGGCGGTGAGCACCGCCACGGCTGCGGAAGGCCTGCCGGCGAGCTCGTGGACCAGCGCCTCGATCAGCGCCAGCAATTTCTGCTGCTCACGGTCGCCGCCGGCAGTGGCAGCGGCGCGCCCCTGCGCGCTCGCCACCAGCGCCCGATCGTTCTGCCCGGTCGCCACCAGCCGCAGCACCCGCCGCACCAGCGGCCGATCGCTGCGCTGCGCCACCGCGCCGCTCTCCTCGACCCGGAGCCTGGCGAGAAGCGCCACCGCTTCGCCGCCGCTGGGCCGCGCCTCGTGGAGCCTGCGCCAGCCGTCGAGGGCCAGGCTGATCGCGCCGCGCCGCTGGTCGATCCAGACCAGGAGCGCGAGGCGCTCGGGATCGTCGGGGCGCTCGGCCCGCAGGCTCTCCGCCTGCCGGCGCGCGTCGCCGAGAAAGCCTGCCTCCACCAGCAGGCGTGCCTCGTCGAGCCGGGGATCCGGTGCCGCCGCTTCCTTGCGCATCGGGCGATCCTCCCACGAGCGACGCTCCTCCGTGCTGCGGATAGTGGGAGCGCCCCACGAGAGCGGCGCCCCAGCCGCGGGGTTCACGCCGGGAGGAGCGCGCGTCAACCTCCTGCTCCCGCCCAAGGAGGAAGAATGGCACTCGACCTGATGAAGGAGAGGGGGATCCCCCTCGACAAGCAGCAGTTCAGTTGGGCCGATCTCGTCCGCACGCCGATCAGCAAGTTGAACGACGACGCGTTCACCCGGATCCGCGTGATCCTGATGAACGGCGTCGAGAACGAGTCCTGGATCTTCCAGCACCAATTCGCGCGGATGAACCGCGATCTGCGCCGGGAGCTGGCGATGGTCCGCCGGGTCGAGCAGCACCAGCAGACGCTGGTCAATTGGCTGCTGCCTGCGGACCAGAGCGCGCTGGAGACCACCATCGGCTACGAGCAGGTCGCCGTGGAGGTGACCGCCACCGTCGCGCAGCACGAGCCCGATCCCTACATGCGGCAGGTCTACGAGTTCGGCCTGCTCGAGGATTTCGACCACCTCTACCGCTACGCGGCGCTGCTGGATCGCCTCGAGGGCAAGGATCCCAACAGCATCCTCCAGAGCTACACCGACGTGGTGCCGGGACGGCCCACCGTCGAGCAGCACCGCCATCCCTTCGACGATCTGCGTACGCCCTACGACAGGAAGAAGGCGGACCCGCTCACCAAGATCCACGCGACCACCATCCTCGCCGCAGAGCAGCAGACCCGGAACTTCTATGCCACCGTCGGCAACGTCTACGCGGATCCGGTCGCGCGGCAGGTCTACGCCGAGATCTCCTCGATCGAGGAGCAGCACGTCACCCAGTACGAGTCGATCATCGATCCCGACGAGACCTGGATGGAGAAGTGGCTGATCCACGAGGCCACCGAGGTCTTCTGCTACTTCTCCTGCTACCAGCAGGAGTCGAACCCGCGGATCAAGCAGGTCTGGGAGATGCTGCTGAACTACGAGCTGGGGCACCTGCACTTCGTGATGGAGCTCTTCCAGAAGGTGGAGAAGCGGGACCCCGCGGAGATCCTGCCGCGGACGCTGCCCACGCCCCTCGACTTCACCAGCCACCGCGACTACGTGCGCACCGTCCTCGAGAACCAGGTCGATCTGCGCGCCGACGGGCCCAATTTCGTGCCGAAGGATCGGATGCCGTCGACGTCGCCGACCTTCGCCTACAACCGCATGGTCAACGCCTCCGGCTCGCCGACCGAGATCGTCTCCGCCGGCTACCACTGGATCCCGGGCACCGAGCTGATCAAGCGGGCCCAGATGCTCCGCGCGCACGAAGTGGGGGTGCATTGATGAAGACGCCTGTCGACATGGGGAAGAACCGCACCGGCGCGGCGATGTCGCCGAAGCAGTCGAAGAAGATGTTCGAGTTCGCGCAGGACGCGCGGGTGCCGCCAGGCGACGAGCGCGCCATGGCCTCGATGCGCGGGGCCTATTCGAGCAACGGCGAGACGATCGGCACGATGCCGCCGCCTTCGTCGGTGAAGGGGGCAGTGAAGGCCGCCGGCACGATGATGACCGGCAGGAAGCCCACCGTGCTCCTCGACAAGCTGGGCGAGCGCCTCGCCTTCGAGCGCACCGGCACCCGCCTCTACGAGGCGGTGCGGGCCAAGCTCGCTGCGTTGGGCGGCGGCAACGGCATCGGCATCCACGAGGAGGCGCTCCGCGAGATCCAGGACCAGGAGACGGAGCACATGCAGCTCCTCGCCGAGGCGATCGAGAAGCTGGGCGCCGACCCGACCACCGAGACGCCGAGCGCGGACATGGCGGGCGTGCAGGCGATGGGCGTGATGCAGGTGATCACCGACCCACGCACCACGATCCCCCAATGCCTCAGCGCGCTGCTCACCGCGGAGCTCGTGGACAACGCCTCGTGGGAGATGCTGATCGAGCTGGCGGACGAGTTCGGGCAGGACGAGCTCGTGCCCGAGTTCCGCCGCGCCCTGCAGGAGGAGCAGCGGCACCTGCAGCTGGTGAAGGGTTGGCTCACCGAGGCCACCCGTCTCGAAGCCCACGGCGAAGCTGCGGTCTGACGGGCTGCCGCGTCTGCATCCGATGGGGCGGCGTCGGGCGCACCGGCGCCGCCCCTCGTTCATCTGCCGGCCACGGCGTGGGCCCCGCTGGCGAGCAGGGCCCGCGCCGCACGCGTGCCGGTGCGGAGTGCGGCCCGCACGGTGCCGACGTCCTCGAGATCGGCCCACTCGCCCGCGAAGAAGAGGGTCTCCGCCACCGGCTGCGCGGCGCGGGCCTGCGCCTCGATGCCGCCGACCCGCAGGTAGGTATAGGCGCCGCCGGCCCACGGGTCGGCGCGCCAGTCGTGGTGGTGCACCGCCGCCAGCTCCCGCCGCACCCGCTCCTCGCTCGTGCCGAGGAGCCGCGCGCCTTCCGCGACGGCGACCTCCGTCAACGTGTCGGGCGCGCGCTGCAGCCGCTCCGCAGCGGTGCCGCCCGCCCAGGCGACCCGCAGCGGCGCCGGCTCGGGCCACGCACTCCACCAGGTGATGTAGCTTCCGTGCCGCACGTGGAAGAAGCCCATGACTGGAAGCCGGTCGCCCCAGAAACGGCTGCGGAACTGCAGGGTGAGCTTCACCAGATCACCCATCCCCAGCCGCTCCAGATCGTCCCCGCTGCCGAGCCCCGGGCGGAAGAGGTCGCTCTGCTGCAGCGCCGCCAGCGGCAACGCCACCACCGCAGCCGGCGCAGCGAAGGTGCCGCCCGGGGTCGTGGCCACCACCTCGCCGGGTCGCCAGTGGATCCGCTCCACCGGCGTCGAGAGCCGCACGGCGAGATCCCGCGCGAGCCAGCCCGCCAGCGCCGCGTAGCCCGCCTCGATGCGGAAGGCCCTGTCGCCCTGGTTCCTGGCGGAGGCTTCCTCCTCCAGCGCGATCGCCCGGGCCGACGCGTCGCCCGGGTCCGCCGCATAGAAGCCCTCCACGTAGGAGGTGGCGAGCTCCGCCTCGCGGTCGTCGAGGGCGCCGCGCCGTCGCTGCCGCGCGAGCCAGGTGGCGAAGGTTACGTCCTCCTTCGCCTCTGCGAGGCTGCGCACCGCCCGCTCGAAGCCCGGCCCGCAGGAGCCCAGCGCCCCGCCTTCGAGGCAGAGGTGGGTCGCCTCGATCTCGTGCACCGCCAGGCCTGCATCCCGGGCGAGGGTGCAGGTGGAGGGGGGCACGCCGTGGATGAACTCGGGCCCCAGCTCCACCGGCGGCGCGAGGCCGGGCACGTGGACCGTCCAGACCCTTCCGCCCACGCGATCCCGCGCCTCCAGGACCAGCACCTGCCTGCCGTGCCGCTGCAGCTCGTGCGCGGCGGCGAGGCCTGCCATCCCCGCCCCGATCACGAGCACGTCGGAACGCACCGTCATTTGGCAAACATAGCGCGGGGGCGGCGGGTGGGCAGGTGTGATGTGCTGTCACTCTGGGTGCCATGGGTCTTTGACTTTTGCTGCCCCAATTGTTACACCCCGCCGCATTCGAAGGCCTGCCAGCCCCTTGCGGCGCCGGTGGGAGATGCCCAGCTTGTTGCGGCTTCGTGGAACCACCTCCCGGGTGGGGGCCGCGGCTGCATTGCTCCAACGCGGCAGATGCGCCTTGTGCCCGCCGCAGGATCGGAACAGCACCGGCAGCAGCGCGGCCATCGCCGCAGCGGGCAGGTGCGTGCGAAGGGAGAACGACATGTGCGGTTTCAGCGGAGAGATCCGCTTCGACGGCTCCGTTGCTTCGGTACCCGCGGTCGCGGCGATGACCGAGGCGCTTGCCCCCCGTGGCCCCGACGGCGCCGGCGTTCACGCCCAGGGGCGCGTGGCGCTCGGCCACCGGCGGCTCAAGATCATCGACCTCAGCGATCACGCGGCGCAGCCCATGGTCGACAGCGATCTCGGCCTCAGCCTCGTCTTCAACGGCTGCATCTACAACTACAAGGAGCTCCGGGCCGAGCTGGAGGAGCGGGGCTACCGCTTCTTCTCCAGCGGCGATACCGAGGTGCTGCTCAAGGCCTACCACGCCTTCGGTCCCGCCTTCGTGGAGCGGCTGCAGGGCATGTTCGCCTTCTGCATCGTGGAGCGCGACAGCGGCCGCGTGGTCCTCGGCCGCGATCGCCTCGGCATCAAGCCGCTCTACCTGGCCGAGAGCGGCAGCCGCCTCCGCTTCGCCTCCACTCTCCCCGCGCTGCTCGCGGGCGGCGAGGTCGACACCACGATCGACGAGGTGGCGCTCCACCACTACATGCACTTCCACTCGGTGGTGCCGCCGCCGCGCACCATCCTCCGGGGCGTGCGCAAGCTGCCCCCGGCCACCGTGGCGGTGATCGACGCCGACGGAAACCGCCGCGATACCCGCTATTGGGAGCCGCGCTTCGAGCCCCGGGCAGGCGACGAGAAGCTCTCCGCCCGCGACTGGGAGGATCTCACGCTCGACACCCTGCGCCGCGCGGTGCGCCGCCGCCTCGTCGCCGACGTGCCGGTGGGCGTGCTCCTCTCCGGCGGCCTCGACTCCAGCCTCATCGT
The DNA here is from genome assembly GCF_041687135.1 of Vulgatibacter sp. Lineage (NCBI taxonomy): Bacteria > Pseudomonadati > Myxococcota > Myxococcia > Myxococcales > Vulgatibacteraceae > Vulgatibacter > Vulgatibacter sp. The sequence continues at coordinate 181,273 of NZ_JAWLCN010000005.1, read as the reverse complement.
CGGCCTCCTGGCGGAGGAGGGGCAGAAAGGGCTCTCCACCTTCTCGATCGGCTTCGAGACGGTGAACGGCGAGGCGGGCGACGAGTTCCAGTACTCCGACATCGTGGCGAGGCATTTCGGCACCGACCACCACAAGATCGCCGTCGACTCCAAGCGCGCGCTGCCCGCGCTCGAGCGCTGCATCGCCGCCATGAGCGAGCCGATGGTGAGCCACGACAACGTCGGCTTCTTCCTCCTCTCCGAGGAGGTCTCGAAGCACGTGAAGGTGGTGCAGAGCGGGCAGGGCGCCGACGAGATCTTCGCCGGGTACCACTGGTACCCGCCGATGCTGGAGAGCAACGACGCCGTCGGCGACTACGGCAGGGTCTTCTTCGATCGCGATCCGGAGGAGTACGCCGCCACGATGCAGCCGCGCTGGGTCGGCGCCGATCACAGCCGCGCCTTCGTCGAGGAGCATTTCGCCCGCCCCGGCGCGTCGCGCGCGGTGGACAAGGCGCTGCGGATCGACACCACGGTGATGCTGGTCGACGACCCGGTGAAGCGGGTGGACAACCAGACCATGGCCTTCGGCCTCGAGGCCCGGGTGCCCTTCCTCGATCACGAGGTGGTGGAGCTGGGCGCGCGGATCCCCGCCGAGTACAAGGTGGCGCAGGGCGGCAAGGGCGTCCTCAAGGAGGCGGGCCGCCGCGTGATCCCGCACGAGGTGATCGACAGGCCCAAGGGCTACTTCCCGGTGCCTGCCCTCAAATACCTGCAGGGCCCCTATCTCGAGCGGGTGAAGGAGACGCTGGGCTCCCGGCAGGCGAGGGAGCGCGGGCTCTTCCAGGCGGACCGGGTGGCGACGCTGCTCGCCGATCCGGAGAAGCACATCACGCCGCTGCGCGGGTCGAAGCTCTGGCAGGTCGCCCTGCTCGAGCTCTGGCTGCAGTCCCACGGTCTCTAACCGCCCCTCGCAACGGTTCGACTGGAGGCATCCGGTGCAGCCCCGTATCCACGACACCCGTCTCGACCGCAAGCACGGCCCGAGCCTGCAGCTCTGGCACGATCCGCAGGAGCCTTCCGTCCTGCAGGCCAACGTGGCCGTTCCCTGCGGCTGGGGTCGCCTGATCTTTGCCCATACCTTCGCCGAGCCCGACGTGCTCGCGCGCACGCTGATGGAGGAGGAGCCTGGGCAGCGCGACATCGCGCTCTACCTGCGCGACCCCCACGTCATCCTCTCGCTGGCGCCGCAGGAGCTCTTCCTCGACCCCTCGCATACCTACCGGCTCTGGCTCGACCGCTACCGCGCCGGCAGGGTGCGGCCGCAGGGCTACGTGATCCGGCAGCTCCGCAAGCGGACCGATTGCGAGGCGATCAACCGGATCTACGCCACCCGGCAGATGGTCTCCGCCGATCCCTCGTTCATCTGGAGCCACCGGCAGTCGCGGGTGATCACCTGGCTGGTGGCCGAGGACGTGGCGACCGGCCAGGTGGTCGGAACGGTCACCGGCGTGGACCACCAGCTCGCCTTCGACGATCCCGAGTCGGGGTCGAGCCTCTGGTGCCTCGCGGTCGATCCCCAGGCGCCGCACCCGGGGATCGGCGAGGCCCTGGTGCGCCACCTCGCCGAGCATTTCGTCGCGCGGGGCCGGGCCTTCATGGACCTCTCGGTGCTCCACGACAACAGCCACGCGATCGGGCTCTACGAGAAGCTCGGCTTCCAGCGGGTGCCGGTCTTCTGCCTCAAGCGGAAGAACTCGATCAACGAGCCGCTCTACATCGCGCCGCCGCCCGAGGCGGACCTCAACCCCTATGCGGCGATCATCATCAAGGAGGCGCGCCGGCGCGGCATCGGCGTCGAGGTGATCGACGCGGAGGGCGGCTTCTTCTCGCTCTCCCTCGGTGGCCGCTCGGTGGTCTGCAGGGAATCGCTCTCCGAGCTCACCACCGCGGTGGCGATGAGCCGCTGCGACGACAAGCGGGTCACGCGGCGCCTCCTCGAGGCGGCGGGGCTGCGCGTCCCGGCGCAACAGGCCGCCACCCTCGCCGAGGAGAACGAGGCCTTCCTCCGGGCGCAGGGCAGCGTGGTGGTCAAGCCCGTCCGCGGCGAGCAGGGCAAGGGGATCTCCGTCGACGTGCGGACCCCGGCGGATCTCCGCCAGGCGATCGAGCGCGCGCGGGTCTGCGACGCCAACGTGATCCTCGAGCGCTTCTGCCCGGGATCGGACCTCCGCATCGTGGTGATCGACTACGAGGTGGTGGCGGCGGCGATCCGCAAGCCCGCCGAGGTCACCGGCACCGGCAGGCACACCATCGCCGAGCTGATCGAGAAGCAGAGCCGGCGGCGCGCCGCTGCCACCGGCGGCGAGAGCCGGATCCCGATGGATGCGGAGACCGAGCGCTGCGTGAAGGCGGCGGGCCACTCGATGACGGACGTGCTTCCCGCAGGCACCTGCCTCGCCGTCCGCAAGACCGCCAACCTCCACACCGGCGGCACCATCCACGACGTCACCGCGCAGCTCCACCCGGCGCTGGCGGAGGCCGCGGTGGTGGCGGCCCGGGCGCTCTCGATCCCGGTGGTGGGGCTCGACTTCCTCGTTCCCACGGTGGAGGGGCCGGACTACGTGATCATCGAGGCCAACGAGCGACCCGGCCTCGCCAACCACGAGCCGCAGCCCACCGCCGAGCGCTTCGTCGACCTGCTCTTCCCGCAGACCGCTGCCCGCGAGGCGGTGCCTGCCTGATGCTTCGGCCGGAAGGGGTGTCGAAACGCCCCTTCCGCCGGTGCATCCTCGCTGGCCATGGTCCCGGCGATCCGCATCCGCAGCTGCAACGACGCTCCGATCCGCCCCGGCGGCGACTACGTGCTCCACTGGATGGTGGCCTTCCGTCGCACCGGCTGGAACTTCGCCCTGCAGCGGTCGGTGGAGCACGCGAAGGCCCTCGGCAAGCCGCTGGTGGTGCTCGAAGCGCTGCGGGTGGGCTACCGCTGGGCCAGCGACCGGCTCCACCGCTTCCTCCTCCAGGGCTTCGGCGAGAACCGGGACGCGCTGGCGAAGAAGCCGGTGCTCTACCACCCCTACGTCGAGCCGGTGCACGGCCACGGGAAGGGGCTGCTCGAGGCGCTGGCGGCGCGCGCCTGCGTCGTGGTCACCGACGACTACCCGGCCTTCTTCCTCCCCCACATGCTCGACGCAGCGGCGGGGCGCCTGGGCGTGCGCCTCGAGGCGGTGGACGCCAACGGCCTGTGGCCGATGCGGGCCACCCAGCGGGTCTTCACCACCGCCGCCTCCTTCCGCCTCCACCTCCAGAGGAACCTCCGCCCGCACCTCGAGCAGCTGCCGAAGGCCGATCCCTTGCGCGGCGTCGCGCTGCCCACCCTGCGCGCGCTGCCGCGATCGATCACCGCGCGCTGGCCTGCCGCCGACCACGCGCTCCTGCGCGGCGACGTGGGCGCTGTCGCGAAGCTGCCCCTCGACCACACCGTCCCGCCGGTGGAGCTCCACGGCGGGAGCAGCGCCGCGGTGCAGCGCTGGCGGCGCTTCCTCCGCGATCGGCTCGGCAGCTACGTCGATCACCGCAACGATCCCGACGAGGACGCTGCCAGCGGCCTCTCGCCCTGGCTCCACTTCGGCAGGATCTCGGTCCACCAGATCTTCTCCGAGCTGGCGGCACGGGAGGGCTGGTCGGCGGAAAGGCTGCCGAAGAGCGGCGGCGGAAAGCGTGCCGGCTGGTGGCGGATGTCGCCAGGGGCGGAGGCCTTCCTCGACGAGCTCGTCACCTGGCGCGAGCTCGGCTTCAACCGCTGCGCGCTGCGCACCGCCGACTACGATCGCTACGAGACGCTGCCTCCGTGGGCGCTGCGCACTCTCGAGGATCACGCTTCCGACGAGCGGCCGCAGCTCTACACGCACGCCGCGCTCGAGGAGGCGCGCACCGCCGATCCGATCTGGAACGCGGCGCAGCGGCAGCTCCTCGAGGAGGGCCGCATCCACAACTATCTCCGCATGTTGTGGGGAAAGAAGGTCCTCGAGTGGTCGCCCACGCCGCAGGCCGCCCTCGCCACCCTCGTCGAGCTCAACAACAAATACGCTCTCGACGGCAGGGACCCCAACTCCTGGAGCGGGATCCTCTGGTGCTTCGGTCGCTACGACAGGGCCTGGGGCCCGGAGCGGCCGATCTTCGGCAAGGTCCGCTACATGAGCTCGGCCTCCACCGCGCGCAAGGTGCACCTGAAGCGCTACCTCGAGCGTTTCGGCGATCAGCGCGAGCGGTAGACGAGGAGCACCCCTGCCAGCATGAGCACGAGGCCCACGGCGCGGCCCGGGCCGAACGGGATCTTGGTGAGCCCCAACCAGCCGAAGTGATCGGCGAGCAGCACGAAGGCGAGCTGCCCGAGGAGCGCAGCGAAGATCGCCACCGCCGCCCCGGTCCGCGGCACCGCGATGATGAGGCTGGTGACGAAGACGAGGCCGAGGGCCCCGCCGACCAGCTGCCAGAGGGGCGCGCCGGCGAGCCGGCCCATGTCGCCCCGTCCGACCACCCACTTGACCAGCCAGCCCACCGCCGCGCCGACGGTGAACGAGACGGCTGCAGCCTCGAAGACGCCGATCCGCTTGCCGAGAGCGCCGTTGATCGGTGCCTGCAGGCCGCCGGCGACGCCGCCGAGGATGGGGAGGAGGACGAAGAGCCACTTGTACATCGTCCGGCCATCCTCCGGTCCAGCGGGCGAGGGGGCAAGCTGCTTTGTCGCGCTTCGTTGCGGGGTCCACGAATGGGCCGCAACTTCACCGGACAGGAGGGCGCAGATGGCGCGCAAAGACGACGAGCGCAACGACCCGACCGGCCCCTTCGCCGGCGGCGGATCCGGCGGGCGCCCGGGCTACACCCGCGGCGAGATGCCGGTGGTCACCGACGCCCAGCTCGGCGTGGAGAACCTCGACCGAGGCCCCGAGACCGCCAACCCCGAGGGTTCGGTCGACATCTCGAACGTGGACTACCACCGCGTGGAAGGAGACCTGCACGGCAGGCGGCGGGTGCCCGGTGGCCGGAGGCAGGGGCGCGATTGATGCTTCACTGTGCGTGAGTCGCTGACTCACGCGCTGCGAAGGAGTGGCCGGCAGGGCGGCAGCGGGCTATATGCGGGACCTCGTGAGGTACCGCAGTGAAGAAGACCCATCGCCCCCTGACCCTCACCGCCCTCATGCTCTCGATGTTCCTGGCGGCGATGGAGATGACCGTCGTCTCTACCGCGATGCCGACGGTGGTGGGTGACCTCGGCGGCATCCACCTCTACGCCTGGGTCTTCACCGCCTACCTCCTCGCCTCGACGGTGATGGTGCCGATCTTCGGCAAGCTCGCCGATCTCTACGGCAGGAAGCCGATTCTGCTCTTCGGCCTCGCCGTCTTCCTCGCCGGATCCGTGGCGAGCGGCCTCTCGGCCACGATGCTCCAGCTCGTCTTCTTCCGCGCGCTCCAGGGCTTCGGCGCCGGCGCGGTGCAGCCGATCGTCCTCACCGTGATCGGCGACATCTACTCGCTCGAGGAGCGGGCGAAGGTGCAGGGCGCCATCGGCGCGATCTGGGGCTTCGCCGGGCTGGTGGGCCCGCTGCTCGGCGGCTTCATCGTGAAGTGGCTCTCCTGGCACTGGATCTTCCTGCTCAACGTGCCCTTCGGCCTCCTCTCGATGGGCTTGATCTTCTTCTTCCTCCACGAGTCGGTGGAGCGGCGCGCGCACCGGCTCGACTACGGCGGCGCGGCGCTGCTCGGCGCCGGGATCTTCGCCCTGCTCGCCGCCACCTCCGCCGGTATCGGCCCCTGGCCCCTCGCCGCCGCCGTGGTCCTGCTCGCTGCATTCGCCTGGGTGGAGAGCCGGGCGAAGGAGCCGATCCTGCCGCTCGATCTCCTCCGCGATCGGGTGATCGGCCTCTCCAGCCTCGCCGGCGCCCTCATCGGCGCGGCGATGATGGCGACCGTCACCTACGTGCCGCTCTTCGTGCAGTCGGTCCTCGGCGGCTCCGCCGCCGACGCAGGCCGCGCGATCACGCCGATGGTGATCGGCTGGCCGATCGCCTCGACCCTGAGCGGCAAGCTGATCCCGTCGATCGGCTTCCGGCCGATGATCCGGCTGGGCCTCGCCCTCACCGCGGCGTCGGCGATCGCGGTGGCCCTCGTGGTCGATCCCGGTGTCCCACTCTGGCTCGTGGGCACGCTGATGTTCTTCTTCGGGACGGGGATGGGCCTCGCCAACACCGCGCTCCTCCTCGCCGTGCAGACGGCGGTCTCCTGGCAGCGCCGCGGTGTGGCCACCGCCAGCACGATGTTCTTCCGCACCATCGGCGGCGCGCTCTCGGTGGGGGCGCTCGGCGGCATCATCGCCGCCTCCCTGGCGGCGCAGCCCGGTGTTCCGCCCGGTGCGGCGGACCAGCTCCTCGGACCGGAGCACGGCGCGAGCCTCCCCGCCAGCCTGCTGCGCAGCCTCTCCGGCGCCCTCGCCGCTGGGCTGCACACCAGCTTCGTGGTGATCGCCTGCCTCGCGGCCCTCGCCCTCGCGGTGGGGCTGCTCTTTCCCCGCCCCGTCGCGCCGGACCAGGCCGCCGAGCCGGGCTGAGGCCTGCCGGGCAGGCGAGAAAGAGTCGACGACCGGACACGTTCGCCAGCCAAGCCCCTTGGCGGGGGCGGGAATCGTGCTTTCCCTTGCGGACGGCCCGCATTCGACTGCCCCAACCACGCCCCCGGGCTCGACGGGGAGCCCGGACTGGCAGTCTGTGGATCGACCTCCGTATCGAGGTAGGTTGGATCACCGATGGACGTCGCACACGACCCGACCAGCCCGCGCGAGACGCGGCGGGGCCGTTACCGCGCGGCACAGCTCCGCGGCGATCGCCGCGGCGCCTCCGCGGTGATCCTCGAGGAGGGGCTCGCGGGCGGCTTCACCACCGCCGACCTGCAGGCGGTGGTGCAGGAGGCGCAGCGCGAGATCGGCAGGCTCTGGGAGGAGAACCGGGTCTCGATCGCGCAGGAGCACATGGCCACCGCGATCTCCCAGATCGTGCTGGCCCATCTCTACGACCGGGCGGAACGGGCGAGGGACCGGGGCCAGAAGCTCTGGGTCGCCTGTGTCGAGGGGGAGCTCCACGACCTGCCCGCGCGCCTCGCCGCCGATACGGCGGACCTCGCCGGCTTCGACGTGCGCTTCCTCGGGGCCAACGTGCCGACCGACAGCCTGGTCGAGATGGTCCGGGCCGAGCGTCCCGACGTCCTCGCCCTCTCGGTGACCCTCTCCTTCAACGTGCCGGCGCTCCGCACCGCGGTCTCCCGCCTCCGCGAGGCCTTCGGCGACGGGCTCCCCCTCGTCATCGGCGGCAACGCGCTGCGCTGGGCGCCCACGCTGGCGGCGCACCTCGGCGTGCGGCTCTTCGAGGAGATGTACCGCGATCCCTTCTGGGAGGAACTCTCCCGGGAGCTCGCCATCAAGCGGATCCGGGACGCACTCGAGAAGGCAGGGGTCGGCGCGGTGCGCAAGGAGTAGGGCGATGCTGGGCGAGCTCGAACGCTTCCGCATCCTCAACGTCAACGACGACGAGGCGGCGCGGTACACCGTGAGCCGGATGCTGCAGCGCTCCGGCTTCCAGGTGATCGAGGCCGCCACGGGGCAGGAAGCGCTGCTCCGCGTCGGCGAGCGGCCCGACGTCATCGTCCTCGACGTCGAGCTACCCGACCTCTCCGGCTACGACGTCTGCGCGCAGCTGAAGCAGGATCCGAACACCGCCTCGATCGGCGTGCTCCTCACCTCGGCGACCTTCGTCTCCACCGAGCGCAAGGTGCAGGGGCTCGAGGTGGGCGCGGACGGTTACCTCACCCAGCCCTTCGAGCACGTCGAGCTCGTCGCCACGGTGAAGTCGCTCCTGCGGATCAAGCAGGCCGAGGGTGAGCTGCGCGCGCGGGCCGAGCGCCTCGCGGACGCGGACCGCCGCAAGGACGAGTTCCTCGCCATGCTCGCGCACGAGCTGCGCAATCCGCTCGCGGCGATGCTCACCGCCACCACGCTCCTCGAGCGCTACGAAGCACGGGACCGCAAGGAGAGCTGGAGCCGCGACGTGATCAAGCGGCAGTCGCTCCACCTCGACCGGATCGTCTCCGACCTCCTCGACGTCTCCCGGGTGACCCGCGGCCTCGTCCACCTCGACAAGAAGCGCATCGACCTCAGCATGATCCTCGCGCGCCTCGGCGTCGTGGCGGAGGAGCGCTGGGCCCTCAAGAACGGCCTCGACTTCCGGGTGAGCCTCCCCGACACGCCGGTCTGGGTGGAGGGCGATCCCACCCGGATCGAGCAGGTGATCACCAACCTCCTCGACAACGCCGCGAAATTCACCGAGCCCGGCGGCAGCATCGGTCTCTCCCTCGCACAGGAGGGCGACCGCGCGGTGATCCGGGTCACCGACACGGGGATGGGCATCCCCGCCGAGAAGCTCTCCGCCATCTTCGACACCTTCGTGCAGGGCGACGTGCCGCTGGCGCGCTCCCGCGGGGGGCTGGGGATCGGGCTCAGCCTGGTGCGGCGGCTGGTGGGGCTCCACGGCGGCTCGGTCACCGCCCGCAGCGAGGGCGTCGGCCGCGGCGCCGAGTTCGAGGTGGTGCTTCCGGCGCTGGCAGGCGAGGCGGCCAACGACGCCCGCGCCGGGACCGACGGCGGCGAGACCCGACGCCGGATCCTCCTCGTCGAGGACAACAACGACATCAGGGAGACGCTCCGCGAGGTCTGCGAGGCGTGGGGCCACGAGGTCCACGCCGCTGCGGACGGCGCCAGGGGGCTGGAGCTGGGGTTGCGGATCCGGCCCGACGTGGCCCTCGTCGACCTCGGGCTCCCGGGAATCGACGGCTTCGAGCTCGCCCGTCGACTGCGGGAGAGCGAGGGCGGCGCGGCGATCCACCTCGTCGCCCTCACCGGCTACGGCGCGCCGGAGTACAGGGAGCGGGCCCTCGCTGCCGGCTTCGACGTCCACCTGGTGAAGCCGATCGAGACCGAGCGGCTGCGCTGCCTGCTGGCGAGCGCGCCATCGGCGCCGGCCCGGGCCGGCTGAACGCCAGCGCGCTGCGCAGGAACGTAGGAGGGCGTCGCCGGCGCGAGCCGGGACGCCCTCTTCGTGCGTCGGGCTGGGGATCAGCGCTTGCCCTTGCCGCCCGTCTGTTCGCCGTACTTCGCGAAATACTCGTCGTAGGTACCCTTGAAGTCGATCAGGCCGTCCTCGGTGAAGGCCCAGATCCGGGTGGCGAAGCCGCTGATCAGGTCGCGGTCGTGGGAGACCACGAAGCAGGTGCCCTCGTAGCGCTCCAGCGCGTCGCCCAGCGCCACGATCGACTCGAGGTCGAGGTGGTTGGTGGGCTCGTCGAGCACGAGCACGTTGTCCTTCGTGAGCATCAGCTTGGCGAAGACGAGGCGCACGCCCTCGCCACCGGAGAGGGCCTCGGTGGGCTTCATGCCCTCCTCGCCCTTGAAGAGCATCCGGCCCAGCAGGCCGCGGACCTCCTCGTTGCCCGCCTTCTCGTCGAAGCCGTGGAGCCAGGTGGCGGCGGTGGTCCCGTCGGGGATCGACTCGCGGTGGTCCTGCGCCAGGTAGCCCACCGTGGCCTCGTGGCCCCAGGTGATCTTGCCGGCGTCGGGCTCCACCTCGCCCATCAGCATCTTGCAGAGCGTGGTCTTGCCGAGGCCGCTCTTGCCGATGATCGCGACCTTCTCGCCCTTGAGCACGAGCGCGTCGAAGTTCTCGCAGACCGTCCGCTCCGGCCAGCGCTTGGTGAGCCCTTCGAGGGTGAGCGTCTGCTTGCCCGAGGGGCGCTTCTGCTCGAATTTGATGAAGGGGCGCTCGATGTTGGAGCGCTTGAGATCGCCGAGCTGCAGCTTCTCGATCTGCTTCTTGCGGCTCTGCACCTGGCTGGCGCGGGTACCGGCGGAGAAGCGGGCGATGAAGTCCTGGAGCTGCGCGATCTTCTTCTGCTTCTCGGCGTTCTCCGACTCGACCCGCGACCGCACCTGGCTCTTGGCGACGACCATGTCGTCGTACCCGCCGGTGTAGGTGATGATCGTGTTGTAGTCGATGTCGGCGATGTGCGTGCACACCGCGTTCAGGAAGTGCCGATCGTGGGAGATCGTGATCAGCACGCCCTCGTAGTTCTCGAGGTGGCGCTCGAGCCAGCGGATCGAGTCGAGGTCGAGGTTGTTGGTGGGCTCGTCGAGGAGCAGCGCCTCGGGCTTGCCGAAGATCGCCTGGGCGAGGAGGACGCGGAGCTTGAGGCCGCCCTGCAACTCGCGCATCGGCTTCTCGTGATCCTCGATGGGGATGCCGAGGCCCGAGAGCAGGTCGCCGGCGTCCGCCTCGGCGGTGTAGCCGTCCTCCTCCGCGATCACCATCTCGAGCTCGCCGAGGCGCATCCCTTCCGCGTCGCCGATCTCGGGGAGGGCGAGGACCTTCTCCTTCTCCTGCATCGCGTCCCACAGGGGCTTGTTGCCCATGAGGATCACGTCGAGGACCCGCACGTCCTCGTAGGCGTACTGGTCCTGCTTCAGGACGGAGGTCTTCTTCGGCCGCGAGACCGAGCCGGCGTCGGGCTCGAGCTCGCCGGCGAGGATCTTCATGAAGGTCGACTTGCCGGCGCCGTTGGGACCGGTGAGGCCGTAGCGCCGCCCCTCGGAGAACGAGACGTTCACGTCCTCGAAGAGCTTCTTGCTGCCGTAGGCCTTGGTGACGCCCGTTACCTGGATGTTGGGCATGGGAACCCCTCCTGCCTGACGCCTCCAGGAGCCTGAAGGCCTCGTGGTGCGCGCCTGCCTTCGCGGGGGGCGCGCGGAAAATACGCGGGGGCCGGCATCGAAGAACGATACCGGCCCCCGTGGAGAACACGCGCGAGGACGCCTTACTTCTGCTCGGCGGCCTTCTTCTCCTTGAACTGCGCGATCAGCTTCTCCTGCTCCATGCGCGGCACCGGAGCGTACTTGGCGAACTCCATGGAGAACTCCGCCTTGCCCTGGGTGGCCGACCGGAGGTCGGTGGAGTAGCCGAACATCTCGGAGAGCGGCACCTCGCACTCGACGGTGGTGAAGCCCTCGTTGGTGTTCGAGCCGAGGATCACGCCGCGGCGCTGGTTCAGGCCACCGATCACGGCGCCCTGGAACTCCTCGGGGGTCTGGACCTCGACCTTCATGATCGGCTCGAGGATCTGCGCGCCCGCCTTGGCGTAGCCCTCGCGGAACGCCTGGATCGAGGCGGTCTTGAACGCCATTTCCGAAGAGTCCACCGCGTGGAAGGCGCCGTCGTTGATCACGACGCGGGTGCCCACGACGGGGAAGCCGATGAGCGAACCCTTGGAGATCGCGTCGACGAAGCCCTTCTCGCAGGCCGGGATGAACTCGCGGGGAATGGAGCCACCGACGATCTCGTCCACGAACTCGAACTGCTGCATCGCGTCTTCCGGCAGCGGCTCGATGTAGCCGACCACCTTCGCGTACTGGCCCGAGCCACCCGTCTGCTTCTTGTGGGTGTAGTTGAACTCGGCGCGCTGGGAGATCGACTCGCGGTAGGCCACCTGGGGCTTGCCGACGATCACCTCACAGCCGTACTCGCGCTTCATGCGCTCCACGTAGATGTCGAGGTGGAGCTCGCCCATGCCGGCGATGATGGTCTGTGCCGACTCCTCGTCACGGGTCACGCGGAAGGTGGGATCCTCCTTGGTGAACCGGTTGAGGGCCTTGGAGAAGTTGGCCTGCGCCGTCTTGTCCTTGGGGGCGACGGCCAGCTTGATCACCGGCTCCGGCACGTGCATCGAGGTCATCGTGTACTGGACCTCGCCGGTGGTGAAGGTGTCGCCCGAGGCGCACTCCACACCGAAGAGCGCCACGATGTCGCCACCGGATGCCTCCTCGATGTCGTTCATCTCGTCCGAGTGCATGCGGACCAGGCGGGGGACCTTCACCTTCTTCATGCCGTTCGACACGTTGTAGATGAAGTCGCCCTTGCGGACGGTGCCCTGGTAGATGCGCATGTAGGTCAGCTGACCGTAGCGGCCATCTTCCAGCTTGAACGCGAGGCCGACGAAGGGCTTGGAGGCGTCGCTCTCCAGCTTGACCTTCTCCTCGTTGTTCTTCTGGTCGTGGGCGAAGTTGTTGATCTCTTCCGGGTTCGGCAGGTAGCTGAGCACGCCGTCCAGGAGGACCTGCACGCCCTTGTTCTTGTAGGCCGAGCCGCAGAACACGGGGGTGATCTTGAGCGCGAGGGTCGCGCGGCGGACCGCCCCGACGATCTCCTCGATGGTCGGCATCTCGTCGGCGAGGAACTTCTCGGCGATCTGATCGTCGACGTCGGCGAGGGTCTCGATCATCTTCTGGCGGTACTCGGCGACCTGGTCCACCATCTCGGCAGGCACGGCCTCCTCGCGGACGTTCTCGCCGTTGTCGCCGTCGAAGTAGACGGCCTTCTCGCGGACGAGATCGACGACGCCCTGGAAGCGATCCTCGGCGCCGATCGGGAGCACCATCATCACCACGTTGTGGCCCAGCTTCTCCTTCAGCTGGCCAGCGACGCGGAGGGCGTTCGCGCCGGCGCGGTCCATCTTGTTGACGAACGCGAGGCGCGGAACGTTGTAGCGCTTCATCTGGCGGTCGACCGTGATCGACTGCGACTGCACACCGGCCACCGAGCAGAGCACGAGGATCGCGCCGTCGAGGACGCGGAGCGCGCGCTCCACCTCGATGGTGAAGTCCACGTGGCCGGGGGTGTCGATGAGGTTGATGTTGTGGCCCTTCCACTCGCAATAGGTGGCGGCCGACTGGATCGTGATGCCCTTCTCACGCTCCAGGTCCATCGAGTCCATCTTCGCGCCGACGCCGTCCTTGCCGCGGACGTCGTGAATCGCGTGCACCTTGCCGGTGTAGAAGAGGATGCGCTCGGAGAGCGTCGTCTTGCCCGAGTCGATGTGCGCGGAGATCCCGATGTTGCGGATCATGTCCAGCTTCATAGAGGCCACGGTGATTCCTTCCTTGGTCTAAACAGAGCTGCCGGGTCTCCACGGCGAGGCCGGGCACGGTCAGCGTGCTTGCAGGGTCTCGATACTGCGACGCCACCCCAGGCGGCGGCGCTCCTTACCACAACTCTCCCACCTTTCCCAAGTGGGAGTCGCGTTTCGAACCGGCTTGCAGCATGAGTTATGCCGCCGGGTCAAGATGCCAATCGGGGAGTTCGCCTTTTTCCCGGGAGCGAGCCCCCGAGGAACCGGTTGCAGGTCTCGCTGCCGGACGCTACGAAAGGCCCCATGCTCGACCCCAAGGACATCGAGCGGCGCATCGTCGCCGCGCTCCCCGGCGCCGAGGTGGAGGTCATCGACACCACCGGCACCGGCGATCATTTCCAGGCCCGGGTGGTATCCGAGGCATTCGCCGGCAAGACGATGGTGGAGCAGCACCAGATGGTCTACGCGCCCCTTCGGGCGCAGATCGACGCTGGCTCGCTGCACGCGCTGGCACTCAAGACCTACACCCCGGACCAGTGGGCCCGGACCGGAGGCAGCAAGTGAACGAGGAGCTCCGCAAGCGGATCGACGAGATGGTGCAGGGCCACAAGGTGGTCCTCTTCATGAAGGGCTCGCCCCACATGCCGATGTGCGGCTTCTCGGCCTCCACGGTGGAGACACTGCGCAGCGCCGGCGCCACCGAGGTGGCGGCCTACGACGTGCTCAAGGACCCGGAGATCCGCCAGGGGATCAAGGAGTACGCGAACTGGCCGACGATCCCCCAGCTCTACGTCGACGGAAAGTTCGTCGGTGGCTGCGACATCGTCCGCGAGATGCACGAGCGCGGCGAGCTCGCGCCCCTGCTCGACGCTGCCAAGTAAGCGCTTGGAGCTCCGGCCCACGGGCGGGTAGGGTGCCGCCCGTGAGCACGCAGCCCCACCGCATCATCGACGTCGCCGGCGCGGCGGCGCTCCCCGGCCTGCAGCAGGCCCTGGCAGCAGCCCCGGCCCTGGCGGTCGACGTCGAAACCAACGCCATGTACGCCTACCGGTGGCGCCTCTGCTTCGTGCAGATCGCCACCGAGGACGAGATCATCGTGGTCGATACCCTCGCCGAGGGTGTCGCGCCGCAGGCCCTCGCGCCGGCCTTCTCCGATCCCGGCAAGCGCAAGGTCTTCCACGACGCGCAGGGCGACCTGCGCGTGCTGGCGCGGGAGGGCCTGCACGTTCAGGGCCTCTTCGACACCCACCGCGCCGCCACGCTCCTCGGGGTCGACAGGGTCGGCCTCGGCAACCTGGTGGAGTCCCGCTTCGGCGTGCGCCTCGCCAAGGAGCACCAGACCGCCGACTTCGGCCAGCGCCCCCTTCCTCCCGAGCTCCACGCCTACGTCGCCGACGACGTGCGCTACCTGCTCCCCCTCGCAGCGGAGCTGGAGCGGGAGGCGAAGGAGAAGGAGATCTGGGAGGAGCTCGAGCTCGAATTCGAGCGGATCGCCTGGGAGGCGGCGCAGCCCGAGGCGCCGCCCCGGCTCAAGCTCCCCACCACCGCCCGCACCGCCCTCGGCCTGGCCGTCGCCGGGGTGGTGGATCGCCTCCGGCACCGCGAGGCGTCCGCACGGGACGTGCCGGTGGGCAGGGTCCTCGCCAACGCGGCGATGGGCGAGATCGCCACCCGGCTTCCGAAGAACGAGCGGGAGCTCGCCCGGATCCCCGGGGTGAAGGGCTCCTTCGTCAAGGTGGCGGGGCGCGAGCTCCTCGCCGAGATCGAGCGGCTCTCCCTCGCCGGGGCGCGGGGCGAGCTGCCGCCGCCGCCGGCGCACGAGGGGCGGCGGGATCCGGAGCGCCGGGATCGGGAGGAAAGGCTCAAGGCCTTCCGCAACGAGACGGCGAAGGCGCGGGGCGTCACCCCATCGGTGATCCTGCCCACGCCGGTCCTCGACCGGCTCGCCTCGCAGCCGCCAGCGGATCTCGACGAGCTCGCGCAGGTGCCATGGCTCGGGGAGAAGCGGCAGCGCCTCTACGGCGAGGCGCTGCTCGCGTTGCTCGAGGCGCCCTGAGTCACTCTGCATCGCGGGCCGGGGGGACCACCACGAAGGCGGCGCCCTCCTCGCGCACCACGCGGAGGAG
Organism: Vulgatibacter sp.; assembly: GCF_041687135.1. Classification (NCBI taxonomy): domain Bacteria; kingdom Pseudomonadati; phylum Myxococcota; class Myxococcia; order Myxococcales; family Vulgatibacteraceae; genus Vulgatibacter; species Vulgatibacter sp. The sequence goes on along the minus strand of NZ_JAWLCN010000005.1, from coordinate 166,166 downwards.
CAGGGGCCGGTTGCCGGCCCTCTTCGCGGTCTCGGCCAGATCGCGGGGCGAGCGCACCGCCTTGCGGTCCGCCTCCACCACGATGTCGCCGGGCTGCAGCCCTGCTTCCGCCGCCCGGGAGCCCGGCTGCACGTCGGCCACCAGGGCGCCGCCCTGGATGCGCAGCTGCTGCTGCAGCTCGCGGGGCACCTCCTGGAGCGAGAGGCCGAGGGGGCCCTCGCGCTGCGGCGCCTCGTCGCCGGGCCGCCGGACGCCGGGCTCCCGGGGCCGCTCGCCGAGCTTCACCTCCACCTTCCGCTCCTTGCCGTCGCGGAGCAGGGTCAGGTCGACCTTCGCGCCAGGCTCGAATTGCGCCACCCGCCGCGAGAGCTGGGCGGCACCCTCCACCGGTTGCCCCTCGATCCCGATCACCACGTCGCCGATGCGCAGCTCGCCTGCTGCAGGCGCATCGGGCTGGACCGAGGCGACCACCGCGCCCTTGCGCCGCTTCAGCTCGAGGGCGGCGGCGAGCTCCGGGGTGAGATCCTGGATCCCGACGCCGAGGTAGCCGCGGACCACGCGCCCCGCCTCGACGAGCTGCGGGAGAAAGGCGCGGATGAGGTCGATGGGGACGGCGAAGCCGATCCCGGCGCCGGTGGCGACGATGGCGGTGTTGATCCCCACCACGTTCCCGCCGAGATCGAAGAGGGGCCCGCCGGAGTTGCCCGGGTTGATCGCTGCGTCGGTCTGGAGGAAGTCGTCGTAGGGGCCGGCGCCGATCACCCGGGCCTTGGCCGAGATGATCCCGCTGGTGACGGTGAGCTCGAGGCCGAAGGGGCTGCCGATCGCCACCACGAAATCGCCGACGCGCAAGGGATCCGAGGAGCCGAGCCGCGCCGCCGGGAGCTTGCCCTTCACCTCCTTGAGGCGGAGCACGGCGATGTCGGTCTCGGGATCGGTGCCGAGGACCTCGGCGGTGTATTCCTTCTCGTCCGCGGTCTTGACCAGCACCTCCTCGGCGCCTTCGACCACGTGGTTGTTGGTGAGCACGATCCCCTGGGGATCGATGATCACGCCGGAGCCCACGCCGGTCTGCGGCCCCTGCGGCCCGCCTTCGAAGGGAGGGGCCTCGTTGCCGAAGAAGCGCCGCCAGAATTCCCGGAGCTCGGGCGGCGCCTCCTCCGGATCGAGGGTCGCGCGGGTGGTCACGCCGACCACGGTGGGTCGCACCGCCTCCACCAGCGGCGCCAGGGTGGGCAGGGCGCCGTTCAGCTCGCCTGCTGGGGGCGTTACCCTCGGCACCGCCTGCGGCCCCTGGATCAGCTGCAGGGTGGGGCGGGCCGGATCCTTCTGCTGCTCTGCGGGCTTGGCGCCGCAGGCCACTGCCAGCAGGGCCACGAGCGCCAGGCGGTGGAGCTCCATCGATCGCCTCCAGGGGGAGCTTCGGCTCCCGCGACAGCGGGTAGCGTGTGCAGGGGGCGGCGCTGCTGCAAGGCGCCGCTGCTGGCGTGCGCCGTTGCCCGCTGCCTCCCGTTTCGGGTAGACCGGCGATCGCGACCGACAATGCCGCCGGGAGGAGGACGCGTGATCGCGATCGAGTGGACGCGCAGGCCCGACCGCCCCTCCCGCTGGGATGCGCTCGCCGGCGCCGGCGCCGTCGCCTGGATCGCCGCGTGGCTCTTTCCGCTGCTGCCGGCGGTGCAGCGGCTCTGGCCCTCGTGCCACTTCCAGCGATTCACCGGCTGGCCCTGCGGCACCTGCGGTTTCACCAGGGCCTTCGTGCGGGCGGCGCGGCTCGACCTGCTCGGGGCGCTCTCCGCCTCGCCCCTGGCGACGCTCGCCTTCTACGCCTGGGGCCTCTTCTCGCTGGCCATCGGCCTCTCCTGGCTGGTGCCGGGGCTGCAGCTGCCCGTCTTCCGGCCGCACCGCCTTCTCACCCGCTGGGGCCCCCTGGCGCTCTTCTCCGCCAACTGGGCGTGGCTCTCCTGGCAGGGGGGACCCCGTTGAACCTCGCGTTTCTCGTCGGCGCCTACCTCCTCGGCGCGGTCCCCTTCGGCCTCCTCGTGGCCCGGCGCTTCGCCCGTATCGACGTGCGGCTGGTCGGCTCCGGCAACATCGGCGCCACCAACGTCGCCCGCGCCGCTGGCAAGCGGGTCGCGGCGCTGGTGCTCCTCCTCGACGCGGCGAAGGGCTTCGTGCCCGCGCTCCTCGCGGCGAAGTTGCTGGCGGATCCGTGGTGGATGGCGGCGGTGGGCTTCGCCGCCTTCATCGGCCACTGCTTCCCGATCTACCTGCGCTTCCGTGGGGGCAAGGGCGTGGCGACGGCCCTGGGGGTGAACCTGGCGCTGGTGCCGCTGGCGGCGCTCGCCGGGGTGGTGGTCTACGTCGGCCTCTACAAGGCCTTCCGGGTGAGCTCGCTGGGCTCGCTGGCCGGCGCGCTCACGGCGGCGCTGGTGGCCTTCCTGGTGGCGCCCTCGCCGGCGTTCGCCTGGGGGATTCTGGCGATGGTCCTCGTGATCTTCGTCCGGCACAGCGGCAACATCCGGCGGCTGCTCCGGCGCGAGGAGCGGCGGGTCTGAGCCGGGGCGTGCAAGCGCGCGGGATGTTTGCGGGTTTTGCGAAGGCTGGACCCAGTGTCAGAGGGGGCTGGTAAGGTCCGTCGCCATTGCAGGCGAGGGAACTTCGATGCGCATCCTCCACACCTCCGACTGGCACCTGGGGCACACGCTCCACGACCTGCCCCGGGAGCACGAGCACCGCTCGTTCCTCGCGTGGCTCCTCGGGACGATCGAGGCCCGGCAGGTCGACGCGCTCCTCGTCGCCGGCGACGTCTTCGACACCGCCAACCCGTCCGCAGCGGCGCAAGCGATCTGGTACCGCTTCGTGGCGGAGGCCCGGCGACGCTTTCCCGCCCTCGACATCGTGGTGATCGGCGGGAACCACGACTCGGCGGATCGGCTCGACGCGCCGGCGCCGCTCTTCGTCGGCTTCGACGTCCGCGTGGTGGGCGGGCTGCCGAGGGGGGCCTCCCGGGCGCTGGAGGTGGAGCGGTTGCTGGTGCCGCTGCGGGACGGGCGGGGCGAGGTGGCGGCCTGGGTCGCCGCGGTCCCCTTCCTCCGGCCGGCGGATCTGCTGCCCCGGGAGGGCGCGGACGATCCGCTGATCGAAGGCGTGCGCGCGGTCTACGCCGAGGTGCTCGAGGCGGCGCGGGCGCGGCGCGAGCCGGAGCAGGCGATCGTGGCGATGGGCCATTGCTACATGGTGAAGGGTGAGATCTCCGAGCTCTCGGAGCGGCGGATCCTCGGCGGCAACCAGCACGCCCTTCCCCTCGACATCTTCCCTGAGGACGTGGCCTACGCCGCCCTCGGCCACCTCCACCGGCCGCAGCGGGTGGGGCGGGAGAACGTCCGCTACAGCGGCTCGCCGCTGCCGCTCTCCATGGCGGAGATCGACTACCGGCACCAGGTCTGCCTCGTGGAGCTCGAGGGGGAGAAGCTCGGGTCGATCGAGGAGATCCCGGTGCCGCGGGCGGTGGAGCTGCTCCGCGTCCCGAAGACGGGCACGCTGCCGCCAGAGGAGCTGCTGGCCGCGCTGAAGAAGCTGCCGAAGCGCGGGGAGGAGGCGGATCACGAGCTGCCCTTCCTCGAGGTGCGGACCCGGCTCGAGGCGCCGGAACCGGGCTTGCGGGCCCGGGTCGAGGCGGCGCTCGCCGGGCGGGCGGCGCGGCTGGTGCGGCTCGGCGTCGAGCTCTCCGGCGACGGCAGGAGCCTCGCGGAGCAGGTGGTGGACCGGATGCTCGACGAGTTGAAGCCCGGCGAGGTCTTCGCCAACTGCTACCGCAAGCGCTACGAGGGCGCGCCGCCTCCGGATCTGCTCGCCGCCTTCGACGAGCTCCTCGACGCCGTGCACCAGGAGAAGAGCCGATGAAGATCCTCGCGATCCGGGGCGAGAATCTCGCCAGCCTCGAGGGCGCCTTCGCCGTCGACTTCACCGCGGCGCCCCTCGACCGGGCGGGGCTCTTCGCCATCACCGGGCCCACCGGCGCCGGCAAGACCACGCTGCTCGACGCCCTCTGCCTCGCGCTCTTCGGCACCACGCCGCGGATCGCCTCGGTGACGGGGCGGGGTCACGAGGTCGGGCGGGCGGAGGACGGGCAGCGGATCCAGAACACCGACGCCCGCTCGATCCTGCGCCGGGGCGCTGGCGCCGGACATGCCGAGGTGGAGTTCGTCGGCAGGGACGGCAGCCGCTACCGCGCGCGCTGGACCGCGCGCAGGGCGCGGGGGAGGGCGGACGGCAACCTGCAGACGGTGAACCACGAGCTCTGGGACAGCGAGGGGACGGCGATCGGCAGGGTCCTCACCGAGGTGCGGGCGGAGATCCGGAACCGGGTGGGGCTCGACTACGAGCAGTTCTGCCGCTCGGTGCTCCTCGCGCAGGGCGAGTTCGCCGCCTTCCTCCGGGCGGACGAGAAGAAGCGCGCCGAGCTCCTCGAGGCGGTGACGGGGACGGCGATCTACCGGGAGCTCTCGGTGAAGGCCCACGAGCGCTTCGCCGCGGCGAAGCAGGCCCTGGCAGCGCTGCGCATCGAGCACGGGGCGCTGCCCGTCCTCGACGCGGAGGCGCGGGCCGCCCTCGAGGCGGAGCTGCGGGAGCGGGAGGTGGCCTTCGGTGCTGCGCGCGCTGCGCTCGAGGCTGCCGGGGAGGCGGTGCGCTGGTACCGGACGCAGGAGGCGTCGGTGGCGGCGGAGGCGGCGGCTGCTGCAGCGCTTCGGGAGGCGGAGAGCGCCTGGGAGGCGGCGGCGCCGGGGCGCGAGGCGCTGCGGCAGGTGGAGGAGGTGGCGGAGCTGCGCCCCCTCGTCCACGGCGCGGACGAGGCGGCGCGGCGGAGCGAGGCTGCGGCGGGGCTCCTCGCGCAGGCGGAGGCGGAGGCGGCTGCTGCAGCGGGGGCGATCGAAGGGGCGGCTGCCGAGGTCGCTGCAGCTGCGGAGCGGGAGCGGGCGGAGGCTGCGGCGCGGGAGGTGCTGGGGCCGCAGATCGAGGAGGCGCGGCAGCGCGACGTGGAGATCACCGCAGCCGAGAAGCGGCGGAGCGAGGCGGGCGACGAGGCGCGCCGGCTCGAGGCGCGACTCGTGGAGCTGCGCGGGCGGCTGGAGCAGTTGCAGGGCGAGGAGGCCTCGCTCCGGGAGCAGCTCGAGGGGATCGAGGCCTTCCGGCTGGCGGAAGTCTGCTGGGAGCCGGTGGCAGCGCAGTGGGAGCGCTGGCAGGCGACGCTCGAGCGCGCGGCGGGGCTCGATGCAGAGCGACGCGCGGGGCTCGCGGCACTGCCGGCGCTGGAGCAGGCGGCGGCAGATGCAGCGGCTGCGCTGGAGCGGTCCGTTGCCGCGCGGGAGGCGGCGCAGGCGCAGGTGGATGCGGCAGAGGCGGCGCTGCAGCAGGCGGAAGGTGCGGCGCCGGCGGAGGCGCTCGCAGCGGTGCGCGCCCACGGCAGGGCGTGGGAGGAAGAGGCGGCGCAGGCGCGGCTGCTCGAGGGGCTCTGCGCCGAGGCTTCTCGGGTCGACGCTGCGCGCGGAAGCGCCGCGGCGCAGGAGAAGGCGGCGGCGTCGGACGGCGCTGGGCTCGAGGCGGAGCGCGCCGCTGCCGACGGCGAGCGAGCGTCGATCGAGGAGGAGCTGGCGCTGGCCCGGACGGCCCTCGACGGCGCGCGGGCGATGCTCGATCTCGAGGGGCGACGCGAGGAGCTGGTGCCGGGCAAGCCGTGTCCGCTCTGCGGCTCGGAGGCGCATCCCTTCGCCGCGGAGGCGCCACCTGCGGCGGGGCTCGTGCGCAGCTGGCAGGAGCGGGTGGGCGGCCTGCAGGCGCGTCTCACCACCTGTGAACGCCGGCTCGGGGAGCTGGTGGGCAGGATCGCCGCGGCTGCGACGCGCGGGCAGCAGGCAGCGCGGGAGCGCGCGGCGCACGAGGGCACGCTGCTGCAACTCGAGGAACGCTGGCGTGGGGCGGCAGCGCTCTCGCCGCGGGATCTCGGCTCCGGTGGTGCTGCTTCGGCCCGATCCGCGATCGAGGCGTGGCTCGCCGAGCTCGCGGCGCGGCGGCAGGAACTCCAGGCCCGAGAGGCGGCGGCGGTTGCAGCGGAAGAGGCGCAGCGGCGCGCCCGCGAGGTGCTCGAGGGGGTGCGACGCCGCCGGGAGGCTGCGCTCGAGGCGCAGCGCCTCGCGGAGGCGACGAAGGAGCGCGAGGAGCGGGCGCTGGCCGAACGGCGCGAAGCGCTGGCGCGGCAGGGGGAGGAGCTGGCCCGGCTGCGGGCGGAGCTCTCGGAGCCCTTCGCGCGGGTCGACGGCTGGGAGGCGGCCTTCGTCGCTGCGCCGGGCGAGCTCGCGGCGCTGGCGGCGCGGCAGGTGGCGGCCTGGCGAGGGCGGGAGACGGAGCGCCTCGCTATCTCGGGGCGGCTCACGGTGGTCGGGGCGGAGCGGGGGCCTGCGGCGGCGCAGGTCGCCGAGGCGCAGGCGCAGGCGGAGGCGGGGCAGGTGCTTCTCGAAGCGCGGACCACGGAGCTCGAGGGCCTGCGCGCCAGGCGCCGGGAGCTGCTCGGGGGCGAGGCGGTCGCTGCAGTCGAGGAGCGGCTGCGCCGTGTGGCGGCGGGCTGCGTGCAGGCGCTCGAGGCGGCGCGGCGTCGCGAGGCGGAGCTCCGGCAGCGGGCCGCTGCTGCAGGGGCGCGGGCCGAGTCGGCGCTGCAGCAGGTGGCGGCGGAGCGACAGGGAGCTGCGGACGCCGCTGCGGCGGTCGCTGCTGCTGCTGCCGCCCGGCAGCTCGAGGTGGCGGAGGTGCGGCGCAGGCTCGCCTTGCCTGCGGCGGAGGTCGCCCGCTGGCGCGAGGAGGCCGAGCGGCTCTCGTCGCTGCGGGCACAGGCGCAGGGGCGCTTCGAGGAGCGGCGGGCCCAGCGGCTGGCCCACGAGGAGACGGGGGCGCCCGCGGTGCAGCGCGAGGCGGCGGAGGAGGCGCGGGCCCTGGCGGAGGCGGAGCACAAAGCGGCAGAGGCTGCGTTCTACGGCAGCAGGAGCAAGCGCGAGCGGGACGACGAAGCGCGGGCCCAGAGCGCCGCCTTCCTGCCGCGGATCGAGGAGGCCGAGCGGAACAACGCGCGCTGGGAGACGATGCACGAGCTCATCGGCTCGAGCGCCGGCGACAAATTCCAGCTCTTCGCCCAGAGCCTCACCCTCGATGCGCTTCTCGTCCACGCCAACGGCCACCTGCGGGAGCTGGCGCCGCGCTACCGCCTCGAGCGAGCGCCGGGGGCGAACCTCGAGCTGCAGGTGATCGATCGGGACATGGCCGACGAGGTCCGCAGCTTGAACAGCCTCTCCGGCGGCGAGACCTTCCTCGTCTCGCTCGCCCTGGCGCTGGGGCTCTCGGCGCTGTCGGCGCGGAGCACGCCGGTGGAGTCGCTCTTCATCGACGAGGGCTTCGGCACCCTCGATCCGCAGACGCTCGACACGGCGCTCGCGACCCTTGATGCGCTGCAGGCTGCAGGGCGCAAGGTCGGGCTCATCTCCCACGTGCCCGGCATGGCGGAGCGGATCGGCGTGCAGGTCCGCGTGGCGCCGCAGGGCAGCGGCAGCAGCCGGGTGCAGGTCCTGGTGAGCTGAAGCGATGGGACAGGGGCGCGCAGGCGTGTGCACCCATAGACTGGTGGAAGAGATGGCCCACTGCCTGCTCAACATCGATCTCGGTGAGCTTCCCGACGAGCCGGAAGCGCTCTACCGGCAGGCCCAGCTGGCCAACGTCGCCTGCGGTGGGCACGCGGGCGATCGGGCGAGCATGCGGCGTGCGCTGGAGCGCTGCAGGCGCTTTGGCGTGGGGGCTGGCGCGCATCCCGCCTATCCCGACCGGGCGCACTTCGGCCGGCGGGAGCTGGCGCTGGCGCCCGGGGCGGTGCGGGCCGCGGTGGAGGAGCAGTGCGCGGCGCTCGCCGCGGTGGCGGCCGAGGTGGGCGTCGGTCTGGGTCACGTGAAGCCGCACGGCGCCCTGTACCACGCGGCGGATCGAGATCCGGCGCTGGCTTGCGCGGTGATCGAGGGGGCTTCCGCGGCGCTAGGCAGCGGCGTCGCGGTGGTGGGACCGCCGGGTGGCGCCCTCGAAAGCGTCGCGGCGGAGCTGGGGATGCGTTTTCTCCGCGAGGGCTTCGCCGATCGCGGCCTCCTGCCGGACGGGCACCTCCTGCCGCGGGGGCAGCCGGGGGCGGTGCTCGAGGATCCGGCGGCAGCCAGGCTCCAGGCGCTGCGGCTCGCTGCCTCCGGTCGCTTCGACACGCTCTGCGTGCATGGCGACGGCCCCGCGGCGATCCCGATCGCCGCTGCGGTCCGGGCGGCGCTGGAGGCGCAGCCGTGAGCACGGAGCGGCCGTCGCGCGATCCTTGCGGATCGTCTCACCCTGCCGAGACGGGGGAGGCGGCCGGGGGCAGGGATGCGGCGCGCGATCCCTGCGGATCGTGTCACCCTGCCGAGACGGGGAGGGGCGAGGTGAGCAGCGCTCCAGCGGAGTCGATCGTGGTGGTGCCCTTCGGCGACGGCGCGGTGCGGGTGGAGCTGCCTCCGTCGTTGCGAGGGCAGCGGCGGCTGGTGCTCGATCGGCTGCGTGCGCTCCCCGGCGTCCGCGACGTGGTGGTCGCCGAGCAGCATGCGGCGGTGGTCTTCGAGGCCGAGGGGCCGATCCCCGACGTCGCCGCTGCGCTTGTTGCGGTGGAGCACGGCGGCGGCGTCGCTGCTGCTGGTGAGCTGGTGGTTGTCCACGTCCGCTACGACGGTCCCGATCTGCCGGCCGTCGCGGCATGGGCCGGGCGCGGGACCGAGGAGGTGATCGCCCTGCACCTCGCCCCGACCTACGTGGTGGAGACGATCGGCTTCCAGCCGGGCTTCGCCTACCTCGGCAGCGTCGATCCCCGCATCGCCAGGCCCCGCCTCCCCTCGCCGCGCCAGCGCGTTCCCGCAGGGAGCGTCGGGATCGCCGGCGCTCGCACCGGCGTCTATCCCTTCGCCTCCCCCGGCGGCTGGAACCTCATCGGCACGGTGGTGGGCTTCGCGCCCTTCGACACCGAGCGCGGCGCCGCGCTGCAGCTCGGAGATCGGGTCCGGTTCGAGCGTGTCTGAAGCCCTGCTTTCTCCCTCGCGCTTCGTCGCGATCGACGGGCTCGCAGGCCCCGCCTGGATCCAGGACGGCGGCAGGCGCGGCCACCTCCACGAGGGCGTGCCACCTGGCGGCGCGTGGGTCCCCGAGCTCCTCGCCGCTGCGAATGGCGCGGTGGGCAATCGCTGGGATGCACCTGCGATCGAGCTCTTCGTTCCCGGTGTGCTCACCGCCGTCGGGGGCCCGCTCACCCTCGGCATCAGCGGCAGGGGCGCGGTGCAGCTCGCCGAGGGCGAGGCCTTGCGGCTCGGCCCGCCGCAGCCCGAACGGCTGGCCTACGTGGCGGTGCGCGGCGGCTTCGTCGTGCCCCGTGTCCTCGGCGGCACCGGCTTGCTGCGGGTCGCCTCGCTCGGCGGCTGGGAGGGCCGTCCGTTGCGCCGCGGCGATCGGCTGCCTGTGGCCGCGGCCGCCGAACCCTTCTTCGCTCCACCGCACCAGGTGGCGGCGCTCGACCCCCGTGCGGCGATCCGGGTAATTCCGGGCCCGGACGAGGGCGCCTTCGCCTCCGGTGCTCTCGACGCCTTCTGCGCCGCCAGCTGGCGGATCGATCCGGCGAGCGATCGCACCGGCCTTCGCCTCCTCGGCCCGGCGCTCGAGCGCAGAGGCGCCGACGCCGGGATCTCGCTGCCGATGGTGGAGGGTGCGATCGAGGTGCCTGCAGGCGGCGCCCCCATCGTCCTCGGCCCCGACCATCCCACCACCGGCGGCTATCCCGTGATCGCCACGGTGATCCGCGCGGATCGCGGCGCCCTCGCCGCCCGGCGCCCCGGCGCGGAGGTGCGCTTCGAGGTGGTGGAGGCCGACGTGGCCCGCGCAGCCTGGGCCGCCCACCGGGCGCGCTGGGAGATGCTCGACGGCTGATGCGCACCGCCGCGCGCCGAGGGGGCACCGGGCCGACGCGCCGTTGTTATGCTGGAGAGGCCGCCGTGAGCGAACGCCGGGAAGATCGCCGGGCAGGAACGGAAAGCCGCGTGGAATTCGTCGTCGCCCATTCCGAGGACGAGGCCTGCCCCTATCTCCCCGGGCAGCTGGCGCGGATGCCGCTGCGCCTTCCGCTGCGCCCGGTTCCCGGGCAGCGGCTCGACGAGCTGCTCGAAGGAGGCGATCGCCGCGCGGGGCCCTTCCTCTATCGCACGGCCTGCACCGCGTGCAGCGCCTGCGAGCCCCTCCGGATCCCGGTGGCCCGCTTCCAGCCCACGCGCTCGCAGCGCAAGGTCCTGCGCCGCAATGCAGGCGACCTGCAGATCGAGGTCGGCAGGCCGCGGATCACCCCGCGCCATCTCGAGCTCTTCAACCGGCACAAGCTCGAACGCGGCCTCGGCACCACCCACAGCGACGCGACCGACTACCGGCTCCAATTCCTCGAGACCTGCGTCGATACCCGCGAAGTCCGCTACCTCGCCGGCGGCGAGCTCGTCGGCGTCAGCCTCCTCGACGTGGGCGAGCGCGCCGCCTCGAGCGTCTACCACTACTTCGATCCCGACGAGTCGCGGCGCTCCCTCGGCGTCTTCTCCGTGCTGGCGGAGATCGGCCTCTGTGCCAGCTGGCGGATCGACTGGTACTACCTCGGCCTCTACGTGGCGGGCTGCCGCAGCCTCCGCTACAAGGCCGAGTACTTCCCGCACGAGCGCCGCATCGGCGGCACGTGGCGGAGCTTCGAGCGCGAGGACGCGTAGATGAAGACCCCGAGGCTCTACTGGAGCGACCCGCTCCTCCTCGACTTCGAATCCGAGGTGACAGGCGCCCTCGAGCAGGGCGGCAGGCCCGCGCTCCTCCTCCGCGAGACGGCGTTCTACCCGGAGGCGGGTGGCCAGCTCGCCGACCACGGCCAGGCGATCTGGGCGGGCGGCAGCGCCCGCCTCGAAGACGCACGCGAGGACGAAGCGGGCCGCGTCCTCCACCTCCTCGATCCCGGCAGCCCGCTCCCGGCAGCCGGCGATCGGATCCGCGTCCGCATCGACGAGGAGCGCCGCCGGGCCCACATGAGCCAGCACACCGGGCAGCACCTGCTCTCCCGGGCGCTCCTCGACAGAGCCGCAGCCCCGACGATCTCCTCCCGCCTCGGCGAGAGCTTCTGCACCATCGACACCCCGGCAGAGCGCATCTCCGACGAGGCCCTGGCAGACGCGGAGGAACTGGTCGCCAGGGTGGTCCTCGAGGACCGCCCCGTGCGCGCCTTCCTGCCCACGCCCGAGGAGCTGGCCCAGCTGCCCCTGCGCCGCGACCCGAAGGTGGCGGAGCAGATCCGCGTGGTGGACGTGGAGGGCTTCGACGTCTCGCCCTGCGGCGGCACCCATTGCACCACCACCGGACAGGTGGGCGCGCTCCGGATCACCGGCGTCGAGCGCTACAAGGGCGGCCTGCGCCTCACCTTCGCCACCGGCCTGCGCGCCCTGCGCGACGCCGCCCGCAAGGATCGCATCCTCCGCGAGCTGGCGGGCAGGCTCACCTGCGGCCCCGACGAATTGCCCCAGGTCGTCGCCCGCCTCCAGGCGGATCGCAGGGACGAGGCCCGTGCAGCGGCGGCGCTCCGGGAGCGGCTCGCCCGCTACGTGGCGGACGAGCTCCTCGCGCAGGCGGATGCCCGGGACGGCGCCCGCTGGGTGGTGGCCTCCCTCGCCGACGAGCCGATCGAGGGGCTGCGCGCGATCGCCGCCCGCATCATCGAGGCGCCGGACGCGGTGGCGCTCCTCGCCGCGCCGTCCGCAGCAGGGACGCGCCTCGTGATCCAGCGCGGCGCCGGCGCAGGGGTGGACGCAGGCGCGCTCCTCCAGCGCATCGCCCGGGCCGGCGGCGGCCGTGGAGGCGGCAGGGCGGATCGGGCGGAGGGCCAGCTGCCCCCGGGCGCCGATCTCCCCGCATTGCTGGCCTCCCTCGCCAGCTGATCGAGGAAGGGCGCTTGTGGGGCGGGGCGGCGATGGCCACCTTTCCCCGCTGTGCAGCCCGACGGTCCCCATCCCCGCGCCTTCCCCCGGTCGCAGGTCACGGTGAAGACGGTCCTCACCGTCACCTTCACCGTCCTCGGGATCGCCATCGGCGTCTTCCTCCTCGCCAAGACGCTCCTCGCCCTGGGCACCGTAGTGGCCTCGGCCCTCGTCGCCGTGGCCATCGACCACGGCGTGCAGTTTCTGCAAAGCCACGGCTGGAGACGCGCCTGGGCGATCCTCGCGGTGCTCACCCTGCTCGCCCTGCTCGCCGTCGGGGCGGGATGGCTGGTTATCCCCGAGGCCGTGAACCAGGTGAGCCAGCTGGTCGAGCGCCTGCCCACCTTCATCGAGCAGCTCCGCGAGAGCTCGCTCTACGCGACCCTGCAGGACCGCTTCGGCGTCGACAACGTCCTCGGCGGCGAGGTGCAGCTGCCCGAGGAGACCCTCGCCACCTCGGTCACCGCGCTCCGCCACGTGGTCACCTGGGTGGTGGTCGTCGCCACGCTCCTCTTCACCGTGATCTTCATGCTCGCCTTCGGCGGGAAGCTGGTGAAGGGGCTCCTCGCGGAAGCGACGCCCGGCAACCGCGAGCGCTACGAACGCTTCCTCGACGAGGTCTATCGGTCGGTGGGCGGATACCTCGCCGGCCTCGCCATCCTCGCGGCGATCAACGCGGTGGTGAACTCGCTCGCGCTCGCCCTCTTCGGCCTTCCCTATTTTCTGCCGCTCGGCATCGTCAGCGGCTTCGGCTCCTTCATCCCCTTCGTCGGCGCGATCACCGCCGGCGCGCTGATGGGAGTGGTGGGCCTCGCCTCGGGCGGCCTCTGGATCGGCCTCGGCGTCGTGGCCTGGTACGTGGTCTACCAGCAGATCGAGAACAACGTCTTCGGCCCGCTGATCTACCGCCGCACCATCCAGATCAACCCGCTCGTCGCGCTCCTCGCGGTGGTCTTCGCCGCCGAGCTGCTCGGCATCGTCGGCGCCATCCTCGCCGTGCCCGCAGCAGCGGTGGCGCAGATCGTGGTGCAGGAGGTGGTTCGCCTCCGCCGCGAGCGGATGCAGCTCCCGCCCGACGTGCCGGTGGCCGAATCGCTCGGCGACGCGGAGACGCAGGCCGAGGCCCGCGGCGATCGCGAGGACGGCGCCCCGGACCGCGAAGGCCGGTAGCGCCGCCGCCGCGGCAAGCCGCTACGCCCTGCCTGCCCCGGGCCCCGCCTCGAGCATCAGCAGCAGTCCGTGCATCGCCACGTCCGCCCGCTGGGGGTTCTCCTCGAGGATCCCGCCCAGCTCCCAGAGCAGGTGCTCGATCGAGAAGCTGTCGAGCAGCAGCGCCGTCTCCGCCCGCTCGGTGACGAAGGGCGTCGAGCGCGCGGTCTCGAGGTAACACCCGAGGAACGCTGCCGAGGTCCAGGCGCCCCACGCGTCGGCCCACGGCGTCGCCAGCGACCGATCCCCTTCGCGCACCAGCGCCGGATCGAGCATCGCGGTGATCGCCACCCGGTGGAAGGAGCGGATCATCGTCGCCACGTCCCGCAGCGGCGAGCGCTTCCGCCGCCGCTCCACCAGCGAGCGCGTCCGATCCCCCTCGAAGTCGACGAGGTAGAACTCGCGGCCGGTGAAGAGGAAGCGCCCGAGGTTGAGGTCGCCGTGGATCCGCCCCCGCAGCGCGGCGAGCTTGCAGTCGAGCAGCGGCGCGAAGCGCTCGTAGATCTGGTCCTGCCGCGCGAGGAGCTCCTGCGCCACCTGCTGCGAGTCCGGCTCCATCCGCGGCATCGCCGCGCGCAGCGCCCGCAGCACGCGCCCCGCCACGTTGCGCATGGTCTGGTAGGTGGAGCGCTGATCCATCGCCGAGTAGGGCTCCGGGGCGAAGGCCGGATCGCTGCCGAGGCCGGCGAAGCCGACGTGCAGCTCGCCGACCCGGCGCCCGAGCTGCCGCGCGGTGTCGAGGAAGGGCCCGATCCGCTGGGCGATCTGCAGCGGTGGCTCCATCTCCGCGAGCCGCACCAGCGAGCGCTCCGGCACCGCCGGCGGCACCTCGTCCCGGTCCTCGGTGACGATCCGCTCCAGGTAGCGGCCCACCGCCTCGCGGGTGTACTGCCGCCCGTCGCTCTCGCTCGCCACCATGGTGTGGAGCACGCCCACGGTGAAGGGCTCCCGCCGCCGGGCTCCGTACTCGAGCGCGCCGAGGAGCGGCGGCGTGCAGGGCGGGTTGCCGCTGCGCACCAGCGCGCGGCCGATCTCCAACGCCGGGTTCATCCCCTCGCCCAGCCTGCGGAAGAGGGTGAGGAAAAGCCTGTCGCCGAAGGCGATGGCGCCGTTGCCGTGCTCGCTCTTGTGGACCCGCGGCTCGAGCTGCTCTGCCTCGGCGAAGAGCTCGCCCTCCACCGAGCAGACGAGTTCGCCGCCGTTGCCCTGCTGGCGCAGCTGCTCGGTCACCGCGCGGAGCAGCGGCCTGCAGGCCTCCGCATCTGCCAGCGCGTCGAATACAACCCCGGCCCGCGGCTCTCCGCCGCCGGTGAGCTGGAGATGGCAGACCACCGCGTTGGGCGCCCGGCCCCAGATATCCGCCCCCGCGTCGCCGTCCGCATGGGCGAGGGGCACCACGTAGGTCTCCGGCGCCCCCTCGGCGAACTCGACCCGCACCAGCGCGATCACCGTCTCGGGCCCGACCCGGAAGGCCTCGGTCACCTCCACCGCGCGCATCTGCCTGCTGCCGCTCTGGAACCAGGGCCTGCCCACCAGCCACAGGGGCAGCGACTCCTCGAGCTCGGTCCGCGCCTCGCCGGAGAAGACCGCGTCCCAGCTCCCCTGCACCTCGAGGTTCGGCGCGTTGTAGGCAGAGGCCCACGCCTCCCGCTCGGCACCCCGGGGCCATTTGAGCTGGAACCAGTAGAAGCCGTGGCTGCCCAGGGTGAGCAGGTAGGGCAGGTCGCCGATCGGCGGGAATTCGTTCCTGCCGAAGAGCTCCACCGGCACCATGCCCGAGCATTTGGAGAGATCGAGCTCCACGTACTGCACGAAGCGCGAGAGGTTGGCGACCACCAGGATCGTCTCGTCCTCGTAGTGGCGGAGGAAGGCGAGTACCCGCGCGTTCTCCGGGTGGAGGAATTCGATCGTTCCCCTGCCGAAGGCCTGGAAGCGCTTGCGCAGCGCGACGATCCGCTTGGTCCACCAGAGCAGCGAGTTGGGGTTGTTGTTCTGCGCCTCCACGTTCACCGACTCGAAGTGGTACTCGGGGTCGATGATGATCGGGAGGATCAGCCGCTGCGGGTTGGTCCGCGAGAAGCCGGCGTTGCGGTCGGCGCTCCACTGCATCGGGGTGCGCACGCCGTTCCGGTCGCCGAGGTAGATGTTGTCGCCCATGCCGATCTCGTCGCCGTAGTAGAGCACCGGCGTGCCGGGCAGCGAGAGGAGCAGCGCGTTCATCAGCTCGATCCGGCGGCGGCTGTTGCCGACCAGCGGGGCGAGGCGGCGCCGGATGCCGAGGTTGATCCGCATCGTCGGATCGCTCGCATAGGCGCCGTACATGTAGTCGCGCTCCTCGTCGGTCACCATTTCCAGGGTGAGCTCGTCGTGGTTGCGCAAAAAGAGCGCCCACTGCGCGTTCTCCGCGAGCATCGGCGTCTGGGCGAGGATGTCGATGATCGGGAAGCGGTCCTCCTGGTGAATCGACATGAAGATCCGCGGCATGATCGGGAAGTGGAAGTTCATGTGGCATTCGTCGCCGTCGCCGAAATAGGCGGCGGCGTCCTCGGGCCATTGGTTCGCTTCCGCGAGGAGCATGCGGTTGGACCACTTCTCGTCCACGTGCTTGCGCAGCTTCTTCAGGTAGACGTGGGTCTCCGGCAGGTTCTCGCAGTTGGTCCCCTCCCGCTCGTAGAGGTAGGGAACCGCGTCGAGTCTGAGCCCGTCGACGCCGAGGCCGAGCCAGAAGTCGACCACCTGCTCCACCGCCGCGTGGACCTCGGGGTTGTCGAAGTTGAGGTCGGGCTGGTGGGAGTAGAAGCGGTGCCAGTAGTACTGGTGCGCCACCGGATCCCACGCCCAGTTCGAGTGCTCGAAGTCTTTGAAGATGATCCGCGTCTCCGCGTAGCGGTCCGGCGAATCGCTCCACACGTAGAAGTCGCGGAAGGGCGAACCCTTCGGCGCCCGCCGCGCCCGCTGGAACCACGGATGCTGATCGGAGGTGTGGTTGATCACCAGCTCCGTGATCACCCGCAAGCCGCGCCGGTGCGCCTCGTCGAGGAAGAGGCGGAAGTCGTCGAGGGTGCCCACCTCGGGATGGACGTCGAAATAGTCGGCGATGTCGTAGCCGTCGTCCTTGCCGGGCGAGGGATAGAAGGGGAGCAGCCAGAGCGCGGAGACGCCGAGATCCTGGAGATAGTCGAGCTTCTCGGTGAGCCCGCGGAAATCGCCGACGCCGTCGCCGTTCGAGTCCATGAAGGAGCGGACCCGCAGCTCGTAGATGATCGCGTCCTTGTACCACTGGGGATCGTTGCTCAGCGGGACGACGTTGGGCTTGCGGATCATTCGGCGATGCCTCCACCGCGATCGGTGTCGTGGACCAACTGCTGGAGCCTGGCTGCCAGGGAATTGGTGAGGTCGCGCCTGGTGAAGCGCCACTCCCAATTGCCCTCTGCCGTGCCGGGACGGTTCATCCGTGCCTCGGAGCCGAGGCCGAGCACGTCCTGCAGGGGAACGAAGACGAGGTTGGCCACCGAGACCAGGAGCGCGCGGATCATGTCCCAGTGGATCTCGCCCGCCTCGCAGCCGAGGTAGCGGGTGGCGTAGCGCCGCTCCACCTCGGTCTCGGCGGGCGTGCGGTTCGAGCCGGTGCCGCCCGGATCGTGGAACCAGCCCACCACCGTGTCGTTGTCGTGGGTGCCGGTATAGGCGGCTGCGTTGCGCGGATAATGGTGGGGCTTGAAGGTCGGCGCCTGCGGGTCGGAGCCGAAGGCGAATTGGAGGATCCGGATCCCCGGCATCCCGAACGCGTCGCGCAGCGCCGTCACCTCCGGCGTCACCGCGCCGAGGTCCTCGGCGATGAGGGGCAGCTCCTCCGTGCCCAGCGCCTTCTGCACCGCCCGGAAGAAGTGGGCGCCGGGCCCCGGCAGCCACTTGCCGTTGATGGCGGTGGGCTCGTCCGCCGGGATCTCCCAATAGCGGGTGAAGCCGATGAAATGGTCGAGACGCACCGCATCGAAGCGGTGGAGCGTCTGGCGGAAACGCTCCACCCACCACCCGTAGCCGCCGCGCCGCAGCCGCTGCCAGCGGTAGAGCGGGTTGCCCCAGCGCTGGCCGGTGGCGCTGAAATAGTCGGGCGGCACGCCGGCGATCACCGTGGGCTGCCCCGCCTCGTCGAGGAAGAAGAGCTCCCGGTTGGCCCAGACGTCGGCGCTGTCGTGGGCCACGAAGATGGGCAGGTCACCCACCAGCCCCACGCCGAGCGCAGCTGCGTGGGCCCGGAGCTCCGCCCACTGCTTCTCGAAGAGCCACTGCTCGAAGCGGTGGAAGGCGAGCTCGTCCGCCATCTCCCGCCGCACCCGCTCCAGCGCCGCGGGCTTGCGGTCCCGCAGCTCGGGTGCCCACTCGACCCACGAACGCTCGCCATGGAGCTGCTTGATCGTGCGGTAGAGCACGTAATCCTCGAGCCAGCCCGCCTGCTCCTCGCAGAAGCGGCGGAAGGCGCTCCTGCCGGCCCTGCCGAAGTTGCCCCAGGCGATCCGGAGCTGCCCCCGCCGGAAGGCCCGGGTCCGCTCGTAGTCCACCCGGTCCACCGGCAGGCGCGGGCGCGGCACCTGCTCGAGCAGCCCCTCCTCCTGCAGCCGGTCGAGGCTGATCAGGAGCGGGTTGCCGGCGAAGGCGGAGAGCGCGGAGTAGGGCGAGTTGCCGTAGCCCACCGGCGCCACCGGCAGCATCTGCCAGTAGCGCTGTCCGGCTGCATGGAGGAATTCGACGAAGCGGTGCGCCTCCGGCCCCAGGTCGCCGCACCCGTACGGGCCGGGAAGCGAGGTGGGGTGGAGGAGAATGCCGCTCGATCGATCGTGGAGGCCTGGACGAGGGGTGCGCGGAGCCATCGAACACACCCCTACAAGATGGGTACGAAGGATCCAGCGTGCCGCCGGGACGAAGGTCGGGAAGTGGACGGGGCCCGAAAAACCCGCCCCTCAGACCCCGGCAGGCAGATCGACGACGAAGCGCGTCCCCACGCCCTCGACGCTCGTCACCTCGAGGGAGCCCGCACACTCCTCGACGATGCGGCGGGAGATGGCGAGGCCGAGCCCCGTGCCCCCGTCCGCCTTGGTGGTGAAGAAGGGGTCGAAGATCCGGTCGAGGGCGGCAGGCGGGATGCCCGGCCCGTTGTCCTCGACCAGCAGGCGCACCCTGCCGTCCTCGGCCCAGAGCTTCACCTTGAGCCGGTTGGTGCCACGACGCTCGGGGCGCATCGCCTCGAGGGCGTTGACCACCAGATTGAGCACCACCTGCCCGAGGCGGGTCCGCGAGCCGCAGACCACCGGCACCTCGCCGAGATCGAGGTCGAGGGTGCCGCGCTGGTAGAGCTCCGCCCGGATCGAGCGGGTCACCAGCCGGATCACCTCCCGGAGATCGACCTCGGTCTCCGCAACGGAGCGGGTCGAGACCTCGATCGAGCGGGTGATCTCGAGGACGTTGTGGGTCGCCTCGCTGCAGTCGGCGAGGATCGCGTCCATCTCCGCGAGCTGCATGGTGGCGGAGCCGGGATCGACCACGCCGCGGGTCATGGCGAGGTTCAGCTCCCGCAGTCCTTCGCGCAGCACCTCGACGTTGGTCTGCAGCACGCCGACCGGCCCGCGGATCTCGTGGGCGATGCCGGCGGCGATCACCCCCAGCGCGTAGACGCGCTCGGTGGCGAGGAGGCGCCGCTCCAGCTCGCGCATCCGCCGGGTGGTGAGGTAGCGCTCCCGCGCCGACTCGAGGGCCAGCCGCAGCTCCCGCGGCTCCCAGGGCTTGCGCAGGTAGAGATGGATCTGGCCCCGGTTGATCGCGTCCACCGCAGCATTGAGATCCGAGTACGCGGTGATGAGCACGCGCACCGTGTCGGGGAACTCGACCTTCGCCTGCTCGGCGAGCTCGACACCGCTCATGCCTGGCATGCGCTGATCGGTGAGGAGCACGGCGATCTCCTCGCTGCGGAGGATCTCGAGCGCCTCGACCCCGCTGCCGGCGGTGCGGATGGGGAGAGCGCCCTCGAGGGTCGCTTCGAAGACGACGAGGTTCGCCCTGTCGTCGTCGACGTAGAGGATGGGGGCGATCATGTTCGCGTCTCCCCCGGCAGCTCGACCGAGAAGGATGCGCCGCCACCCTGGCGGCTGGTGAGGCGGAGGTCGCCGCCGTAGCGTCCGACGATCTTCCGGGAGAGGTAGAGACCGAGGCCCGTCCCCTCGCCGGGGCCGCGCGTGGTGAAGAAGGGGTCGAAGATCCGCGAAGCGATCTCGTTGGGCACGCCGGGGCCGTCGTCGTCGACGCCGACGACCACCTTGTCCTCTCGCTCCTCCACGCGGACCCAGACGTTCTGGGCCGAGGAGCGCAGGGCGTTGTCGAGAAGGTTCAGGAACACCTGGTTCAGCTCCGCCGCCGAAGCTACCACGAGACGCGACGTGCCGTATGTACGGTGCACGCGGATCTCCCTGGTGCGGTGCTCGAGCAGGCGCAGCGTCGCGTCCAGGCCCGCGCGGACGTCGCAGGGTCGCGGCCTGTCGTTCTCCGCCGGGTGGGCGTGATCGAGGAGCGCTGCGCTGATCCCCTCGATGCGGCCGCCGGCCTCGGCGATCACCTCGAGGACGCGGCGGGTGGCGGGATCGGTGCCCTGCCGGTCGAGCAGGGCGCGAGCGCCGTTGAGCACCGCGTTGATCGGGTTGCGCACCTCGTGTCCCACACCGGCGGCGAGGGTGCCCACCGCAGCGAGGCGCTCCTGCTGTGCGAGCTGCAGGCTCAAGGAGCGCAGCCGCAGCTGCGCCTTGATCCGCGCGAGGAGGATCCGCGGGTGGACCGGCTTGTTGACGAAGTCGTCGGCGCCGGAGGTGTAGCCCTCGAGCACCGCCTCGGATCCGGTACGGGCGGTGAGGAGGATGATCGGCGTGTTCTGCAGCGCCGGGTCGGCCTTGAGCGCGGCGCAGAGATCCATGCCGGTCATCTGCGGCATCATCACGTCGGAGAGCACCAGGTCGGGCCGCTCGCTTCGCACCAGCTCGAGGGCCTCCCTGCCGTCGACGGCGGTGAAGACGTCGTAGCTCCCACCGAGGAGCGCCCGGAGGAACTCGCGGAGATCGGCGTTGTCCTCGGCGATCACGATTCTTGCGCGACGGCCCCCCTCGAGAACGACGGGCACCTCCTCCACCTGCGGCAGCGCCGGCTCGGGGACCAGCGGCTCCGCGGTGGCGATGGCATGATCGGAAGCCCGTCGGCCCATCCCCACGTCCATCGCGACCTTGCGCCGCTCGATCACCTCGGACCGGAAGTGCTCGCGTCCCAGGGGCAGGCGCATGGTGAAGGTGGAGCCGTGTCCCAATTCGCTCTCCGCCGCGAGCGAACCGCCGTGCAACTCCACCAGCTCACGGGCCAGCGCGAGTCCGATGCCGGCACCCTCGCGCGTCCGCCGTGCTCCACCTTCCACCTGGTGGAAGCGGTCGAAGATGCGGGGGAGGTCCTCCGGCGCAATACCAAGACCGGTGTCACGCACCATGACGACCGCTCGGCCGTCCGCGATCTGCACTTCGAGTCCGATCGTGCCGCGCTCCGGCGTGAACTTGAGGGCATTGCCGAGAAGATTCGTGAGCACGATCTCGAGACGGTGCGGGTCCCCGTACACCCCCTCCAGGTCGGAACCGACCACGAGTTCGAGGGTCACGCCGCGTGCCGCAGCCGCTGGTCGGAAGGCCTCGATCGCCTGCTCGGCAAGGAGGCGCATGTCCACCGCGCCGATCTGCAGGCGCAGCCGGCCCGCGTCGATGCGCGAGAGGTCCAGGAGGTCGTCGATCAGCCGCAGCAGTCGGACCGCGTTCCGGCGGATCACCTCGAACAAGCCTTGATCGGAGCTGCCTTCGCTGCGACCGAGGCGTTCCTCCACCGGCGAGAGGATCAGCGTCAGCGGCGTGCGCAGTTCGTGCGAGACGTTGGCGAAGAATTCGCTCTTGAGCCGATCGAGCTCGCGCAGCCGCGCGAGTGCGCCGGCGAGCTGCTCGGATGTCCGCGCAACCTCGGCGCGGGCCTCGAACTCTCTTCGGACCTGCCGGTAGCGCGTCTCGTTCGAGGCGACCGCAATCAACGTCGTCAGCACGAGGAAGTAGAGGTTGTTGAAGAATGGCCCGAATTCGAGGGCGCGGGCGCCGAGGAGTGCTGGAACCGCCCAGATCAGGACGATCAGTCCGCACGCGACCGCCGTCTGGAGCAGCGTCCACGCGAAGACGATCCCCATGCCCAGGATGCACAGGTTCAGCCCCGCGTAATACGGCGAGGCGAATCCGTCCAACTGCTCGATCATCACCTGGATCGAGCCGGCGCCGATGAGCCCCGGGCCGATGCCGAGAACGTAGGTATGGCGCGGAGCCCAGCTTGCGAAGGTGAGCGCCAGCACGCACAGCGCGAGGAGCGTGGCACCGATCCGCAGAAGGAAGAAGGAGCCGAGCAGCGCCGGGTTGGTAAACCAGTCGAGGAGCGCACCTGCGGGCATCAACACGGCGACGAGCACGGCAGCCAGACGCGCGGCGCTGAGGTTGCGCTCGCGCAGATGGCGCTCGAACGGAGCCGTGTCGCCCCTCATCTCAGCGCTGCACGACGAGGAAGAGGTTGACGCCCGTCGGCTCCGCCTCGACCTCGGCCCGGGACGGCGCCGGGGTGAATGCCGCCGCGTGGGCCAGCAGGTCGGCAGGGCTCCGGTGGTTCAAGAACCAGTCGGAAAAATACTCCATCGTCCAACGGGACGGATTGTCCGCCGCCACATTGCCGATCGCCAGCGTCCCGGAGGGAGCGAGGGTACCGTAGAGAGCCGAGGCCAGCGCCCCGAATGCACGGTCGCTGAGGTAGTCGAAGAGGCCGGCGCTGTAGATCAGGTCGCGTTCGCCGAGTGCCGCCACCAGCTTCTTCGTGGTGATCAGCTTGCGCACCGACTCGCGGATGAACTGCACTCGCACGCCAGTGGAGCGCGCGAGCGGGGCGAGGGTTCGCTCGCAGTACGCGATGGAGCGTTCTTCCTGATCGATCAGCGCCACGTCGAGGTGGGCGCCCAGTTCAGGCGCCCGGGACAGGAGCGCGAAGATCTCGCGCGCAGGGCCGCAGCCGATGCTCGCGATGCGGACGCGGCCCGAGTTGCTCTCCGCGACTGCACGCCGGATCTTGGCGCCGAGGAACTCGATACGATTGATGTTCGCCTGCGCGGCCATCTCGCTCGTCGCGTAGAGGTTCAGCGCCTTGCCGAACAGCGTCTCGCCCTCCGCGTGATCGCGGTAGAGCATGTTCATCATCTCGTAGTCGCCGGCATAGCCGAGGGGCTTCTCGAAACAGCGGCGCATGAACGGCGACTCCGAGAAGAGCGGCACGAGATGCCGGCGCAAGTAGGCGCGGTGGAGGGTGTGCGCCGGCTCGTCGAATTGCGCGACGAGCGACGTCAGGTGGGCGCGCGCGCTCTCCATCTCCGCCATGAGTCGCGGGCGAATCTCGTCGAGATACTGCTGCAGCGTTTCGCGCCGGGTCAGCTGGTCCTCCTTCTCCAGCGCGCGCTCCTCGCCGTTCAGGAAGAGCTTGGCAGCCTCCAGCTTGCTGCGCAGGTCTGCGACGAACGCCTTGAACTCCGGCGTCACCCGGTCGTAGCGGACGCCCAGCTCGAGCTGGGCCCACCGTTGCGCGAAGCTCTGCCTCGCACCGTTTCGATGCAGCTCTGCGAGGTCCAGACCATCCCCGTCGACCTCGAGGCCGACCACCTGGCGGTCGGCTTCTTCCGAGATGCGGCGGACGGTCGCTGCGCCACGGTAGAGCAGCTGGCTGCCTGCAACCACCTCGAGGTCTTCCACGCGGTCGCCGTTCAGCAACAGCCCCGAGAGCCCGTTGCGAGCAGGGAAGACCACGCCGACGCCGTGCAGCGAGAGATCCTGCACCTCGCCGGTGATCTCACCCAGCTCGGCGTGTCGCATGGCAGCGCGGACGGGGCCGATCTTCTCGCGATCGATCGAGATCCGGCGTGCACGGAACTTCGGGGTGCGGGGCGTCTGTTCGGAGGGGGCACCGATGGGGAGGGTCATGGCGGCTGCTCCTGGAAAGGCCGGGGAGGGGAGGCGGCCTTTGCACACGGCGTGAGAGGGCTCAGCCCATCCCCCATGGTGGGAGGGCTTGATTGGGGCGTCAAGAAAAGGACAGGAAAGGGAGCGCACCGCCGGAACGGCAGCGCTCCCGCTTCCCGCAAGTGCATCAGTCGCGCGGCAAGAGGCGCTCCGCCGGCGGCGAACGGAGGTTGTATTCGGAGCTCATCGCCCTGCCATAGGCGCCGGCGGTGGCGACGAGGACCACGTCGCCCTCCTGCGTCGGCGGCAGCATCCGGCCGTGGCCGAGGACGTCGCCGGTCTCGCAGATCGGACCCACGACGTCGGCCCGCAGGGTCGTGGCCTCGCCGAGCCTGCTCAGGTTCGCGATCTCGTGGAACGCGCCGTAGAGCGCGGGCCGGATCAGAGCGTTCATGCCGGCGTCGATGCCGACGTAGGCCTGATCCTCCTTCTGCTTGAGCTGGGTCACCTTCGCCAGCAGCACGCCGGCGCGGGCGACCAGGTAGCGGCCCGGCTCGAGCCAGAGCTCGAAGCGCGGGTGGGCCGCCTTCACCTGCGCGAGGTTCCTGCCCACCGCCTCGATGTCGAGGGGCTCCTGCCCGGGCTTCTCGACGATGCCGAGGCCGCCGCCGAGGTCGAGGATCCGCACGTCGGGGAAGAGCGCGTCGGCCTGCGCGGCGAGGAAGGTGGCGGTCTGCATCCAGCGCTCGGCGGTGCGGATGCCGCTGCCGACGTGGGCGTGGAGGCCGACGATCTTCGTGCCGTTCTTCGCGGCGATCTCGGCGAGCGCGGGGAGCTCGTCCACCGGGACGCCGAATTTGGAGTAGTTGCCCGCGGTCTTGACGTGCTTGTGGTGGCCGTCGCCCTGCCCCGGATCGACGCGCACGAAGATGGAGCGGCCGGCGAAGAGCGCGGGCCACTGCTGCAGCGGGTAGAGGTTGTCGAGGGTCACCCACGCGCCCGCCTCGAAGCCGCGCACGTAGTCGAGCGCCGGGGCGAAGTTGGGCGTGAAGAGGATCCGCTCGCCGGGCAGGTCCGGGAAGAGCGCCTTCACGTGCGCGATCTCGCCGGGCGAGACGCACTCGAAGCCGATCCCCGCCGCCTCGAAGCGGCGCAGGATCTCCGGGTTCCAGTTGGCCTTCACCGCGTAGAAGACCCGGTCCACCGGCAGCGAATGGAGATGACCGACCGACTCGGCGAGGGTCTCCTCGTCGTAGACGTAGAGCGGCGTCTGCCCCTCGTTCGCCATGGCGACGAGCTTCTCCGCCTTGCGGCGCCACCAGCTCTCGGGCACGGCGTTCCGCTTCTCGGCGGGGCCCTGCAGCTCGCGCCAGGTGGGGCCGAAGGTGCCATCGGGCTGCACGTCGCCGAAGAGGAGCGCGTGGAGCTTCGCCACCAGCGCCTCGGCCTGCTCCTCGTCCATGACGAAGGTGAGGTTGAGATCGCTGGCCGCCTGGGTGAGCAGGTAGATGCGCTGCTCCTCGAAGACCTCGAGCGCCGGCGCGAGGCGGTGGAGGATCGAGCGGATGTTGCGCCCGACGAGGCTCACCGCCGCGCAGGGTCCGATCACCTTCGCGGTGCAGTGGCGGGAGAGGTCGGCGGTGAGCGCCTGCAGCGCCGCGCGATCGAGGCCATTGGCGCCCGGATCGAGCGAGACGGTGACGTTCGACTCGGAGGTGGCCACCGAGTCGATCGAGAGGCCGTGGCGCTGGAAGGTGGCGAAGACGTCGGCGAGGAAGCCGACCTGCTGCCACATGCCGAGGCTCTCCATCGAGACGAGGGTGAGCCCGGCCCTCGCGGAGACCGCCTTCACCTGGCCGTTGCCATCGGCGATCTCCGTGGAGATCACCGTGCCCTCGAGCTCGGGCTCGGTGGTGCACTTGACGTGGAGCGGGATGCCGTGGCGGCGCGCCGGTTCGATGCAGCGCGGGTGGAGCACCTTGGCGCCGGTGGTGGCGATCTCCTGCGCCTCTTCGTAGCCGAGGTGGCGGAGCAGCCGGGCGGAGCCCACCTGCCTCGGGTTGGCGGTGAACATCCCCGGCACGTCGGTCCAGATCTCGAGCCGGGCAGCAGCGAGCCGCGCTGCGAGGTAGGCCGCCGAGGTGTCGGAGCCGCCGCGGCCGAGGAGCACCGTCTCGCCCTCCTCGTCGCGGGCGATGAAGCCCTGGGTGACGAGGATCCCCGGCAGCGCCGCGAGGCGCGCCTGGAGCTCGGGATCGGGCGTCGCTCCGCAGGTGGCGTTGAGGAAGCGGCGCCCCTCGTTGGTGTTGGGTTCGCGAACCGCCTGCAGCATCTCGCGGGCGTCGCACCAGGTGGCGTCGACGCCGATCCGGCGGAGGAAGGCGGCGCCCAGCACGGTGGACATCAGCTCGCCGGTGGCCATCAGCCGGGCTTTGAGCTTGGGGCTCGCGTCGCGGATGAGCGAGACGCCGAGGGCGAGGCGGCGCAGCTCGGCGAAGTGGCTGCCGAGAAGCTCGTCCGCATCG
Source organism: Vulgatibacter sp. (assembly GCF_041687135.1). Taxonomy (NCBI): domain Bacteria; kingdom Pseudomonadati; phylum Myxococcota; class Myxococcia; order Myxococcales; family Vulgatibacteraceae; genus Vulgatibacter; species Vulgatibacter sp. Next base: position 140,300 of record NZ_JAWLCN010000005.1, on the reverse strand, counting down.
ACGCCCATGTCGGCGGCGAGGCTGCGGTGTTTCTCCTCGATCGCTGCGAGGATGGGCTCGTGGTCGCCGTCCACCGCACGGTGGAGGAGGGCCTCGAGCTGGTTGCTGATGGTGGTCAGGGCGGAGCAGACGACGAGGGGGCGGAAACCCTCGGCTACACGGGCACGGGCGACCTGCGCGATGGTTTCCCATCGCTCACGGGTCGAGACACTCGTGCCGCCGAACTTCAAGACGATCCAAGCGGACATGTGCGTACGGTCCTCTGATGTGAGGGCCGCAGCTTGGACGCGTTGTGTCGTTAACACAAGCTGGAGGCGGCTGCCTGCCCGCCTCCTTTCACCCACCGCGAAATCTCGGTCGGCTTTCTGTTACGCCCGGTGAAGCAGGCGGCGCCTGCGCAGCAGCAGCGGCAGGGCCGGGAGGATCCAGGCGACGGGCTCCGGGCCCGACCCGTTGCAGCCGCCGCCCTCGCCTCCGCCGTCCTCCTCGAACGGCGGCGCCTCGACCACCTCCACCTCGAGGCGCGCCCGCGCGCTCCTGCCGGTGGGATCGATCACCTCGGCCACCACCGGCACCAGCCCCGGGGCGTCCACGGTGAAGGTGTGCTCCTGCAGGTTGGCGGGCCCCGCCTCGTAGCTCCGGTCGTAGCCCACGTCCCAGGAGACGGAGGCCTGCGCCCCGTCGCCGTCGGCGTCGTCCACCACCGCCCGCAGCGTGATCGGCCTGCCCGCCCAGGCGGCGCCCACCACTTCGAGCCGCAGGGCCGGCGGCGCGCCAGGCTCAACCGGCTGCCCCAGGATCGCCGCGGCGGCGTCGAGCTTGCCGTAGCCGTACGACTCGTTGGGCAGCTCCTCGCCGGTGTAGGAATCCCGGCGGGCGCTGCCGGTGAGGATCGCCTCCACCTCGTCGTGGGAGAGGTCCGGCTGCGCGGCGCGGAGCAGCGCAGCCACGCCGGCCACGTGCGGCGTCGCGCCGGAGGTGCCGCCGAAGCGGAAGTAGGCGCCGTGGCCCAGGCCCGCGGTGGACATGGGGGCGATCGGATCGTCGGGCGAGGAGATGTCGATGAGCGGCGCGCCGTCGATGCGCGGGCCCATGCCCGCATAGCCGCGCCGCGCGCCTGCCGCGCCGCCGCCCGGCACGTCCATGTCCATCACGCCGCCGTGGGCGCTCACCGCGATCACCGTGTCGGCGGTGGAGGGCGCCATCGCGCTGCCCGCATCACTTTCGTGATCGAGGAAGCTCACGCCGCGCGACCAGCCCGAGAGATCGTCCCACAGGAAGCCCCGGAGCCGCTCCACGCCGCCTGCGCTGGTGAGCCGCAGGGTGACCTCCTGCTGCGGCAGGGTGCTGCCTGCAGCGGGCGCCGCCACCAGCACGATCGAGCTGAAACCGCGGGTGCTCTGGGAGGCGTAGGCCTGCAGCTTCGCGCCGCCAGCCGTCGCCTGCAGCTGGGGCGCCTGCGAGCCGAGGCCGGTGAAGTCGGCGCTGCTGCCATCGGGCGCCTCCACCACCAGGTCGACGTCTTCGGGGCTCCCCGGGAAGCTGATCCAGAGGTAGAAGCCCCGGTAGCCCCTGCCGACGGTGCTCACCCGCACCGTCTCCGTGCCTTCGAGCGGCGCGATCTCCATCGACTTGCCCGCTGCAGCGGCGTTTCCTGCAGGCGCCACCTGGATCATGCCGCCGGCAGCGGCGCTGCTCACCGCACGCTCGAACGCCGAAGAGCCGTCCCAGGTGCCGAAGTCGTTCTGCTCCCAGAACATCACGTCGACGCCGACCTCCTTCGCCTGCCCGAGGGCAACCGCCGGGCTGCGGTTGGCGGCGAGGAAGAGCTCGGCGCCGGGGGCGACGCCGGTCCAGCGCCGCAGCCCGGGCCAGCCGCCGGCGACGATGCCCGTGGTGCCGGTGCCGTGGTAGGGATCGAGCGCCGGCACGTAGCTCGAGAGATCCACGCCACGCTCGTAGAGCTTCACCCCGCTGCTCCCGGCGTCGACCGAGATCGCCCGGACCTTCGAGGTTCCCAGCCGGACCAGCCGCTCGCCGACCTGCAGCTTGCCGTCGGCGTCGACGTCGTCCCCAGCGAAGATCGGCTCGCCGAAGGCGGGCACCGTGTCGTCGAAGCCCTTCGCCGCGCCGTGGTCCCGCTCGCCGTTGCCGTCGAGGTCGACGTAGAGCCACTCGATGCCGGGGTCGAAGCCCGGCGGGTTCTCCACCTCCGGCGCGCCGAGGCTGCTCGGTCCGCCGACCAGCGAGAGCGGTGCCTCGGGCGTCCCGTCGCCGTCGAGATCGACGAGGTCGCCTTCGCCGGCGACGCCGTCGCCATCGACGTCGGTGAACGCGTAGAGGCCGCCGTCGGGGAAGAAGAGGTCGGGGTGGAAGATGTCCCAGGCGCCCTCGTAGTCGCCGATGACGATCCCCTCGCCGAGGTTGGGAACGCCGGAGAGCGCCGGGTGCCAGATCGAGGGGACACCGAGCTGTGCGGTGGTCTCGACGAGGGGCCGGATCACGGTGAGTGGCGAGGCAGGCTCCACCGAGAGCACGCCGGGAACGGCGCCGACGGTCTCGAGCTGCTCGCGGTGCACCACCGCGCCGAGCACCTCGCCGACCAGGGCGGGGCTGCCGTCGGCGAGGCGCACCGGAACGGCCCCTGCCGCCGCGAGGGCGGCGAGCATCGCCGCGTCGGGGGCGCGATCGAGGACGATCGATACCTCGACCTCGGCGGCGACGAGGGCTGCAGGCGCACCGGGAAGCCGGGGCGGGTGGAGGAGGAGCGGCGACACCCCGGCGGCGAGGGCGGGGAGCGGCGCGAGGACCAGGGCGGCGAGGAGCGAACGCTTCATGGGCCCATGCTCGCTCGAATCCGGGCGCACGGATCCGTTCGAAAGAGCGAACGCAAGCGAAAAAGGCGTCGGAGGGCAGGAGCGCCGCTCGCAGGCGACAAATCTCGGTGGTCGGACCCCTCGCCCGGACCGGAGAGCGGCGACGGATTTCCACGGAGCGATGCGGCGTGCCTCCCCACCTCCCTGGGGGCGCACGACGCCAAGCCGTTGATTTTCCGGCCACCCTTCCCGAGGAGCATCCTTTGCTACCCCGCCGGGTCAGTAGGGCACCTCTTCCCCGATCGGGCAGGGGGGCGCTCGAAGGACGTTGCGTTCCGCGGCGCGCTTGCAGCGTGCCGGAAGCAATCCCGGGGAGGGGAGATGTGTTGTCGAGGTTTCGGTTGGCTCGCGGTGCTGGCAGCGGCGCTCGCGCTGGGCGCCTGTGGTGACGAGGGCGGCGGCCCGGGGGGGACCGGCGGCACGGGGGGCACGGGCGGCGCCCCGGCGGTCTGCGGCGACGGCGTGATGCAGGTGGGCGAGGGATGCGACCGCGGCGAGGAGAACAGCGACGATCGGCCCAACGCGTGCCGCACCGATTGCACGCTCTACCGCTGCGGCGACGGGGTCCGCGATCAGGGCGAGGCCTGCGACGGTGGCGCGTTCTGTACCGGCAGCTGCACGGTGATCGAGGGCTGCGGCAACGGCATCGTCGAGGGGGACGAGGCGTGTGACGACGGCGCCGGCAACAACGACGAGCTGCCCGGCGCCTGCCGCACCACCTGCGTGCTGCCTGCCTGCGGTGACGGCGTGGCGGACGAGGGCGAGGCCTGCGACGACGGGGCCGCCAACAGCGACACCGCCGCCGACGCCTGCCGCACCACCTGCGAGCTGTCGGCCTGCGGTGACGGCGTCGTCGACGCTGCGGAGAGCTGCGACGACGGCGCGGCGAACAGCGACACCGCCGCCGATGCCTGCAGGTCCAGCTGCGTTCCCGCCCGCTGCGGTGACGGTATCCTCGATGGAGAGGAACGTTGCGACGACGGCGAGGCGAACAGCGACAACGCCCCCGATGCCTGCCGCACCACCTGCACGGTGGCCACCTGCGGCGACGGCGTCGCCGACGCCGGCGAGGCCTGCGACGAGGGCGACGCCAACAGCGACGAGAACGCGGACGCCTGCCGCACCAGCTGCGCCCTCGCCACCTGCGGCGACGGCACGGTGGACAGCGGCGAGGCGTGTGACGCAGGCGCCGCCAACGACGACCACACCGCGGATGCCTGCCGCACCACCTGCAGCGTTGCCGCCTGCGGCGACGGCGTGGTCGACACCGGCGAGGCCTGCGACGACGGGAACACCGACGATCTCGACGGCTGCAGCGCCGCCTGCCTCTTCGAGGCGGTTTGCGGCGACGGGGTGCGCGAATACCAGGAGCGCTGCGACGACGGAAATGTCGCCGCCGGCGACGGCTGCGGCGCGACCTGCCTGCTCGAGACCGGGGTCTGCGGCGCCTCGATCGTCGATCTGAACCAGCGCGCCAACTTCAGCGGCGGGCAGGACTTCCTCTTCGACGGCACCCTGTTCGGCGCCGGCGACGACGCCAGCGGCTCCTGCTCCGAGGGCGACGGCGAGGACCTCACCCTCGCGCTCTGGGTGCCCCAGCGGGCGAGGGTCGAGCTGACCACCGAGGTGGGCCTGAGCCTGGAGAGCGACACCCAGCTCTTCGTCCGCGGGAACTGCGCCGACCCGGGCACCGAGCTCGCCTGCAACGAGGACGTCGCCGGCGACATGGGGCGCTATGCCTCCGCCGTCACCCTCGACGACGTGGCAGCGGGCACGCAGCTCTACGTCACCGTCGACACCTGGGGCGAAGGGGAGCCCGGTGGCGATTTCACCCTCGCCGGCCACATGGCCTGGCTGGTGGGCCGCGGCGAGGCCTGCGACCCTGCGGGCAGGGCCACGGTCTGCGAGACCGGCGACATCTGCGTCGCCTCGGTCTGCGTCCAGGCGATCTGCGGCGACGGCATCGTCACCCGCTCGATCGGCGAGATGTGCGACGACGGGAACACGACGGGCGGCGACGGCTGCGGATCCACCTGCCTCGTCGAGGGTGGCCTCTGCACCGACGCGCTCACCTTCACCTTCGACGCGACCACGAACGTGGGCACCGTCTCGGGTACCACCGTCGACGCCGGCGACGAGACCGCGCTCTCCTGCGCCGACGGCGCGATCAACGCCGACGCGTTCGCCACCTTCACCTCACCCATCGACGCAGCCTGGGACATCCGCTCCGCGGCGGACTTCAACACCGTGCTCGCGGTGCAGGCCACCTGCGGCGATGCGTCCGCCGAGCTCGCCTGCTCCAACAGCGCGCGCTTCGACCAGACCGGCGAGGACCTGCTCCGCATCGTCCTCGACGCCGGCGCGAGCGTGACCGTCGTGATCGACGGCTACGGCGCCTGGAACATGAGCCACGGCACCTTCACCCTCACCGCCACGCCGCTGCCGATTCGCGCCGAGGGCGCCGCCTGCGATCCGAGCGAGGCACTCGACGTCTGTGCCGCCGGCCTCTACTGCCACCAGACCCTCTCGCTCTGCACCGCGCCGGCCTGCGGCAACGGCTGGCTCGAGGACGGCGAGCAGTGCGACGACGGCAACACCGCAGCTGGCGACGGATGCAGCGACACCTGCAGCTACGAGGTGGTGATGGAGGTCGAGCCGAACGACGACGCCACGACGGCGATGTCGATCGCCACCGGCGTGACCTACCAGGGCGCCATCGACTCCTACGACATCGAGTACTTCGCCTTCGCGGCGACCGCAGGGACCACCTACGCGATCGAGACCTCGATCGGCTCGCTGGGAGCCTGCACCGCCAGCTTCCCCCACACCAACGACGCGACCCTGCTCCTCTACGACACCGACGGCAGCACCGAGCTCACCCGGTCGTGGACGAGTTCGCCCAACTGCCCCCGGATCAGCTTCACGCCCTCGGTGAGCGGCACCTACTACCTCGCCTTCCGGGAGTTCATGCCGCCGCCGAACAACAGCCGCACCATCGATCCCTGGTTCCTCTCGATCCAGTGACGACGCGGGCGCCGGCCCGGCCCCAGCGGGCCGGGCCGGCCATTGGTCAGGGCACCTGCGCCACGTAGAAGCCGTTGCGCTCCGCCTCCTGCGGCAGCGGCGACGCCACCGAGTAGACCAGCACGCCGTGCTGCAGCGTCATCGAGGTGACCTGCCCGTCGACGGGCTCCCGCACCTGCCGCGCGCCGTCGTGGAGCACGAGGATCAGGCCGTTCTCGCAGCGGCCGGTGCACTCGAGGAAGGCGACCGTGCCCGCCGGCGAGACCTGGAAGCCGGAGACGAAGCCGCCGCCGATCCGCTGTGGCTCGTCGGGCGTCTCCCAACGCAGAAGATCGACCCCCTGCGCGTCCGCAGCGGTGCGGATGAAGACGATGCCGCTCCCGTCCGGAATCCAGGTGAAGGTATTGCCGCTGGGATCGGCGGGCGCCCGGTGCTCGTCGCCGCTCGCGATCTCGACGATCGCCACCTCGCTGGCGAAGGTCATCAGCGCGAGCCGGCTTCCATCCGGGCTCCACTGCCAGAAGGCCGGGGCCGTATCGACGAGGTGGTCCGCGTCGGTGGCGGGGTTCCAACGGTGGAGCTCACCGGCGCTGTCGAGGATCACCACCCACTCGCCGCTTCCCGAGAACTCCGCCCGCTGCACCGAGCGCAAGCTGTAGCTCGCACGGTTCTCCGGCGCGTCGAGGGGCAGCACGTGGAGGACCCCCGCCTGCCAGCTCTCGCCCTCGATCCAGAGGATCCTGCTGCCGTCCCGGGAGAAGCGCAGCCAGGAGGTCGCGGAGCCCGAGGTGATCACCAGGTTCTCCGCGCCGGCCACCCGGTGGGCCACCAGCTCCGCGGTGCCGGCGCCGACGTTCTGCTGGAAGAGGATGGTCCCGCCGTCCGGCGAGACGAGGTGGCCGCCGTCGACGTCGCTGCCGATCACGCGCCGATCGCCGGTCTCTCCGTCCACCAGCACCAGGTCGAAGCGGGTGAAGCTGCTGTCCTGCTGCTGCAGCGCCAGCGCGAAGCGGCCGCCGGGGAGGATGCGCGTCACGCTCGCCCGCTGGCTGGAGCCGAGGGCGTAGTCCTCGCCGCTCGTTATATCGTAGAGCACCAGCCCGGCCGCCTCGTCGGCGTAGACGAAATGCCGCCCATCCGCGGCGAAGAGCCAGGGCTGCGGGCCACCGGGCCAGCTGAAGCCCTGCAGGCAGGGGCCGATCTCCCGGACCGTGCCATCCGCCCGCGTCCAGAGGTGGAGCGTGCAGCCTGCGTCGCCGTCGGCGGTCTGGTAGACCACCGCTGCGCCCCCCGGCACGATCGCGCCCTGCACCGAGCGCTCCGCCACCGTGGTCCGCTCCGCCGCTGCCCGATCCCAGAGCTGCAGCGGGCCGTCGACCGCCGTGCGCTCCTGGTAGAGCACCAGCCCGCCGCTCGCATCGAAGGCGAAGGAGGAGACGATGCCGCCCAGGGCCGTCTGCTCCCCGTCGTCCAGCTCCCAGAGCGTGAGCCAGCCGCCCAGCGTCCCGCTCGGGACGAAGACGAGCGCCGCATCGCCGCTGGGCGCCGGAAAGGCCTGGCCGCTGCTGGTGACCCAGCGCCCGAATTTGAGCTCGACCGCAGGCATCTGCCAGGTGCCGTTGATCACCGGCACGTTCTCCACCCGCTCGGTGATCCGCCCCGGCGCCTCGAAGGTCACCACGTGGATCCCGGCGGGAAGCGGCCCGAGCACGTAGTCGCCGTCCTCGTTGGTCAGGGTCTCGTACTCGGTTCCCTCGGCGCTCACCCGGATCCCGGCGTGATCCTCGAGGCCGAAGAGCCGCGCCCGGCCCGCGACGGAGCCGGTGCCGGGGAAGACGACGTGCCCGTCCTTGTCGATGCGGACGATGGTCCCGTCGCTGCACTGGATCACCTTCCCGCCGTCGTCGGCGCTGCCGATGGTGCAGGAGGTGTCCTTGTCGCCGTCGACCACGAGGACCGGGTCGGCGCCGGGGCAGGTGATGGTGCGGGTGCCGTCGCCGTTGTCCTCGACGGAGCAGGTGGCGGGATCCGATCCGCAGGCGGCGGCGAGCAGAGCGAAAGCCAGGAGCAGGAAGCGGAGGGCAGGGGACTTCATTCTTCGTTCCCGTTTTCGATCGGCTGCGGCGCCGGGAGGTTCGTGTCTTCGTCGACTTCTTCTTCTTCGGGCGGAGCGGGCGGGGGCGGCGGCGGCGGCAGATCGCGCGGGTAGTGGCTCACGTAGATCCCCGAGCGATCCTGCTCGACCGCAGGCTGGCTCACCCAGGCGATCCACCCGTCGTCGACGATCTGGTCGGTGACGCCGGCATCCACCGGGGTCATGCCACCCTGGTAGGCGGGCTCCTCTTCCTGCGGCGCGCCCAGGCGCACCGCACCGGGCCGATCCCAGAGCGCCACCACCCGCTCCCGGCGCACCGGCAGCGCGTCGGTGCGGAAGAGCACCCGGTCGGCGTTGGGGGTGGTCCGGTAGCCGTGGGTGATCCCGTCGCCGACCACCTCCTCGCCCCGGGCCAGCTCGCCGCGCAGCCCGGTGCGGTCGTAGCGGCGGAGCAGCAGCAGGGTCCCGTCCGCCACGAAGCGGCCGGTGGAGAACCATGCGTCGCTCCCCACCTGCTCGATCCGGCGGGTCTCCGGATGGAAGAGCCAGGCGTCGCCGAACGCCTCGCTCCGGGAGAAGCCGCCGTCGGTCACGTAGAAGAGCTGGCGCCCCGACGGATCCCACGCAGCCGGATAACTCGCCACGTTGGTGCCGAGGGAGACGCTCTGGTCGCTCCCCAGCTCGATCCAGAGGAGCTCCATGCCGTCGTGGTAGAGGAAGGAGCCGCCGTCGGGGGCGAAGAGCGGCAGCTCCTGCGCCACCTCGGAGAGGGTGCGCAGCCCTGCGCTGCTCCAGTGGTGGAGGCCGCCGATGGCGTCGAGGACGAAGAGGTGGCTGCCAGACGGGTCGAAGCTGAGCGCCACGGGCTGGCCGATCGTCGCGCGCACCGTCGAGGCCCGGCTCTCCCGATCCCAGGTCACCAGCTCGAATTCGACGAAGGAATCGGGCACCGCCCGGAAATAGGCGATCCCCGCACCGTCCGGCGAGAAGGTCGGGAGGTGCACGGAGGTGGCGATCTCGAAGCGCGAACCGGTGCGCAGGTCGCGGTGCACCAGCGCGCCCTCGCTCACGTAGAGGAGCTGGTTCCCCTCCGGACCGTAGATCAGCTGCGTGATCCCGGCATCGAGCGGCACCACCTCGTGCTGCCTGCCGTTCCAGAGGAGGTTGTCGCCATGCACGGTGGAGTAGACGAAGGAGCGGTCGTCCGGCGCGAAGGTGGGGAGCGGCTCGAAGGGGCCGAAGCCACCGACCTCCCCGAGCCCGGTGCCGCCTGCTGCGGCGAGGTCCCAGGCGACCAGGGTGAAGCCGCCACCTGCCTGCACCAGCGCCACCAGCGCGCCGCCGTCGTCGCTCAGCCGCCAGCCGAGTACGTCGCGCCCCACCGGGGAGCGGCGGCGGGTCGGGTGGTGCCAGACCTCGAGGCTGCTCCGCCCCTCCGCGATCCGCTCGTAGACGACGCCGTCGCCGTCCGGCGTCACCTGCCAGTTGGTGACGTTCCTGGCTACCTCGGTCATCCGCCGCGCGTCGACCTCGAAGAGCGAGAGCCGCACGTCTTCCTGGCCATGGACCACGACGATCTTCTCGCCACCGTCGGCGAAGGTCGCCGAGTGGACGTTGCCGGCGATCCGCTCGGTTCGCAGCGCCACCGGGTCGACGAGGTAGAGGTCGGAGCGGAGCGCGAGGAAGAGGTCGTCCCGCGGCGAGGGGACGAGGCTCCAATCCCTGCCGTCGAGGATCCGCCTGCCGATCCCGAGCTCGACGTCCTCGTTGGTCCAGGCCCCGGGCAGCACCATCAGCTCGCCGCGCACGTCGGGCTCGTAGCCCGGCGCGTCGAAGAGCACTTCGTGGAAGCCCGCCGGGACGTTCTCCAGAACGAACGCCCCGGTTTCGTCGGTCTCCGTCCGGATCTCGTGGTTCGCGAGCTTCACCTCGATCCCGGCGTTGTCCTCGCGCCCGAAGTAGCGCGCGGTGCCGCGGATGCCGCCCTTCGGCTGCTCCGTCTCGGTCGGCGGCAGCCGCACGCTGCTGCCGTCCGGGCAGATCATCGTGCGGCTACCATCCTGATTTTCCTCGAAGATGCAGCTGTCGGGACCATCGTCCCCACAGGCCGCCGCTCCCAGGAGAAGTGCCAGCGAGAGGGCCCGTACGTACCCGCTCGTCCATCGGCTGCAGCGCTCGCGTCCCCTCATACAACCCCGCAGCGGCCATGCATGTCCGTCCTCGCGCGCAGCGATCACCGCCCCTCGCTGCAGCGCCTCGGCAACCTCCCCGCCAGGGAGGGGCTGCCGTGACGGCATCCGGAAATGGTACACCAAAGGAGCGGGCGGGCCAGATCCCCCGGGCCGGTTGCCGGTCCGGGGACCGGTGTGGATGTTCCGCCGCCCGCAATGCACCGTTGGGGAGGTGCGATGATCCGGTTGTATACGGCGCTGGTATGCACGGCGCTGCTGCTCGGCTGCAGTTCCGATTCCGCGACGGTGGATGCCAGCGGCGAGTTGGTGGTGCGGCAGTCGGTCCTGGAGTTCCCGCGGACGTTCGTCGGCTACGACAGCACGGTCGATCTCGTCGTAGAGAATACGGGCTTCACGAAGATTCCCATCACTCTCAGCATCACCGGCCATTTCTCCATGCGTCGGGGCCGGGAGGTGATCGATCGCGGTGAGGTCCGCAGGCTCTGGGTGCGTTTCAACCCAGCGTTCGCCGGTCCGCAGACCGGTGTGCTGACGATGGAGATCGGGGGCGAGACGCGGCAGGTGCTGCTGAGCGGCACGGCGGAGAATCCGCCGCCCTGCAATCCGTCGGCGGCCTGCCGCGCGGTGGAATTCGATCCGGTGAGCGGCACCTGCACCGAGAGCGTGCTGCCCGACGATGCGCCGTGCACCAGCGGCAACCTCTGCCAGGTCGACGAGCGCTGCCTCGACGGGCTCTGCGTCGGCGAGGCGAAGTTCTGTGGCGACGGCAACGTCTGCACCGCCGACGCCTGCGATCCGGCGCGCGGCTGCGTCCACGTCGACCAGACCGCCGGCTGCCCGCAGCCCGCCAACCCCTGCGAGGTCCCGATCTGCGATCCCGACGACGGCTGCGGCGTCGCCGACGCGGTGGAAGGCACCCTCTGCGGACCTGCCGATTGCAAGCTCGCCTTCGTCTGCCTCGGCGGAGAATGCGAGGAGATCGGCGAGGATCTGCTCGAGGGCACCACCTGCATCGACGAATGCGGCGAGGGCACCTGCGAAGCCGGCGAGTGCGAGCGTCCCGACAACGATCGCCTCGAGCAGCTCTGGAGCTACCAGCCGCCGCAGGGGAGCGAGCTCCTCTTCCCGGGGATCAACGACGGCGCCGGCCAGCTCTATTGGATCGAGCGCGACGCCGCCGCCGTCACCCATCTCGTCTCCGCCACCTCCGGCGGCATCATCCGCTACCGGGCGCCTGCAGCTGGCGGCGCGCCGGTGAGCGAGCGGGGCCTCGTCCTCGAGGACGCGATGGCGCTCGTCGCCGGCGCCGACGAGGCGCAGGTCACCGGGCATCTGACCCGGGACGGCTCCTCGCCCTGGCGCCGCGATCTCCAGCCCTCGATCGACGAGCTCTTCACCTGCCCCTGCACCGTCGCCGACGGGAGCCTCACCAGGAGCGAGTCGGGCAGGGCCTTCTATGCCGCCAACGTGTCCGCCGTCGGCGAGAGCCCGGCGGGTTTCGTCGCCATGCTCCGCACCGGCAGCGGCGAGGTCGCCTGGACGCAGCAGCTCGAAGGTCCCATCGGCACGCCCATCGCCGACGAGGCAGGCAACCTCTACGTCCTCGTCGAGCAGGGCGCCGGCGCCGCCGTGCTGCTCTCCCTGGCGCCGGACGGCAGCGAGCGCTGGCGCATCGACACCGCCCTCGACGCGACGCCGCTCCTCGCCTGGGACGGCGTGGTGCTCCAGGCCATCGACCGGCTCCTCTCCGCGGAGGACGGCGATCCGGTCGGCCGCCTCCAGTTCACCGCTGCCCACGGCGCCTCTCCCCTCGCAGGCAGCGCCGGGAGCTGGGCCTTCACAACCACAGCGGAGGGCAACCTGATCGCGCGGGCTTTCAACCCCGAACGCGTCGGTACCGCGACCACCGGGCTCTTCGTCACGCCGCTCGGCACCCCGCCGCTCTGGAGCGAGCCGATCCTCACCAGGCGCGACAGCGCGCTCCTCTCCACCAGCACCCGCGGCGACGACGGCACGTGGACCCCGCTGCTGCGCGAGATCCTGCCGGACGGCGACGAAAAGCGGACCTGCGAGCTGGGCATCTCCGGCACCGTCACCGGCGCCACCAGCCTCCGCGCAGGCAAGTGGGTGGTGCGCACCGACGAGGAGGGCGTGGCGAAGCTCCGTGCCTACGAACTCCCCCTCGCCGACCCCGCGTCGACGGGCTGGGTCCATCCCCTCGGCAGTCCCGCAGGCGGAGGTCGGCCCCAGTGAAGCACCTCGCGCTCGCCTCGTTCCTGCTCGCGCTCGCCGCCTGCTCCTCCGACCCGCTCACCGCCGCCGAAGGCGAACTCCTCGTCCGCCCGGCGCGCATCGACTTTCCGGTGACCTACATCGGCTTCGATCGGGCGATTGGCGTCGAGCTCGAGAACACCGGTCGCGCGCCGCACCGGATCGAGCTCTCGGTGGAGCCGCCCTTCGCTGTGGATCCCGCAGCGGTGGAGGTCGCCGGCGGCGCCACCAGGGTCGTCCGGGTGGTCTACACGCCGACCGAGGAGCGGGAGTCGGAAGCGATCGTGCGCCTCTCCAACGGCGTGGAGATCCCGGTGCGTGGCGCGGGCCTCCCCGTTCCCGAATGCCCGCCGTCGGATCGCTGCGTCGCCATCTCCTTCGATCCGGACACCGGTCGTTGCGAGGAGGTGCGGGCGGAGAACGGCGCCGACTGCAGCGACGCCTGCTTCGAGGGGATCTGCGACGAGGGCGTCTGCCGCGGCAACGCCCGCACCTGCGACGACGCCGACGTCTGCACCGCCGACGCCTGCGATCCCGCCACCGGCTGCGTGCACTACGACCTGGCGGTGGAGTGCCCGGCGTCCGCCGATCCCTGCAGCGCGCCGATCTGCGATCCGGTCGGCGGCTGCACCTTCGCCGATGCGCCCGAGGGCACCAGCTGCGGCCCCGCCAACTGCACCACCTCCTTCGTCTGCCTCGCCGGCACCTGCACCGAGGTGACCACGCCGGAGGGCGGCGATTGCGGCGACAGCAGCCCCTGCCAGGAGCCGGGCACGTGCGTCGAAGGCGCTTGCATCCAGGATCCGCCCACGCCCCTCGAGCCCCTCTGGACCCAGCGGGCGGCACCGGGGGCGACCCTCCACTTCGACGGCGCCACCGACGGCCTCGGCAACGTCTACTGGGGCGAGTGCACCTTCGAATCCTGCGACCTGGTCTCGGTGACGCTGCGGGGCCTGCCCCGCTACCGGGAGAGCCTCTTCGTCGCGGACGTGGGCCGCTCGCCCACCGGCGGCGTCTCCATCGCCGGCGACATGGTGGTGAGCACCCTCGCGCCCGATCGGATCGAGGCCCGCAAGATCGCCGACGGCAGCCTCGTCTGGTCCCGGGATCTGCTCGCCGCCGTGACCGGGGAGAGCGAGCCGCCGGATCCCACCGCACCCGTGCGCTGGGTCGACGAAGCGGCGTCGCCGGTGATCGCCGAGGATTTCATCCTCGTGCCCCTGAACGGCTCGCAGGCCACCGAGGACGGCGGGATCGTCCCCTGGGGCGGCTGGGTCGTCGCCGTCCGCCGCGCCACCGGCGAGGTGGCCTGGGTCTTCCAGGCCGACGCGAAGGTCGGCGGCTTCGTCGGTGACGAGGGCGGCAGCGTCGTCTTCGCCCTGCGCGCCCACGACGCGGCGCCCACCGACGGCGGCTTCCTCGTCTCCCTCGGCACCACCGGCACCGAGCGCTGGCGGAAGGAGACGCCCTTCCAGCCGCCGCTCGCCACCCTGGGCGGCCTCTTCCTCCAGGCCACCGGGCAACTCCGCACCACCGCGGACGGTGGGGAGCACGCCCGGCTGCCCCTGCTGGTGCCGACCTACCCGCAGCGCAGCCCCCTCCTCGGCGGCCGCAGCCTCTACGTGATGGGGGTTCCCCTCGAACCCTGCGACGCGGGTAGCTGCCCGACCTGGGTGCCGCACCTCTTCCGCTTCGACCTCGACACCGGCGAGGAGTTCTGGCGCCAGCAGCTCTCCTCCGGCCAGACCTCCGAGCCCGTGCTCACCTCCGACCTCTCCGTGCTCTACGCCCTCCCCTCGGTGGGCGGCGGCAGCAGCAGGAGCTGGCTCACCGAGACCACCCTCGACCAGGAGTCGGTCTTCGTCTGCGCGCTGCCAGCGGGAGGGCGCTACGACGGCGCCGCCTCCCTGCACCAGGGGAGCTGGATCACCGTCGATTCCCGCAACGGCGAGGTGCAGGCCTTCGGCGTCCAGGAGCGCATCCACCCGGGCAAGGGCTGGATCACCGCAGGGGGTACGCCGCAGCGCTCGCACCGGCCCCGGTAGCTGCCCGCACCGCAGGTGGAGGCGGCTTCCTGCGCCCGGCGCGAATGCCGGGCGCAGGGCCGATTGTATTTGACCCGTGGCTACACTCTCCGACATGCAGGGGCCCCGCTTCGCGGCAGGGGAGAGGATGAAGGCAAGCTACGAGCTGATCGAGACGGGCGCCCGGGTGCCGATCAAGGCCTGGACCCGCGGGGTGCCCGTGGAGCAGGAGGCGGTCGCCCAGCTCCGCAACATCGCCTCGCTCCCCTTCGTCAGCGGCTGGATCGCCGCCATGCCCGACGTTCATCTGGGCATCGGCGCCACCGTCGGCTCGGTGATCCCGACCGAGGGGGCGATCGTCCCCGCGGCGGTGGGCGTCGACATCGGCTGCGGGATGATGGCGGTGCGCACGAGCCTGCGCTCCTTCGATCTGCCCGACGACCTCTCGAAGGTCCGCTCGTCGATCGAGGCGGCGGTCCCCCACGGCAGGACCCACCGCGGCGGCACGGGCGATCGCGGCGCGTGGAGCCATCCTCCGAAGAAGCACGCGCAGGCGTGGCAGCAGCTCGCCCCGGGCTTCGAGCGGATCGCGGCCAGGCATCCGAAGATCCGCCGCGGCGCCACCGTCGAGCAGATCGGCACCCTGGGCTCCGGCAACCACTTCATCGAGGTCTGCCTCGACGAGGAGGAGTCCGTCTGGTTCATGCTCCACTCCGGCTCCCGCGGCGTGGGCAATCGGATCGGCTCCTACTTCATCGAGCTGGCCAAGGCCGACCAGCGCCAGCACCTCGCCAACCTGCCCGATCGCGACCTGGCCTACTTCCGCGAGGGGGCGATCCACTTCGACGACTACGTCGAGGCGGTGACCTGGGCCCAGGACTACGCCCGGGTGAACCGCGAGCTGATGATGGGCGCGATGATCGGGGCGGTGCGCCGATCCGGACAGCTGCCGCCCTTCGAGCTCCGGACCGAGGTGGTCAACTGCCACCACAACTACGTCGCCCGGGAGAGCCACCTCGGCAAGGAGCTCTTCATCACCCGCAAGGGCGCGGTGCGGGCGGGCCCCGGCGAGATGGGGATCATCCCCGGCTCGATGGGCGCGCGCTCCTACGTGGTCCGCGGCAAGGGCAACCCCGAGAGCTTCCACTCCTGCAGCCACGGCGCCGGCCGGAAGATGAGCCGCACCGAGGCCCGACGCCGCTTCAGCCTCGCGGAGCACGCCGCCGCGACCGCCGGGATCGAGTGCCGCAAGGACGAGGGCGTCATCGACGAGACCCCCGGCGCCTACAAGCCGATCGAGGCGGTGATGCGGGCGCAACGCGACCTGGTCGACATCGTGCACGAGCTCCGCCAGGTGGTCTGCGTCAAAGGTTGATAGCGTCACTCCCTCGGCACCGGCCGCTTCGGCCGCGGGAGCGCCAGATGAGCGACCTCTCCTTCCACGTCGGAAATGCAGCGGACTACCCCGACTACGTGCGGCTCTTCGCAGAGCTGCAGATCCCCGATCCGCCCGTCCCGCCGGAGGAGTGGGCTGCGGCCTGGGCCCCCCATTCGCTCTTCCTCGCCAGCGGTGGCAGCAACGTCGCCTACGCCCTCGCCCACGCCTACGGCGCCACCGCCCACGTCTTCCATCTGGCGGTGG
Organism: Vulgatibacter sp.; assembly: GCF_041687135.1. Taxonomy (NCBI): domain Bacteria; kingdom Pseudomonadati; phylum Myxococcota; class Myxococcia; order Myxococcales; family Vulgatibacteraceae; genus Vulgatibacter; species Vulgatibacter sp. The sequence goes on along the minus strand of NZ_JAWLCN010000005.1, from coordinate 124,176 downwards.
ACGGGGCGATGCGCCGCAAGGGGCTGGGCAGCGCGCTCTTCCGCGCCCTCGGCGCGCGGCTGCTGCAGGTGGGCTGCACGAGGGTGCGGCTCAACGTGAAGGCGGGCAACGACGCGGCGATCCAGCTCTACGCCGGTCTCGGCCTCGAGGTCCACCACCGGGCCCAGGTGCTCCGCCTGCCCTGGAGCGCCGCCGGGCACCTCCCGCACGGCGTCGCCGACGTCCGCCCGGTGAATCCGGCGGAGGACGCCGCCCTGGAGCGCCGCCACGATCTCCTCGAGGGACAGATCGCGCGCTGGCGCGAGCGGGACGAGAGGCTCTTCGTCGCCGCAGGGGGGGACGGCTTCGCCCGCTTCGTGCCGGGGCTGGGGGCGATGCCCTTCTGCGCGCCGGGTACCGGCTGCGCCCGCGCCCTCCTCGAGGCGATGCGCCCCCACGCGCCGCCTGCGGCGAGCCACCTCCAGCTGGTGATCGAGGCGCAGGACGATCTCGCCCTCGCCCTCCGCGATGCAGGCGCGACGCTCCTCTTCGAGATCTTCCAGATGCGGGGGCCGATGCCGCGTTAGCGGCGCCTGCGCAGGAGGGGCGCGAGGCCGAGCAGCCCGATCCCGGTGCCGGCGCAGCCCGCAGGCGCCGCCTCCTCCCGCTCCATCGCCAGGGCGGCGGCGGCGGGGGCGGGAAAGAGGGCGAGATCGTCCACCTCGACCACGCCCGCCTCGCGGAGCGAGATCCCGACGCTCAAGGCCGTCGCCTCCGCCGGCAGCGCCGGCAGGCCCCACCGGAGCTCGGTCCACGCCTGTGCCGGCTCGAGCAGCGGGCCCTGCGCCCACCAGCTCCACGTCCCCGCCTCGTCCCGGATCCAGGCCACCGGCCGCGCCGCCGCCCCGGTGCGGTACCAGCCGGCGAAGGCGTAGCGCGCCTGCAGCTCGATCTCCGTCGCGCAGCCCCGCACGTCCTGCCGCACGCGGAGCTTCCGATCGCCGCTCTCCCAATCGGTGATGGCGATCCGGACGCCTGCCCCGCTGCGCCCCTCGCTCCGCTCCACCACGCCCTCGTTCGCGCCGTAGCGGGCCGCCTCCCAGCAGTCGGGGATCCCGTCCCCGTCCTCGTCCTCTTCGAGCGACGCGTTGCGAAGGAGATTCCCCGCCGCCGCAGCGGGTAGCTCCTCGGCGGGCCCACGACGCCCGGGCAGGAGGGGGCCGCCGATCACCTCGGCCATCGTCCGCACCTGCGTGCCCCGGTCCCCGAGCCAGGCGACGAAATCGGCGAAGACCACCGGATCGATCGCGTAACCCGAGCACCCGGTGCAGATCCGGTGGAAGACGAGCTGCACCCAGCCGCCACCCGCAGCCTCGGCAGCGAGCACGTGCCCCTGCAGGGTCGCGAGGCTGGCGTCGTCGCGGATCGAGGAGACGGTCCGGATCGCGAACCGGTCCGGCGGCGGGATCTCCTCCGCCGCCGGGCAGCCGTCGCATCCGTCGGCGGCGCGCAGGCCGCCTGCGTCCCGGGCTGCGTCGTAGCCGCAGGCGTGGACCACCCACTGCGTCGCCGGCGCGTCGCCGCCGAAGGGATAGGCGAAATGGCGGGCCTCGAAGCCCCGGGAGAGGAGGGCGATCCGGTCGTCGCAGATCTGCCGCAGCTGCTCGTCGAGCGGGAGGAGCGGCAGCTCGGCGTGATCGAGGGTGTGGCCGCCGATCCCGTGGCCCCGCGCCGCCAGATCCTCGACCTCCTCCCAGCCGAGATGGCCGGGGGTCCCGATCCTGCCGGTGTTCAGGAAGAAGTCTCCCCGGTGGCCGTGGTGCTCGAGGAGCGACGCCGCTGCGTGGTGCTCGGCGAGGCCGTCGTCGAAGGAGAGGCCCACCACCGTCTCCGCCTGCGCCGGTGTGCAGAGCAGCGCGGCAGCGGTGCCGAGGACGAGAAGGAAGCCGGGGTGGCGCATCGCCGGGAAGATGGGCCCTCGCTCCGATAAGGGAAGGCGGCCGGCACGCCCAGAGACGAGAGACCCCCACCAGAAGGTCGGAGAGGGGGGTGGTGCCCTCAGGCAAGCAGGCCCACGTTTGTCTCGTTGGGCGGGAGATCACGCCTGCGACGGTGTGCACGGGCGAGGCAGGGAGGCGTTGGGGCGGGCGCGGGCGTCGCGTTGTGTCCTCTACATCGATATGGAGTTGTTCCCAATCCAGCTGCTCATCCTCGTGGTGATCATGAACCGCTACGTACTCGGCGGTTTCCTGAAGCGCCTGCGAGGCGAGCGGTTCGACGAAACCACCGACGATTACGAGCCTACCGTGGCGATCGTGATCCCGCTCTTCAACGAGGGGCGCGGCATCTACGACACGGTTTTGAGCCTCCTCGAGCAGGACTACCCGAAGGAGAAGCTCCAGATCGTCGTGGTGGACGATTGCTCGGGCGACGACAGCTACGAGTGGGCCTGCAAGGCGGCGGAGGGACGACCCAACGTCAAGGTGATGCGCAACCCCCACAACATGGGAAAGCGCATGGGCATCAACCGCGCGGTGCGGGCCACCGAGGCCGAGATCATCGTCTCCGTCGACTCCGACGTGCTGGTGGACAAGGCCGCGGTGCGGCAGCTGATCCGCCGCTTCGTCGCCCCCGAGATCGCCGCGGTCGGCGGCCGCACCTTCGTGAGCAATTTCAACGAGAACTGGCTCACGCGCATGCTGGAGATCAAATTCTACTTCTCCCAGGAGTGGCTCAAGGACATCGAGCGCGCCTACCGCTCGGTGATGTGCCTCTCCGGCTGCCTCACCGCCTACCGGCGCCACGTGCTCCTCGATCTCGAGCCGATCCTCGAGGACCGCAGCGTGCTCGGCGTTCCCATCCGCTACGGCGAGGACCGCTTCCTCACCAGGCAGATCGTCAAGGCCGGCTGGCAGACCTGCTACACCACCGACGCCTTCTGCTTCACCGCTGCGCCGTCGAAGATGTCCAACTACTTCTCGCAGCAGCTGCGTTGGCGGCGCTCCAACCTCATCGACCTGATGGGCGGCATGAGCCACGCGTGGCGGCTCCACCCGCTGGTGGCGCTCCACTACCTCTCTCTCTTCGCGCTGCTCATCGCCTACCCCGTCAAGATCCTCCACTCGGTGGTGAACGACGAGTTCTTCGACGTCACCGTCTTCCACGCTGCCTTCGTGGCGGTGCTCGGGGTGCTCTACCGCCACGGCACCCGGCATCTGCCCGAGGAGCGGCGGGTACCAGCGGCAGCCTTCCTGCCCATGGTCTTCCTCATGCCGGTGACCTACCTGCTCTTCACGCCGCTGGCGCTCCTCACCCTCGACTCGGGGAGCTGGGAGACGCGCGGCAGCGCCGGCAACGTCACCGGAATCGACACGAAGGCGGCCAACCAGGACGACGACGAGCGCGCGGAAGCGCGGCCCGCCTGATCTTCAGCGACGAGGCACGGACGAGATGAACGACAAAAAGCTGGTGAACACGCTCAACTCGACGATCGTATCGCTCTACAAGGCGATGGGGTTCGGTGTTCTCACCCTGATCCTCGGCGGTCTCCTCGCCTACCTCGGCCTCCACGGCTTCTTCCTGGTCAATCGAAGCTGGGTGGCGCCGACGGTGATCTCGCCGAGCGACGAGCGGATCCTCGAGCTGAACGCCAAGACCGCGGCGCAGGCCGCCGCCCGCGAGAAGCTGGTGGCGGAGCGCCTCGAGCTCCGCACCCGCCTGGACGACGCGCAGCGGATCATCGTGGCGGAGGAGAGCTTCCTCGAGCGCTTCGACGTGGCCATGCACGCCGACCGCTCCTTCCGCGCCCGCGAGCTCGGCGAGCTCCTCGCCCTGCGGGAGAAGCAGCTGCACACGCGCCGGGAGTTCGACACCTCGAGCATCCCCTACGCCGGCATGGCGAAGGAGCGGGCGCAGATGCTCCAGACCGCGAGCCTGCTCGACCGCGAGGCCTTCCTCACCACCAACCACCAGCTGGCGCAGCTCGGCCACAGCAACTTCCTCCTCGCGGAGAAGGAGGTGGATCTCGACACCCGGATTCAGGAGCTGCGCCGCGACATCCGCGCCATCGACGCGGTCTCCAGTGGCGACGCGAAGGGCAAGCCCGGCGGCAGCGTCGGCGTGCTCAAGCTGCAGCAGGAGCGCACCGAGGCGGAGCTCGAGCTCGCCCGCGCCAGGGAGCTCGCCGCGGCGCTCGAGGAGAACCTCCGCTCGATCGACGGCTCCATCGCCCGCTACGACCAGCTCCTCGCCGCGATCAAGAGCTCGCCCTACCTCAAGGCGATGGAGGGGAACCTCACCGTCGCCTTCGTGCCCTACCACAACATCGAGGCGGTCGAGCCCGGCGAGGCGCTCTACGGCTGCGACCTCGGGCTGATCTGGTGCAGGCAGGTGGGCTCGGTGGCCCGGGTCCTCGACGGCGAGGTGAACAAGAAGCACCCGATCCGCAACCTCATCCTCCGCGGCGCGATGGTGGAGGTGGAGCTGCAGGACGAGAGCTGGGCGATGGAGGATCTCCTCCACCTCGGCCATGCCCCCTTCTACTTCTAAGGCCAGGAGCAGCGACGAATGGGAAAGAGAGCCGCATTTGCCGTGGCCCTGGCCGCGGCCCTTGCTCCCGGTCTCGCCGGCGCGCAGCAGCCGCCGCCGGCAGACGCACCGCCGGCGTCGCCGCCGCGCCCCGCGGACAGGCAGCAGCAGCGCGGCCCCGAGGCAGCGGTCGCTGCCGGGGCGTCCGGCTATTGTGAATACGTGGAGGCGGTGGCCGACGCGGAGACGGCGCTCCTCGCGGCGCCCGACCTCTTCGGCAGCATCGGCGTGGTGAACGTCGGCGAGGCGGAGGGCGGCGTCACCCTGGGCGAGCCGCGGGGCCGGCTCACCCTCGGCCTCGAATACGACTTCATCGAGCTGTGGCGGGGGCTCGAGCTCCAGAGCCACGCCGAGGCGGAGTGCCGCCGCTACCGCGCCAGGACCACGCTGGAATCCGCGGTGCGGGCGGGCGCCGAGGTCGGCGCGGCGCCGGCGCTCGCCGCGCGGGCGCAGGTGCTGGCGGAGGCGCTGCCCTACGCCGAGGCGCTGCTCGAGCAGATGCGCGGCGACGTCCGCGAGGCCCGCGCCACCGTCGACGAGGTGGACGTGGTGCGGCTGCGGCTCGACCAGCTCCGCAGCGAGGCGCGCGACGTGGTGGTGGCGCAGCAGCGGATCGAGTCGCTGCCCCATGGGGCGCGGGGCCCGCTGGTGAGCGCGATCCAGAGCTACCGCAGCGCCGACGCCGAGGTGGAGCAGATCGAGGGGGGCATCCGGAACCTGAGGTCGTGGGGCCTCGAAGTCCGCGGCGGCTACGACGAGATCTTCGACCTCGAGCAGGACGTGCCGCTCTTCGGCCTCGTCACCCTGCGCTTCGACCTCGGCGGCCTCTGGATCCCCGGCGCCAACGAGCGCGCCCGCGAGGGCAGGCGGCGCTGGATCGAGGAGGACGTGATGGGCGCCGACCGCCGGGTCTCCGAGCTGGTCGGGCAGCTGCGCAGCGTGCGTGACGCGGAGAAGGCCCGCCTCGCCGAGGTGACGCTCCTCGTCGACGATCTCGCCAGGCAGCTGCAGGAGGTGAAGGGCCTCGGCACCAGCAGGGTGCGGCGCTACGAGACCTTCCTCTTCTTCGAGCTCACCAGGCTCCGGGGCGAGCAGGCCTACCTGCAGGCCCACGTCGGCGAGATCGATCGGATCCTCGGTTCCGTCGGGCCGTGAGGCGGCTGGGGATCTTCGGGATCGGGGTGGCGATCGCCTTCGCGATCGCGAGCGCCCGGGCGCACGAGCCCGTGGAGCGTCTCGCCCCCGTGGCCCTGCAGGGACTCGACGTGACCCTGGGCGCCCTGCGCGAAGCGGACGGGCGTCTTCTCGTCGAGGCGGCGAAATTCCGCGCGGTGGCGCTGCGCCGCACCGCGCCGGTGGCCGAGCTCGACTTCACCTACGTCGGGCCCACGGAGCAGGCGGCGCCGCTTGCCTCCGGCGAGTTGCGCCGGCAGCTCGGCCTCAAGCTCCGGGCAGCGGACGGCTGCAACCTCGTCTACGTGATGTGGCGGATCGATCCGAAGCCGGCGCTGGTGGTCTCGATCAAGCGCAACCCGGGCAAGCGCACCCACGCCCAATGCGGCGCCGGCGGCTATCGCAACGTGAAGCCCGAGCGCGCCGTGCCGCTCCCGAAGCTGCAGCCCGGGGAGCGCCACGTGCTCCGGGCGGCGCTCGCGGGGGATCGCCTCGTGGTGCAGGTCGATGGCAGGGCGGTCTGGGAGGGAGCGCTGGGCGAGGAGATCCTCGCCTTCGACGGTCCGGTGGGCCTGCGCACCGACAACGCCCGGGTCGCGTTCCAGCTCCGCATGCCGTAGCGCGTTCCCGTCGCTCCAAAGCAGAAGGGGCGCCGCGCTCCTGCACGGCACCCCTTCGTGATCCGGCCCGTCAGCGCAGCGCTACGCGGCGCCGCCCGCAGGTGCCTCCTCGTTGGCAGCAGGAAGTGCCTCCTCGCGCTTCTCCTCGCCCTGCACCACCGGCAGCGCGTGGAGCGAGGTGGCGTTCATCGTGCACTTGCCGCCCTCCTCGAGGTCGAATTGCCAGCGGTGCCGCGGGCAGACCAGGTAGCGGCCCCCCTCGACCCAGGCCTCGGAGAGATCCGCCCCCTGGTGCGGGCAGTAGCGGTGCACCGAGAAGCATCTGCCCCCGGCCTCCACCGTCATCCGCTCCTGCCGCGACTCGGCTGCCACCACCGCCTCGCAGAACGCCGGAAGGTCCGGCGCCTCGATGGCGAGGAAGCCGTGGAGGATGGCGTCGTAGTCGTCCGGGTTCCGGCTCATCTTCATCCGCATCGCCAGGAGGAAATCCTCCCAGGTGAGTAGGCCGTCGAGGACCCTGGCCACGTCGGAGGCGCCGGCGCGGAAGGTGTAGCGCTTCTCGTCGAGGATCTTCGTCACCGGTTCCACCCGGCGGCGCTGGAAGTCGACCCGGAGGAAGAGATCCGGCTGCTCCTCGAGGCTCGCGTAGAGCGGCAGCGCCACCCGGTCGTGGAGCGGGAGGTTGTCGAGCTTGCGCTGCAGCTCGGCGGCGAGGTTCACCAGGGTCGCCTCGATCTCCTGCTTGGAGAGGTTCCGATGGCGCGCGTCGAAGAGCGGCTTCATCCGCTCGGCGTAGGCCCGGACGTAGCTCTCGAAATTCTCGTCCGTGACCCGCTCGGCTGCGAGGTGGACCCAACGGAAGGTCTCGGCGTCGAGCACGTCGCCGGGCATGGGCTCGGCGAGCTCGGTGGCCATGTTCTTCAGGCGCTTCTGGAGGAACGCGAAGAACTTGCCCGCCCGGGGAAAGATGTTGAGCTCTTCGAAATTGAGGTGGACGAGCTTCGGGTCGAGGAAGCAGGCCGGTCCCGCGGAGCCGAGGAAGATCCGTGGCTTGAGCACGTCTATGCCGCGGGCCACCGCCTCGAATTTGGAGAACATCTTCTTCCGCGAGACGGTCTGGTACTGCTTCTTCTCGTACTCGTAGCAGGGCGGGTGCCAGATCGCGCCGGAGAACTGGCCGGTGAAGACGTGGACGGGCCCGTCCTCCCTGGCGATCCGGGGCATTCGGTCGTGGAGCTTGCAGTCGTTGATGTTGAGGAAGGTGCGCCCTTCCGCGTGGACGAGCAGCGCCGAGTCGCGGTTGAGCCCCGAATCCTCGACGAAGACCTTGATGTGCCCCCCGCCGGGCAGCGGGATCTGCTGGCCGTCGTCGCAGACCACCATCTCCTTCGCGCCGTAGCCAGCGAGGCTCTCCCGCATCTCGGGGCGGCGGAAGCGCGCCAGCACCAGGGTGAAGTCGCGCCGCTCGATGGTGTCGAGGAAGGCAGGATCGAAGTGATCCTTGTGCTCGTGGCTCAGGTAGAGGTACCGGGCCTTCGAGCCGTCCTGCAGCTTTTCGCGGACCAGGTCGGCCATGTGGTGGTTCTGCGGCAGCTGCATCCAGGCCGAGTCGAAGGCCCCCTCGCGGGAGACCCAGGGATCGGCGACGACGATCGCCTCTGCCGTCTCCACGAGAAAGCCGGCGTGGCCGAGGAACGTGATCAACATGGGCGCTCTTCCCCCGCTGGCGGAATGATGAAGCCCGTCCTGCCGCATCGCAGGGCCGGTGGGCCGGACGTGCCGGCAACCGAGCAAACGGTGGGGTTGTTGCGCCTTACCTGCCACCGTCCGGATGGGCAGGGTGCGGAAACGAAACGAGGCGTGGACCGATGGGTCCACGCCTCGGGGGCGCTGGCGCCTGGAGCGGGCGTTACTCGATCTCGCGGACCGAGAGCCACTTGAAGTCGACGTCCTGCGCGCTGTCCCAGCGGAAGGTGGCGATGGGGCCACCCCAGGTCATCGGCATCGCCGCGTCGGCGGCGCCGCAATGGGCCGAGTCGCCGCCCCAGGTGCCGTCGTCCACCAGCTCGTAGACCTTGGACCAGCTGGTGCCGTCGCCGGCCTCGTCCATCCAGAGCTCGAGCTGCACCGCGGTGGCGCCGTCCTTCTCGACGTTCCGCATCACCGACTTGAAGCCCACCCAGCGGCCCACGATCGAGGAGGTGGCCTCCTCGTACGGACCCTGGTCGTAGGCGACGTGCCAGGACTCCTTCTCGTAGCGGACGCGGCCGTCGTAGTGGAGGCCGCCCTTGTACGAGGAGCCTTCGCACGGGTTGTCGTCGTTGTGCTTCCCGCCGCGGGCGTACCACGCGAAGTTGTCGGTGGAGCCGCCGGCGTCGTTCACCTTCACGTAGCCGGTGATCTCGACGTTCTTCCAGTCGTTGGGCGCCTGCATGTAGCCGCGGTCCGCCAGGAGCTCGCGGTCGGTCTCGACGGCGGCGGGATCGTAGCCGGTCGAGGTGGTGACGCCCATGCGGACCTTGCCGGAGCGCATCTTCCAGGAGCCGTCTTCGTTGGCGGTGACCGTCTCTTTGGGATCGAAGCGCGGATCCTTCGTCGGATCGTCGGCGAGGATCCAGCTCTCGCCGCCGACCTTCGAGGGATAGAGCATCGTCACGCCGAACGCGTCGACCTCGTCCTGCGGCTCGGGGAGCGGCTCCGGCTCGGGCGCCGCCACCGGCTGCTCTGCCTCGGGGCCTGCTGCAGGCGGCGTCTGGGGCGAAGCGGTGGCGCCCTTGTCGGAGCCGATGGCGTCCGAGGCGGAGGAGCCGCCGGACGAACCGGAGCAGGCGGTGGTGGCGAGTGCAGCGGCGAGCGAAGCGACGAGGACGAGGCGGATACGCAAAACGGGGAAACTCCTGTGGCGGATTGGACCGGCGTTCATCGTCTCGCCGGTATCGCGTCGCGGGAGGCACAGTCGCCGTCTTCTCCGCTGCGATGGTTCGGGTTTGCCACAGCGCCCCATCGCATTGCGAGAGACGGGCTGCGTGCGGCCTGCTGGCCTGTGTAGAGGCGAGCGACGCGCAGTACGTGGGCGGAGCGCCATACACCTCGCACCGCGAAACGCGTCCTGGCGGGAGCTGCGGGAGATGGGGCGGAGAGCTGGCTGGCGGTGGGCCTGCTCGCCCGATCGGCCAGGAACGAAACGGCGGAGGCCATGCTCCGCCGTTTCTGGTCGTCACTGTAGGTGTTCCACTGCACGTGCGCGATCCCGACGGATCGCGCACGCGCGCCGGACGCGGATCACTCGATCTCGCGGACCGAGAGCCACTTGAAGTCGACGTCGCCGGCGCTGTCCCAGCGGAAGGTCGCGAGCGGACCGCCCCAGGTCATCGGGATCGCGGCGTCGACGTTGCCGCAATTGTCCGAGTCGCCGCCCCAGCTGCCGTCGTCGACCATGTCGTAGACCTTCACCCAGCTGGTCTTGTCGGCGTTGTCGTTGAGCCAGAGCTCGAGCTTCACCGCGGTCCTACCGTTCACGGTGACGTTCTTCATGATCGACTTGAAGCCCACCCAGCGGCCGATGATCGAGCGGGTGGTGTCGTCGTAGGAGGACTGGTCGTAGGAGACGTGCCACGACTCCTTCTGCCAGCGGGTGCGGCCGTCGTAGTGGAGGGAGCCCTTGTAGGCGGAGCCCTCGCAGGCGATGCCGTCGGAGTGGCGGCCGCCGCGGGCGTACCAGGCGAAGTTGTCCGAATCGTCCGAGGCGGAGTTGACCTTCACGAAGCCGGTCATCTCCACGTTCTTCCAGTCGTTCGGGGCCTGCATGTAGCCCTTCTGGATCAGCGTCGGGCGGTCGTAGGTGTCGATCGCGCCGTTGTCGTAGCCGGTGGAGGTCTCGGCGTGCATGCGGACCTGGTCCGAGCGCATCTTCCAGGAGCCGTCGGCGTTCTTCGTGATGTCGTCCTGGGGATCGAAGCGGGGATCGCGGGTCGGGTCGTCGGCGAGGGTCCAGCTCTCGCCGCCAGCCTTGGTCGGGTAGATCATCGTGACGCCGAAGCGATCGACGTTCTCGCCGGGGGTCGGCTCGGGCTCCGGCTCGGGTTCGGGCTCCGGCTCCGGGGTGGGCTCGGGCTCGGGTTCCGGGGACGGCGTCGGCTGCGGGGTGGGCTTGCCGGTGCCGGGGCGGACCGGATCGCCGCCGGGGATCTCGATGCCCGGGTCGTTCGCCTCGCCGGCGGAATCGCCACCGGCGGAGCCGCCGCAGCCTGCGGCGAGGCCGGTCAGCGCTGCGAGGGTGATCGCGGGCAGCAGTCGATTGCGAAGCATGGGGACTCCTTCGTAGGGGGACGGCTCGCCGGTCCTGCCGGCCGCCTCGTCCGTGGTGCAGCGAGTTGAATCACGTATTGCAACTCAGTTGCGAGAGCCAGACTCCCGGCGGCACGCCTGCCCGTCCAGAGGCGAGCGCCGCCCACAGCGCGGGAAAGGGCGGGCGCGGGCCCACACCCGGGAACGGAAGAAGGCGGCGATCCGCAAGGGAACCGCCGCCTTCGTCGTCCGTGCGCTACCGCCGATCGATCAATCGATCTCGCGGACCGAGAGCCACTTGAAGTCGACGTCCTCGGCGTTGTCCCAGCGGAAGGTCGCGAGCGGACCGCCCCAGGTCATCGGGATCGCGGCGTTCACGTTGCCGCAGTTGTCCGAGTCGCCGCCCCAGCTGCCGTCGTCGGTCATGTCGTAGACCTTGGTCCAGCTCGTCTTGCTGGCGTTGTCGCTGAACCAGAGCTCGAGCTTCACCGCCGGCCTGCCGTTCACGGTGACGTTGCGCATGATCGACTTGAAGCCCACCCAGCGCCCGATGATCGAGCTCGTGGTGCTGCGGTACGACGACTGGTCGTAGGAGACGTGCCACGACTCCTTCTGCCAGCGGGTGCGGCCGTCGTAGTGGAGCGAGCCCTTGTAGGCCGATCCCTCGCAGCCGATGCCGTCGGAGTGGCGCCCGCCGCGGGCGTACCAGGCGAAGTTGTCCGAGCGATCGGAGGCGGCGTTGACCTTCACGAAGCCGGTCATCTCCACGTTCTTCCAGTCGTTGGGCGCCAGCATGTAGCCCTGCTGGATCAGCGTCGGGCGGTCGTAGGTGCGGATCGCCGAGGTGCTGTAGCCGGTGGAGGTCTTCGCGTGCATGCGGACCTTGTCCGAGCGCATCTTCCAGGAGCCGTCGGCGTTGCGGGTGATGCTCTGCTGGGGATCGAAGCGCGAGTCGCGGGTGGGGTCCGCCGCGAGGAACCAGGTCTCGCCGCCGGCCTTCGTCGGGTAGATCATCGTGACGCCGAAGGGGTCGAGGCCCGGCTGCGGCTGGGGCTCGGGGGTCGGCTCCGGCTCCGGCTCCGGCTCGGGTTCCGGCTCGGGCGTGGGTTCCGGCTCCGGGGTCGGCTCGGGCTCGACCGGCTCGGTGAGCTCCGTGCCCCTGACGGCGAGCTCGGTGACGCTGGCCCAGGCGTTCACGCTGTTGCCGTCGACGGTGAGGCGCACGTAGTGGGCCTCCACCGGATCCACCGGGTAGCGCTCGGCCTGCAGCGTGGCGCCGCTGCTGGTGCCGCTGGCCACCGTGGTCCAGCCGTTGCCGTCGCCGGAGACGGCGATCCGGTAGTTCGAGGTGCGGACGTCGCCCAGATACCAGGCCACGTCGACCGCCGCGACCTGCTGGATCCCGCCGAGATCGGCCACCGCCCAGCAGCCCGCGCCGTCGCAGGACCAGCGGGTGTCGAGGTCGCCGTCCACCAGGTTGGCGGGGCCGTTGCCGTCGTGGGCGCTCGCCCTGGTGGCGACGATCCGCAGCGGATCGAGGGGAGCGGTCGGGTTGCCGCCGCTGCCGCCCGATCCACCGGAGCCGCCGCTGCCGCCCGATCCACCGGTCCCGCCACCGGGAATCTCCGGCTTCGGTCCGACCACCACCACGATCCGGTCCGCCCACTGCGCCGGCGTGCGCCCGTTGATCCGGAGCTCCACCGCCCGAACCGCGCGCGGGTTGAACTCGATCGGCCGGGGCGCCTCGCCCCGGATCGCACCGGCATGGACGAGCTCGAAGCGCTCGCCATCCGCGCTCACATGGACGGAGACCTCCGTCCCCACCGGCGCCGCGAGAGGCCAGGTGACGAGCAGGGAGCCCGCCTCCACCGCCTGCTCGAGGGCGCCGCGCACCACGCAGGCCTCGTCTACGCACTCGGTGCGCAGGGCCATCTGCCCCGTCTCACCCTCGGGTGCCTCGCATCCTGCTGCCCAGCCCAGGAGCAGCGCGGCTACGACCGCTGCCATCTTCGTCCGCTGCATCCAATGCCTCTCTCGTTGGGGGGAAAGGCCGAGTTGAAGCACGGAGGGGAGGGCGCTCGCGAGAGCCGGCCACCCGGAGGCCTGCCTGCACGGCTCTCCTGCCGAGCGCGAATCGCTGCGAAGACCGAGCGAGGGAGGACGGCCCGCGGGCGCCGGAGAGCAGGACCGGCCGTTCGTCAAGCCGAACTTGTGCTGCGGTCGAAGTGGGGGTAGCTGGTAGGTTGCCGGAGAAGCTGGTGCCTTCCCCGGAGCCGGGCGTCGACCCGGGTGTCGTATCCGTCACCGAAGTGAAGGCTGTACTCCATGACGAAGTACCTGGCGACGGGCCTTTTGGCCTGCGTGGCCCTCACGGCCACCGCCTGTGGAAGTGAAGAGGACCCCGTCTGCGGAAACGGCGCCGTCGAAAGCGGCGAGACCTGCGATGACGGAAACAACAACGACAACGATGGCTGCACCAACGCCTGCGAGCCCGCCCGCTGTGGCGACGGGATCGTCGAGGACGGTGAGGAAGCCTGCGACGACGGCAACGCCGACAACTCCGACGGCTGCCTGAACACCTGCGAGGTCGCCGTCTGTGGCGATGGCTTCGTGCACGAGGGTGTCGAGGGCTGCGACGACGGCAACGACGACGACACCGATGCCTGCCTCTCCACCTGCGTGCTCGCCTCCTGTGGCGACGGCGTGGTGCAGGAGGGCGAGGCCTGTGACGACGGCAACGACGACGAGACCGACGGCTGCCTCTCGACCTGCCTCGAGGCCCGCTGCGGCGACGGCTTTGTGCAGGCCGGCGTCGAGGATTGCGACGATGGCAACACCTCCGACAACGACGCCTGCCTGAACAGCTGCGAGCTCAACGTCTGCGGCGACGGCAAGGTGAACGACGGCGTCGAGGATTGCGACGACGGCAACACCAACCAGAACGACGCCTGCCTGAACAGCTGCGAGGCGCCCTCCTGCGGCGACGGCTTCATCCAGGTCGGCGTCGAGGACTGCGACGACGGCGCCGCCAACAGCGACACCACGCCCGGCGCCTGCCGCACCACCTGCGAGATGGCCTCCTGCGGCGACGGCACCATCGATCCCAACGAGACCTGCGACGACGGCGCCGCCAACAGCGACACCGAGCCGGGCGCCTGCCGCACCAACTGCGCGCTGGCCACCTGCGGCGACGGCGTGATCGACGAGGGGGAGGCTTGCGACGACGGCGCCGCCAACAGCAACGGCACCCCCGACGCCTGCCGCACCACCTGCACCCTGCCCACCTGCGGCGACGCGGTGAAGGATTCGGGCGAGGCCTGCGACGACGGCAACGAGAACCAGAACGACGGCTGCCTCGCCGGCTGCGTCGCCGCCACCTGCGGCGACGGCATCATCCGCATCGGGGTCGAGGAGTGTGACGACGGGGCCGCCAACAGCGACGAGACGCCGGGCGCCTGCCGCACCGACTGCCACGTCGCCTTCTGCGGCGACGGCGTGACCGACCCTGGCGAGGAGTGCGACGACGGCACCAACGCCGGCGGCGCTGCCGACGTCTGCCGCCCCGGCTGCGTTGCAGCCACCTGCGGCGACGGCGTCCTCGACACCGGCGAGGCCTGCGACGACGGCAACCTCGAGCGCGGCGACGGCTGCGGCCTCACCTGCGAGATCGAGTGCGGCAACGGCATCGTCGATCCGGGCGAGAGCTGCGACGACGGCAACACCGTCGGCGGTGACGGCTGCGGCGCCACCTGCGTCGTGGAGCCGATCGTGATCGGTGACGTATTCACCCCCGAGATCCGCCAGGGCTCGCTCGACACCACCGACCCGACCCACCGTCGCGCCCGCTGGTGGAGCAACGCCTGCCAGGACTTCGGCAACATCACCCACTACGACCTCTACGAGATCCACAACCCGCACGCCGAGGCGAAGGCGATCACCATGCAGGCCACCTGGTCCAGCACCGGTGACGGCTACTTCGTCCTCTACCGTGGGCCCTTCGATCCGAGCAATCCGGCGGTGGGCTGCTTCGCCAGCAACGGCGCCGGCAACACCAGCTACGAGACGAAGCTCGCCGGGATCGTTATCAACCCCAACGAGACCCTCACCCTGATCGCCACCCAGTTCAGCGATCGCGACGGGTACGGCCCCTACACCCTCACCGTCTCGGTGGACAACGTCTGCGGCGACAGCTTCCTCGGCGAGGGTGAGACCTGCGACGACGGCGACGCCATCGCCGGCGACGGCTGCTCCGACAGCTGCCAGCTCGAGACCGGCTACGTCTGCCGCACCCCCGGCCAGCCCTGCACCGTGAGCGTTTGCGGCGACAGCGTGAAGGAGGGCACCGAGGTCTGCGACGACGGCAACGCGATCGCCGGCGACGGCTGCTCCGCCGATTGCCAGCAGGTCGAGACCGGCTACGTCTGCGACACGCCGGACGGCCAGCTCTGCCGCGCGGTGGTCTGCGGCGACCAGATCGTCGACGCGGGTTACGAAGAGTGCGACGACGGCAACGCCATCGCCGGCGACGGCTGCTTCGCTTGCGAGTTCGAGGGCAACACCTGCAACGCGCCCTGGGTCGTCCAGCCCGCTGCGGGCCAGCTCACCTTCGAGTGGAACAACCTCACCACCGAGCAGTTCACCGGGGAGTACGAGGCCACCTGCCGCGAGACCAAGGGCAACGACGCGGTGATCGCCTTCACCTCGCCGGTCGCCGCCCGCTGGCGCTTCGAGGTGGTCGCCGCTCGTGCCTCTGCCACGATGGCGCTCTCGGTCCGCACCGATTGCGTGGACGTGGCCACCGAGCAGGCGTGTATCCAGGACACCAACCCGCGTACGGTGTGGCTCGACTACGACCTCGACGCGAACGAGACCGTCTACCTGATCGCCGATCAGTTCGCGACCAGCTCGTACCTCTACCACACGGACTTCCTCGTCCGCGGCACCGGCATCCCGGTCCTCGGCCTGGGCGAGGCTTGCGACCCTACGTACGCGACCAACCGCTGCGTCGCCGGCTCGTCCTGCCAGGGCGCAACGCTCCCGGTCTGCACCGCGGCCATCTGCGGTGACACCGTGGTGGACTACGTCGCCGGGGAGACGTGTGACGACGGCAACCTGGTCGCTGGCGACGGCTGCGACAGCTGCGCGATGGAAGGCGACAGCTGCGCCGACGCCTTCCCGATGAGCGCCGCCGAGGTTCGGACGGGCGTCTGGACCTGGAGCGCCGACCAGCGGTGGTTCGACAACGACGTCACCGCCACCGCCTGCACCACCTCGACCAACACCGCGACGGGCCGCCTCCGCGACGCGGTGGCGCAGTTCACCGCGCCCACCGCAGGTGAATACACCTTCTACCTCGACACGCCGGACCACAACGGTCTGATGCTCGTCGAGGCAGGGGCGTGCGGGAGCACCACCAGCCAGACCTGCGTCAGCGCCCAGTCGGCCGGCAAGCGGGAGAGCCACACCCGCACGCTCGCCGCAGGCGAGACGGTGACGATCACCGTCGACGCCACCGCCGCTGCCAACGAGATCGCAAGGCCTGCACCGGTCGAGGGTCCCTTCACCCTGACCATCGCGGAGGTCGCCTGCGGCAACGGCGTCGTCCAGGCCGGCGAGTCGTGCGACGACGGCAACCTGATCGACGGTGACGGCTGCAGCTCGACCTGCGTGGCGCAGGGCGACGACTGCTCCTATCCGTTCGACCTGAACGCCATCGACACCGATACCGCGAACGCGCTGCTCTGGACCCACACCGGTTCGACGATGGGCATGTCCGCGGACTACGCGGGCTCCTGCGAGGCTTCGGCGCGGCCGGAGGTGGTCTACGCCTTCACCGCCCCGCAGGCTGGTCGCTACCAGTTCCGGGAGAGCATCGGCACCTCGTTCAACGCCACGCTCTACATCTGGGACAGCTGCCCGCTCTCCGGCACGGGCATGGAGCTGATCTGCAGCGGCAGCGGCAGCACCGACACGATCCAGTACGACCTGACCGCGAACCAGACGGTCTACCTCGTGCTCGATCAGTACGGTACGGCCTCCACCGTGACCGGCACCGGCGACTACGCCCTCGAGGTGACGCTGGTTCCGAGTCCGTAACCACGCACCAGGCCCGGGCCCGCCGCGATCCGGCGGGCCCCGGATGCAGAACGGGCGCCCCTCCGCACGGGAAGGGCGCCCGTTCTCGTATTCGGCGCAGCCAGCAGGCCGATCAGCCGAGCAGCTTGCGCCCCAGCCTGCGCCTGCCGCGCATCTCCGCCGCCACCTGCGCCAGCTCCTCCGCCGGCATCACCCGCGCCGCCAGCGGGTAGAGCACGTCGTCCTCCACCGGGATGTGCTCCTCGTAGGCCGCCACCAGCGCCTCGAGCGCGTCCGCCAGCGCCAGCGCCTCGGGCGTGCCGCACGGGACCCCCGCCGCCTCCGGATCGGGGAGCCCGTCGCCGCTGCCCAGGGTGGGGTCGATCGCCGCCATCGCCCGGACCATCGCCTCGAAGGCAGCGTCGTGCGCGCGGTGCTCGCGCACCATCCCGTCGAGGATCCCCACCGCCTCCTGCTCGCCCGCCTCGAGGAGCCGGGCCCGGAGCCTGGGGAAGAGCGACTGCTCCTCGTCGATGGTGTGCCCCTCGCCGCTCGATCGGAAGAAGAGGAGCGCCGCCTCGAGCTCGTGCCGCTCGATGGCGCCGGCTCCCCGCAGGCGGGCCGCCGCGCGGAGGAAGGTGAAGAGCCGCATCCGGATCCTGCCGTGGCAGGCGGTGAGGAACTGGAGGGGATCGACGAAGGGATCGGTACGCATGGGGATCGCGTAGACCTCTGGCACGCTTCACGCAACCCGGCCCGCGGACGAACCGGAGGAAAAGATGTCCCAGGCCGAGCTCACCACCCACCGCCCCCTCGTCACCGCCCCGCCCCTTCCCCGGGAACACGGCGCCTGGATCGGCCTGGGGACCGCGTGCCTGGTGGGCCTCCTCGCCGGCGGCACGCCGGATCTGCACTCGATCGTCGCCGGCGCCGCGGCGCTCGCCTTCTTCGCGGCGAAGGCCTCGGCGGAGCATTTCGCCATCGGCCTGCGCCCCGAGCGCGCCACCTTCTGGCTCACCGCCTTCGTGGGCGCGGGAGGCATCCTCCTCGCCGCGCTGGGCGATCGAATCCCCCATGGCGGCGCGCCCGTCGCCCTCGTGGCAGCGATGGCGGCGCTCTTCGCCCATGGCGCCGCCCGGGCGGGCAGGGCCCACCGGGCCCTCGTCTGGGAGGCGGTCGGCTTCTTCGGCATCGGAGGCGCCGCGGCGCTGGTCGCCCTGGTCCAGGGCGCGGCGCCGGGCAGGGCGATCGCCTTGTGGCTCCTCGTCGGCGCCCACCTCGCCGCCACCGTCCCCTTCGTCCGCCTCCGGGTGCGGCCCGCTGAGAAGCGCGCCCGCTTCGCTGCCGCCAGCGTGCTCGCGCAGGCGGGCGCAATGCTTGCGGCAGGGGCGGTGGTCGGCGCAGGCCTTGCGTCCCCGCGCATCGCCTTCGCCTTCCTCCCGGCGCTGGTGAAGATCGGCAGGGTGCTGCTCCGCCACGAGGGGCCGCAGCCGGCGAAGCGGGTCGGCCTCGAGGAGACGGGCTGGACCCTGCTCTTCGCCGTGCTCCTCGCGGCGCTCGCCTAATAGAGCCGGTGGTGGGGCAGCCGCGACGCGGGCCCCACTGCATCCTCCAGCGTCACCTCGAGCCGCTCCCGGAAGCCCTCCCGGCGGATCCCGCAGGCGGGCAGATCACAGCCGGAGCAGACCCGGTCGTGGCAGGGGTCGAGGTGGAGGGCGAGCTCGCCCACGAGCCCGCTCCGCTCCTTCACCTGCCGCTCGAGCTCGGTGACCGCCTCGTGGGCCTGGCGCACCGACCAATGCTCCGGCACGAAGAGGTGGGCGTCGACGTGGACCACGTCCCCGGAGCGGATCGCCCGGAGGCGGTGCACGCCGCCCAGCCCCTGCACCGGGCTCTCGTTGAAGGCCTGCACCAGCCGCTGGAGGAGCTCGGGATCCTCCTGGTCGAGCAGGGCTCCCACCGACTCGCGCACGAGCCGCACGCCGGTCCAGGCGAGGAGGCCGCCCACCGCCAGCGCGGCGATCGGATCGAGCCAGACCAGCCCGGTGAGCCGGACCAGCAAGAGGCCCAGGATCACGCCGGCGGTGGTCCAGACGTCGGAGAGGATGTGTTTGCCGTCCGCAACCAGGGTGGCGGAGCCCAGCTGTCTGCCCTCGCGGAGCACGTACGCGCCGAGGAGGAGGTTGGCCGCGCCTGCGCCGGCGGCGATGAGCAGGCCGAGATCGAGGCGCCGGAGCTCCGGCCCCACGATCAGCTGTTGCCCCGCGGTGTAGAGGATCATCACCGCGGCGAAGGAGATCAGCCCGCCCTCGAAGGCTGCCGAGACGAACTCGATCTTGCCGTGGCCGTAGGGGTGATCCCGATCCGCCGGCTGCGCGGCGAAGCGCAGGGCGAAGACGGCGAAGGTCGCCGCCACCACGTTCACCGTCGACTCGAGGGCGTCGGAGAGCACGGCGCTCGAGCCGGTGAGGTACCAGCCGGCGAGCTTGGCCAGGAAGATCAGGCTGCCGCCTGCGAGGGAGACGAGGGCGACGCGCTGCCTGCGGCTGGCGTCTGCACGGGGCTGGGGCTGCGTGGTGTCCACCCGGGCATCGTAGCCCCTGCAGGGCGGAGGGGGAGGGCGCAATGCATGCGCGGGCTCCACTTTCGACGCAAAGCCTGCGGGCGGGTCGCCGGCTTTTGCGCCGCCGGCAGCTTTTTCGCGCCCCTGTCACATTATGGAACGGCTCTTGCTGTTGGGACCGGGCATGAGCCTCATCGCCAAATACGATCGCCCCGGTCCCCGCTATACGAGCTACCCCACGGTCCCCGCCTGGACCGAAGCCTTCCGCGGCGAGAACCTCGCCAGCAAGCTCGACGAGGCCGGCGCCGCAGGCGACCACCTGCCTCTCTCCCTCTACGCGCACCTGCCCTTCTGCAAGGAGATGTGCACCTACTGCGGCTGCAACGTGGTCATCTCGATGAACGGGCAGAAGCACGCCGAGTACGTCGAGGTGGTCCGGCAGGAGATCGATCTGGTGGCCGACAGGCTCGGCGGCCGCAACCAGCTCCTCCAGATCCACTACGGCGGCGGCACCCCCACCGCGCTGGACGAGGCGCTGCTCGTCCGGCTCTGGGACAAGATCACCGAGCGCTTCTCGGTGCAGCGCGACGCCGAGATCGCCATCGAGGTCGACCCGGTGGTCACCTCCCGTGAGCAGCTCGCGCTGCTGCGCGGCATGGGCTTCAATCGGATCTCGATGGGCGTGCAGGACTTCACCCCCGAGGTGCAGCGGGCGGTGAACCGGCTCCAGTCCGTGGGCGAGACCGAGGCGCTGGTGGACTACGCCCGCAAGCTCGGCTACCGCGGGATCAACTTCGACCTGATCTACGGCCTGCCCCACCAGCGGCTCGAGACCTTCGCGAAGACCATCGACGAGGTGATCCGGATCGGCCCCGACCGCGTGGCGATCTTCTCCTACGCCCACGTGCCGCAGCAGCGCCCCCACCAGAAGAAGATCGACGTCTCGTGGCTGCCGCAGGGCGAGGAGAAGTACGCGCTCTTCGCCCACGCCCGGGACCGGCTCCACGCCTCGGGCTACGTCTCCATCGGCATGGACCACTTCGCCAGGGTGGACGACGAGCTCGCCGTCGCCCAGCGGGAGCGCCGCCTCTCCCGCAACTTCCAGGGCTATACGGTCAAGCCCGCCGCCGACATCGTCGCCGTGGGCGCCACCGCCATCGCCGACGTGCAGGGCGCCTACGCCCAGAACGTGCGGCCGCTGGGCCAGTACTACGACGCGATCCGCAACGGCCGCTTCGCCACCGAGCGCGGCGCCTGGCTCTCCCCCGACGACCTGCTCCGCCGCGACGCGATCAACTCGATCATGTGCAACTTCCACCTCGACCTCTCCGCCCTTGGCGCCAAGCACGGCGTCGATGCGGCGGCGCTTCTCGCCCCCTCGATGGCGAAGCTCGACGAGATGGAGAAGGACGGCCTGGTGGAGCGCACCGCCACCACCCTCGACGTGACGCCCGCGGGCCGCACCTTCGTCCGCAACGTGGCGATGGAGTTCGACGCGTACCTGGGCAAGCCGCCGGCGCCGGGCAAGAAGCTGCCGATCTTCTCCCGCACGATTTGATGCCAGGATCCGGAGGGTGGGTTGCGCCCGGCGGCGTTATCCTCCCTCCGTGATCGCATCGCCCGCACCGTTGCAGCTCCGCCTCGACCACCTGCAGCCCTTCCCCTGGGAGGCACTGCTCGCCTTTCTGGCGCGGCGGGCGATCCCCGGCGTGGAGGAGGTGGAGGCAGGCAGCTGGCGCCGCATCGTCTCGCTCGACGGACGCAGCGGCTGGGTCGAGGTGCGGCCGGACGGGCAGGGCGCGGCGCTGGTAGCGACGGTCGATCCCTCCCTCGCCGATCGCCTCGTTCCCCTCGCCGCCCGGCTGCGCCGACTCTTCGATCTCGACGCCGATCCCCTGGGGATCGACGCGCACCTCGCCACGGACGAAGCGCTGCGGCCATCGGTGGAGCGCCTCCCCGGCCTGCGGGTGCCCGGCGCCGTCGACGGCTTCGAGGCGGCGGTGCGCGCGATCCTCGGCCAGCAGGTGACGGTGAAGGGGGCCACCGTGCTCGCCGGCCGCCTCGCGGAGCGCTTCGGCACGGAGACCGGGACGCCTTTCGCCGGGCTGCGGCGGATCTTCCCCACGCCGGCGATCGTCGCCGCCGCAGGGGCCGGGGAGGTGGCGCGCCTCGGCATGCCCGGGGCGCGGGCCCACGCCATCGTGGAGCTCGCCAGCGCCGTCGACGGCGGCCTGCGCCTCGAGCCTGGCGTCCCGATCGATTCGACCCTGGAGCAGCTCCGCGCGCTCCCCGGCTTCGGCGAGTGGACGACGCACTACGTGGCGATGCGTGCGCTCTCCTGGGCCAATGCCTTCCCCGCTGCCGATCTCGGCATTCGCAAGGCGCTCGGCGGGATGAAGCCGAAGGAGGCCCTGTCCCGGGCGGAGCGCTGGCGCCCGTGGCGCTCCTACGCGACCCTGCGCCTCTGGGAGCACGGGGGGCTTCGGGGCTGATTCTTGCGTCAACGGCTCCGACTCTGCTCCAATCCCCCGATACCTGCAGCACCGGGGGGTACCCATGTCCCGCGCCATCCGCCTCTCCGTTGCGGCCCTCGGCCTCCTGGCTGCAGCCTGCGGCGACGACACCGCCGAGGATCGGCAGCCTGCCGAGACCTGCACCACCACGCTCGCGCCCTCCGCCGACGACCAGACCGCGGTGCAGGAGGCCTTCATCCAGGCGGCCTCGGGCAGCACCCTCTGCTTCTCCGACGGGACCTACACCTTCACCGACGAGCTCTCGCTCACCGTGCCGGGGATCACCCTGCGCGGCGTCGGCGACGGCGCGATCCTCGACTTCGCCGGGCAGGAGGCCGGCGCCAACGGGATCAACGTCACCGGCGACGACTTCGCCGTCGAGAACCTCGTGATCAAGAACACGCCGGGCGACGGCATCCGCGTCTCCAACGTGGACGGGGTCACCTTCCGCAAGCTCCGCGTCTCCTGGGACGCGGGCTCGGTCACCGAGAACGGCGCCTACGCCATCTACCCGGTGGGCTGCACCAACGTGCTGGTCGAGGATTGCGAGGTGACCGGCGCCTCGGACGCGGGCATCTACGTCGGCCAGTCCCGGAGCATCGTGGTGCGCCGCAACGTCGCCCACGGCAACGTCGCCGGCATCGAGATCGAGAACAGCACCGGCGCCGAGGTCTACGAGAACGAGGCCTTCGACAACACCGGCGGCATCCTCGTCTTCAACCTGCCCAACCTGCCGGCGGGCATGGGCGAGCGGGTGCTGGTCCGCGACAACGTGGTGGCGGACAACAACCGCGAGAACTTCGCCCCCGCAGGCAACATCGTGGCGATGGTGCCGCCCGGCACCGGCCTGATGATCCTCGCCGCCGACCAGACCGAGCTGAAGAACAACGAGGTCACGGGCAACGACAGCGCCGGCGTCTTCGTGGTGAGCTACCAGACCGTGGAGCAGCTGGGCGCCGGCGGAGCGGAGGATCCCGACTTCGACAAATACTCGTCGGCCACCTGGATCCACGACAACACCTTCGAGAACAACGGCAGCGCCGCCCACGCGCCGCTCACCGCCTTCCGGACCACCGGCGCCGACGTGATCTTCGACGGCTGGGACGATCCGGACGACGAGACCAACGCGCTCTGCGTCGCCGACAACGGCGCGACCACCTTTTTCAACCTCCGCATCGGCGAGAACAAGCAGACCAGCCTCTCGAGCTTCTCGTGCACGCTCGATCCGCTGCCGCCGGTCTCGCTCTGAGAGCGCTGCTCACCGCGCTGCTCCTCGCCGGCTGCGCGCCCGACGCGGAGGCGCCGCGGCTGCCCTGGGCGGCGGCGCCCTTTCCCGCGGTGGAGGCGCCGCCCGAGAATCCCACCACGCCGGAGAAGGTGGAGCTCGGCAGGCTCCTCTTCCACGACCCGATCCTCTCCAGCGACAGGCAGGTGGCGTGCGTCACCTGCCACGGGCAGATCTGGGGTCTCTCCGACGGCCTGCCCCGCTCGATCGGCATCGGCGGCGTGGGCCCCGCCGGCACCGGCCGCACCGGGCCCAACGCCACCCCGCGCAACGCGCAGACGATCTGGAACGCCGCCTTCCGCGCCACGCTCTTCGCCGACGGCAGGGCCGCCTCCCTCGAGGAGCAGGTGCTCTTTCCGCTCGCCGATCCGATCGAGATGGGGCGGGACCCGGAGGCGATCGCCGCCGACCTCCGGGAGATCCCTGCGTACCGCGCGCTCTTCGCCGCAGCCTGGCCCGAGGACGAGGAACCGATCGTGGTGCAGCGGCTGCTCGAGGCGATCGCCGCCTTCGAGCGCACCCTCGTCTCCGACGACGCGCCCTACGATCGCTACGTCGCCGGCGACGAGGGCGCCCTCTCCGCCGAGGCGGTGCGGGGCATGTTTCTCTTCGCGGAGAAGGGCTGCGCCGAATGCCACGTGCCGCCGCTCTTCGAGAGCGATCGCTACGAGCCCACGGCGATCGCCTCCGCGGACGAAGGGCGCTTCGCGATCACCGGCGACCCGGCCGATCGAGGCCGCTTCCGCGTGCCCACCCTGCGCAACGTCCGCGAGACCGCCCCCTACTTCCACGACGGCTCGGCGCGCACCCTCGAGGAGGCGATCGCCGCGGAGGCCCGCGGCGCCGCGCTCGGAGAGGAGGAGGTGGCGGCGATCGCCACCTTCCTGCGCAAGGGGCTGATGGACAAGAGCCGCGAGCCGAAGCGGCCGCTCGAGGTGCCGAGCGGGCTGCGGGTGCCCCTCGACGGCTACCAGATCCCGAGGTGAACGTGACGAGGCTCGTCTGGATCGCGATCGGTGCACTCGTCGCAGCCTGCAGCGGCGGCGGCGGTGGCGAAAAGAGGCAGGGGCAGGCAGACGTCCCCGAGACCCTGGCGGAGTGGGGCCTCTTCGCCGACGGGGCGCAGCAGCTGCCGGCGGATGACGTCCATCCCTACGAGGTGATCGCGCCGCTCTACTCCGACTACACGGCGAAATACCGCTTCATCCGCCTGCCCGAAGGCGGCCGGATCGACTACCGAGCCGACGGCCCCTGGCAATTTCCCGAGGGCACGGTGGTGGTGAAGACCTTCTCCATGCCCCACGACCAGCGCGACCCCGCCGCAGGCGAGCGGCTCCTCGAGACCCGCCTGCTCGTCCGCGAGCGGAACCACTGGCGGCCGCACACCTACGTCTGGAACGAGGCGCAGACCGAGGCGAAGCGCGCCATCGCCGGCGTGCGGCTGCCGATCGAGTGGAAGCACTTCGACGGCGGCACCCGATCGCTCACCTACCGCGTCCCCAACACCAACCAATGCCACGGCTGCCACGGCGAGCACGAGGCGAGCGAGCTCCTCGGCGTGCGCACCGCGCAGCTCGATCGCGACTTCGATTTCGGCAGCGGGCCGGTCAACCAGATCGACCACTTCGCGGCGCTGGGCCTCTTCGCCCAGGCGCCGCCTGCGCAGCGCGAGCGCCTCGTCGATCCCTTCGGAGACGCGCCCCTCGAGCAGCGCGCCCGCGCCTACCTCGAGGCCAACTGCGCCCACTGCCACCACGAGAACGGCGCCGCCTGGGAGACGGGGCTCTGGCTCTCCACCGCCACCACCAATCCGGTGGACCTCGGCATCTGCAGGCGGCCCTTCTCCGCCGGCGAGGCCACCGGCGGCAGGCCCTTCGACATCGTCCCCGGCCACCCCGAGCAATCGGTGATGGTCTTCCGGATGGCCTCCGCCGATCCGGAGATCAAGATGCCGGAGCTGCCCACCCAGATCCCGCACGACGAGGCGATCGAGCTGATCACCGATTGGATCGCAGGGATGAGCCCCGCAGGCTGTCCCTGATCCGGCGGGCGGGCCCCGCTGCGGGTGTTGCGATCGGGGGCCGCGCCGCCGAGCGTGCCGTGATGCGCTGGCTCGTCCCGATCGCCGCCGTGCTCCTCCCCGCCGCGGCGACGGCGCAGGGGCGGTGCGAGATCCCGGCGCCAGCTTCGACGGAGGAGCCGGCGCTCCGGATCGGCGGCGCCCTGCGCTTCAACTACGTCTGGGCGGGCTGGCTCGAGGGAAGCCGCGAGCGGGGCGGCGACATCTTCTTCGAGAGCGTGATCCTCCAGGGCGACGCCTCGATCGACCGCTTCTCCTTCTCCGCCCAATACCGCCTCGCGGTGGGCTTCCAGGCGCTGCGCCACGGCTGGATCGGCTGGCAGCCGAGCGACGAGCTCCTGCTGCAGGTGGGGCTGGTGCCCGTCTCCTTCGGCCTGCTCCCCTACGCCTCCCACAGCTGGTTCTTCGCGCTGCCCTTCTACGTGGGGCTCGAGGACGATCACGACGTGGGCGCCCTCGCCACCTGGCGGCCCGGCCGCTTCACCTTCCACCTCGGCCTCTTCAAGAACGCCGAGCCCGGCCTGATCGGCGAGCTGCGGAGCAGCGCCCGCCTCGGCTACGACGTGGTGCCCGCCAGGGTCGGCGACTTCGAGCGCTTCGAGGAGGAGACCAACGCCGTACACGGCAGGGCGGCGCTCCGCCTCGGCGACGAGGCCATCGGCGCGGAGGTGGGGATCTCCGCCCGCTGGGGCCAGCTCTGGGACGGCACCGCCTTCGGCGACCACCAGGCGGCAGCCGTCCACGTCGAGGCCCGCCTCCACCGCTTCGACTTCAAGCTCGAGGCGGCGCGCTACCGCTTCGCGCCGGCGGACGGCTCCGACACCGTGGTCTTCGGCGCCTTCGGCATCCCCTACGCCGTCGCCGCGGAGGGCTCGCTCTTCGTCGCCGGCGTCGCGTACGAGCTGCCGGTGGAGCTCGGTCCGGTGGAGCGCCTCCTCCTCTACGACGACGCCAGCTTCCTCGTGAAGCACGTGCCCGGCGCGAGCGACAGCGCCTTGAGCAGCCTCGGCGTCCGCGTCGACGCAGGGCCCGTCCTCTCCTGGATCGAGTGGATCGCCGGCAGGAACATGCCCTTCGTCGGACCGGAGACCGCCTTCGGCCTCGCCGCGGGACGGAGCGGCGCCCCCTGGGAGCACCGCCTCAACGTCAACTTCGGCTACTACTTCTTCTGAACCCGCGGTTTCAGCGCAGCACCTGCGCCGCCTTCACCTCGTTCACCAGCGCCTCGCCCCGCTCGAAGGCGGCCACGTTGGTCAGGGTGGTCTCGGCGATGTTCTCCAGCGCCTCCCTGGTGAGGAAGGCCTGGTGCGAGGTGATGAGCACGTTGGGGAAGCTGATCAGCCGGGCGAGCACGTCGTCGAGGAGCACGCGATCGGAGAGGTCGTGGAAGAAGATCCCCTCCTCCTCCTCGTAGACGTCGAGGCAGGCGCCGCCGACCTGGCCGCTCTTCAGCTTGTCGATCAGCGCCCGCGAGTCGATGAGCGCGCCGCGGCCGGTGTTGATCAGCACCACCCCCCGCTTCATCTTCGAGAGCGCCCCCGCGTCGATCAGGTGGTAGGTCGCCGGGGTGAGCGGCACGTGCAGCGAGATCACGTCGCTCTCGCGGTAGAGCGGATCGAGCTCCACGAACTCCACCCCCGCCTCCGCCGCCAGCTTCTCGTCCGGCCGCAGGTCGTAGGCCAGCACCCGCATCCCGAAGCCCCTGGCGATCCGCGCCGCCGCGTGGCCGATCCGCCCGACGCCCACCAGGCCCATGGTCTTGCCGTGGAGATCCCAGCCGACCAGCCCCTCGAGGGAGAAGTTGGAGTCCCGGACCCGGACCGCCGCCCGGGGGATCTTGCGGACGAGGGCGAGCAGCATGGCGAAGGCGTGCTCCGCCACCGCGTAGGGGGAGTACTCCGGGACCCGGACGACCCGCATGCCCAGCCCCTCCGCCACCCGGAGGTCGACGTTGTTGAAGCCCGCCGAGCGCAGGGCGACGAGCCGGGTGCCGCCCTCGTGGAGCGTCCGCAGCGTCGCCTCGTCGAGGCGGTCGTTGACGAAGACGCAGACCGCGGGAAAGCCGCCGGCCAGGCTGGCGGTGGCGGATCCGAGGCGGGCCTCGAAGAAGGTGAGCTCGTGGCCGTGGCGGGCATTGACCGCCTCGAGGACCTCGCGGTCGAAGCGGTGGGTATCGAAGACGGCGATGCGCATGCCCTGAAGGCTATGCATCGCGGCTCTTGCGCTCATCACGTCCGCCCCTACTCCGATCGTGGGGCCGGCCTGCGGCTTTTGCGCTCCACCGCGGGACGGGCGCAAAGCCTGCGGCAGGCGCCGCGCCGCCGCGAAACGCCGATCGAGCGTGCAGCTCCCCGGAAACGGCCTCTGGCGCAGGCCCGGGCCCGATCTCAATGGATGGCACGGTCTTCGCTCTACCTCCCGGCAACACGCCCCGGAGGATGCAATGGTCGCCGTCGCCCGCCAGCTCACCGACTTCTTCGCAGCAGAGCCCGTTCGCCCCCGCGCGGTCGAATCGCTGACCCGCGCCGACCGGATCCGCGGCCTCGCGCTCCGCTGGCGGGACCAGCGCGACACCGCCGCACGCGACGCGCTCCTCGACCTCCACCAGCCGCTCATCCACGCCTTCGCCAAGCGCTATCCCTCCCGCCTGGGCTACGAGGACCTGGTGCAGGAAGCGCAGCTCGGCTTCCTCCGCGCCCTCGATACGTACGACCCGGACCGCGGCGTCGAGCTCTCCACCTACGCCCGCCACTGGATCCGTGCCTACGTCCACCGCTACCTCCTCCGCTCCTGGAGCGTGGTGGCCCGCTTCACCACCCACGAGAAGCGCCGGGTCTTCTTCGGCGCCGGCCACGCCCGCAGGGCGCTGGGCCTCGCCGGCCAGGAGGAGGAGGAGGGCGACGAGGAGAAGGTCGCCTCCCGCCTCAAGGTCCGCCCCGAAGTGGTGCGCGAGGTGGAGTCGGCCCGCGGCCTCCACGACGAGGCCCTCGAGGGGAGCAGCGACGATGGCCACGAGCGCTTCGCCTCGTGCCTCCCCGGCCCGGACGACGCGGCGATCGACAACGAGCGGGCCCGCCTCCTCCGCGAGCGCCTGCCGAAGGCTCTCGCCACCCTCGACGAGCGGGAGCGGATGATCTTCCTCAGCCGCTTCGACCCCGACGAGGCGGTGCCCCTCGAGGAGCTCGGCGCCCGCCTCGGCGTGACCCGCGAGCGTGCCCGCCAGCTCGAGACCCGCGCCCGCAAGAAGCTCGCCGCCTCCTTCGCCGATCTGGTGGACGAGGAGACGGCCCGGCAGGCGATGGTGGCGCCCCCGCGCCGTCGCTGCCGCGCCCGCTCGAACGCCGCCGCCACTGCCTGAGCCGGCGGTTCGGAAAAAAGAACCAAGTCGAGATCGGGGCCGAAAAGGCCCCGATGCACTTAAGGGGGGTGCCCGCAAGTCCCGGATTCCTGCGTGGAATCCGGGACTTGTCACATCTCCATACCTCTTATGGGGGGAGGTGCCGGGGGAGGGGGCCGAAACGGCCGGGGCTTTTCGCAGGAGGTGGCTTCCCATAGCCGCGCACCCTCGGCTAACCTGCGCGCTTCCGTGCCTGGATTTGGAGGACAGATGCGCAGCGGTCCCGTGACAATTGGCTTCCTGCTCGCCGCGATGCTTGCCGGTTGCAGCGGTAACGACAGCAACGGTGGCACCGGTGGCAGCGGTGGAGCGGGTGGCTCCGGCGGCGCCGGCGGCAGCGGTGGCGGCTCCACGGTCGACTGCGATGGCGTGCGCGTCCTCGAGCTCGACGGTACCGCCTCCCCCGCGGTGCTCGAGGGAACTCTCGACAACGCGGACAACTGGCCCGGCGGCAGCTGCGCGCCCGAGACCTCGTTCGGCAACGACGTGGTGGTCCACTTCACCGCAGGTGAGGCTGGATTCTACAACTTCACCACCGCCGGCAGCTCGATCGACACCATTCTCTACGCCCTGCGCGACTGCAAGGACGGCTTCTCCGAGCTGGCCTGCAACAACGATCGCGGCTCGGTGAAGCAGAGCCAGATCTCCTTCAACCTCGCCGCCGGCGAGGAGGTCTTCGTGGTCGTCGACTCCGTCGGCGTCCGCAACGCAGAGGCCTTCACCCTGACCGCGAGCCGCATCGAGGCTTCGGCGCCGGTGATCGAGGAGTTCGCCGCCTTCTTCAACGCCAACGTCGGCACCTCCGGCGTGCGCTTCTCCGGCAAGGCCCCCGACGCCCCGCTGGTCGGGTTCACCCTGCAGGCCTACGACCGCAGCGGCAACGCCTTCTGGTCGAAGCCCTTCGGTGGCCGCTTCGACGAGGCGCCGATCTTCACCGTCACCCAGGACGGCGAGGACTTCACCGTCGAGGGTTCGTTCTTCTTCGGTGAGCAGGCGCCCCCCGTCGGCAAGATCGAGATGACGGTGATCGACGAGCACGACCTCGAGTCCGAGGTCGCCGGCGCGAACACCGGCAACCCGCTGCCGATCGAGCGCGGCGTGCGCTGCGATCCCAACCTCGCCCTCAACGTCTGCGGCCCGGACGACGCCTGCGTGATGCGCGGCGACGCCACCGAGTACACCTGCTCGATCGCCACCGCGCCGACCCTCGGCACCGCCAGCGCCTACGTCAACCGCGAGGAAGGCATCTGGGGTGTGATCATCGAGGGTACCGACCCCGAGTCCGACACCGCCTTCGTCCGGGTGCTGCCCAAGAACGCCAGCGGCGCCTCGCTCAGTGTCGGTAGCACCGGCCGCACCGCGATGCCGCTCCACCAGATCGGCCACGACGGCACCTCGTTCCGCGGCGTGATGGTCTCGGCGGCCCGCTTCGACGGCCCCTGCCTCGGGCCGGCGCAGCAGTCGTACAACACCTGTGTCCAGGGCTGCCAGACGCAGGCCTGCGCCAACGCGTGCTACGACGCAGCGATCCAGCAGCTCCTCGGCTGCTACGACGAGAAGTTCGCGGAGATGACCACGGTCGAGGTCGAGGCGATGGACGCCACCGGCCGCGTCTCCTCCGTCATGACGCTGACCCTCACCGACTCGCCCGCTGTCGAGGCCGGCGGCGTCTGCGACCCCTACGGCGCCATCGGCATCTGCCCCGAGGGCATGATCTGCTGGTCCGACGACGCCTTCCAGGCGGAGACGTGCCAGGACGACGGGCCGGCGTGCCCCGCCGAGTACGGCGCCATCGACCTCGCGCAGTATGCCGACGGCACCAACAAGTGGACCTACGCCGGCGACAACGCCGAGTCGGATCCGCACGGCAGCTTCACCTGCGGCGGCGGCGGCCCCAGCGACGTCTTCGAGTTCACCGCGCCCACCGCCGGTCGCTACAACATGGCGACCAGCTCCCTCGGCCCCGACGTGGACTCGCTCATCGCCGTGCGCGCCTTCTGCCAGCTGCCCGCCTACGAGCTCGCCTGCAACGACGACACCGCGTTGAGCGACACCGCCAGCCGCGTCAGCCTCCTCCTCGAGGCGGGCCAGACGGTCTACGTCTTCGTCGATAGCTTCGACGGCGTCGCTTCGGGCTCTTATACGCTTACCGTTACCGGTCCGTGATCTCCCCGGGAGGAAGAACGATGTCCCGCATTTCGATTGTAGCCGCCTGCTCGGCGGCCCTGCTTCTCGGCGCCGGCTGCGGCAGCGAGAAGGACGAGGCTCCTGGCCAGGAAGCCCCCTTCGTCCCCACCTCGCTGGCGCTCGTTGCCGACGGCGACTTCGTGGTCGGCACGCCCGTGCAGCTGCGCGCCATGGGCAGCATGGAGGGCCGTGAGCCCCAGGCGATCACCGAGGGCGTGATGTTCACGAGCTCCAACGAGCAGATCGCCACGGTCGACGCGACCGGCCTGGTGACCGTGCTCGCCGGCGGCGACGTGAAGTTCGAGGCCCACCTCGGCGACCTCCACGCCTCCATCGAGTCGGTGCGCACCACCTGCGTGTACCCGCGCTTCTCGCCGGAGCTCCAGATCAACCGGGTCATGCCGCCGCTGGCCTGGCCGGCGAAGTGGCCCGACGGCACCGACTTCGAGTTCAACCTGGCGAACGTCGCGTGCGACCTCGACTGGAAGGAGACGAAGACCCTCGCCTTCGTAATCAGCGCTGGCTGGTGCACCCCCTGCACCCTCTACGCACAGCGCCTCGAGAACGAGGTGGCACAGCTCAACGCGCTGGGAATGGAGATCGTGATCATCGAGGCGCAGGACGTGCAGGGTGATCCGGCGGACCTCGCCTTCGCCTACAGCCACGTCGAGCGCATCACCGAGAACAACCCGGCGATCACCGCCGGCGATGCCGACACCATGCGCGTGGTCGGCGACGGCACCGAGCCCGCCTCGGAGTTCTTCGGCAGCTCCTCGATCGTCCGCGCCTTCCCCACGGTCTTCGTGGTGCGCACCCGCGACATGCGGATCATCGCCGACCAGAACCGCGCCGACACCTACCTGCCCCTGCAGGCGATCGCCGCGGATCCCGAGGCCGACTGGACTAACCCGGGTGAGCCGACCTTCACCAACCGCTGCGGGGACGGTGACGACGAGGGGAGCGAGCCGGGCAACGACACGCCTGCCGGCGCCGCCACCCTCGCCACCGGTTCGCAGACCGGCGGCATCTGCACCGACGCGCCGGACTTCTACCGGGTCGACCTCGACGGCGCCTGGACGCTCCAGCTCGACTTCGAGCAGTCGGTGGGCGACCTCGACGTCTTCGTCTGGGACGAGGCCCGCAACCAGCCCGCGCAGCGGAACGGCCAGGTCATCGGCTCGTCCGGCTCCACCTCCCCCGAGGTCTTCGAGCACTCGGGTCCGGCGCTCATCGCCGTGCAGGGTTTCCAGCACGCCAGCGCGCCCTACACCATCACCCTGACTGCGGGTAACTGATGAGAAACGGCTTCGTCATCGCGGCTCTCCTTTTTGCTGTTGGCTGTTCCGGGAGTGACGGCGGCGGCGGAGCAGGTGGCGCCGGGGGAACCGGCGCCACTGGCGGCGCAGGCGGCAGCGGGGGAACCGGCGGCGCAGGCGGCACCGGTGGTGTCGGCGGCGGTGCCGGCTGGGAGGTGCCCACCAACGAGGTGGACACCGGCTGGACCCCCGAAGTGCCTGCTGCCCTGGACGAGCAGCTCACCGGCGCCGAGCGCCCGGCGAGCTGCACGTCCGAGTACGGCTTCGTCGACAAGGTCCGCGGCTGGGTCGCGGCCCCTGGCGGCGAGCCGATCGAGGGGGCCAAGGCGCAGCTCTGCGTCTACGCCTCCTCGGGCACGTACGTCTGCCTGCAGCCCTCCGAGACCGGCGCCGACGGTGTCTACACCATCGACGTCCCCGACGAGCTGCAGTGCTTCGAGAACATCGCCAGGCGCGTGCTCAAGTCGAAGATCCCCCGGGCCACCTCCTACTGTGAGGTGGACAAGGGCGTGGACCCGGTCGCGATGCTCCGCGACCCCACCGTCCTCCCCTTCCTCACCCCGGTGGAGGATCTCCCGCCCCTGGGCGACGAGGAGACGGCGCGCGACGTCGTCTTCGACGACGGGCTCGTAATGGAGGTGACGCCCTCGCTCTATTACAGCGGGGTGCTCGACCCCTACGAGAAGTTCGCCGCCAGGCGGATCCCCCGCGAGGCGGTGGGCTTGTGCGGCGAGGCCAACACTTTCGATGGGCTCTACGCCTTCTATCCCGAGGGCTCGATCAGCGCGCCTGGCTACGCCCTCGAGATCCCGAACGCCACCGACCTGCCCGCCGGCTCGACGGTGGAGCTCTTCGTCCTCGGCGGCCTCGAGTGCCACCTGCTCGACGGCACCAAGGTTCCCGAGGCAGTCTGGGCGAAGTTCGGTGAGGGAACGGTCTCCACCGACGGCGCGACGATCGAAACCGCACCTGGCGCCGGCATGCCCTGCATGACCTGGCTCGCCTACCGCTCGAAGGAATGAACCAGATGAAGCGCATTCTCTCTGTTCTGGCCCTCGCCGTGGCGCTGGTCGGCTGCGGCAGCACCGAAGACGGCTCCGGCGCCCCCGGCGACCGCTCCCAGTATCCGGCGGGCCCCTACGGCAAGACCGAGGGCTCGGTCATCGCCAACCTGGAGTTCCAGAAGGCCGACGGCAGCCCCTTCTCGCTCCGCGACGTGCAGGCGGACGAGAAGAACCGCGTGCTGCTCGTCACCACCACCGCCGGCTGGTGCACCGCGTGCCGCGAGGAGCAGCCGAAGCTCAAGCAGCTCCACAGCGAATATGCGGGCCGCGGCCTCGTCATTGTTGCTGCGATGTTCGAGGACAACGATTTCGAGAAGGCGACCCTCGCCCACGTGCAGGGCTGGCAGGAGCAGTACCAGCTCCCCTTCCCGGTGGTCCTCGACGCCGATTTTCAGTTCGGTGCC
The DNA here is from genome assembly GCF_041687135.1 of Vulgatibacter sp. Taxonomy (NCBI): domain Bacteria; kingdom Pseudomonadati; phylum Myxococcota; class Myxococcia; order Myxococcales; family Vulgatibacteraceae; genus Vulgatibacter; species Vulgatibacter sp. The sequence goes on along the minus strand of NZ_JAWLCN010000005.1, from coordinate 90,646 downwards.
TACTACGACCGCCAGCTCACGCCGATGAACATGATCGTCGACGTCGACACCATGGAGATCCTCCAGATCTCGACCGGCTTCGACGAGCAGCTCGTCCGCGCGATGATCGAAGGGAACCTGCCGCGATGAAGATTCGGAACCTCCTGGCTCGACTCCTTCCGCTCGTCCTCGTCCTCGGCTTCGCTACCAGCGCGGTGGCGCAGGATCGCCCGCAGGCCGCCGACTTCTCGCTGCGTACCCTGGGCGGCGAGCGGCTCAAGCTCTCCGAGATGCAGGGCAAGGTGGTGATCCTCAGCTTCTGGGCCACCTGGTGTGCGCCCTGCAAGCAGGAGCTGCCGGTGCTGCAGAAGCTCCTCGAGAAGTACGGCAAGGACGGCCTCGAGGTGCTCGCGGTCAACATCGACGATCCGAAGACGGTGGCCGAAGTCCGCCGCTTCGTCGCCGACCGCAAGCTCACCATGAAGGTGCCGCTCGACGCGGACAGCAAGGTCCTCAGCAAGTTCAACCCGCGCATGTCGGTGCCCTTCCTGCAGATCATCGATCGCAAGGGACGGCGCGCCGTGCAGCACACCGGCTTCAGCAGCGGCGCAGAAGAGACCCTCGAGAAGGAAGTGGTCGCGCTCCTCGCGGAGAAGCAGGAAGTCGCCACCGGTAAATGAAACAGGCAGTCGTCGTCGGTCTTCTCACCCTGCTGCCGGGGCTCGCCTCGGCGCAGAGCCTCCGGCTCACCAATTCCACGGCCTTCGAGTACCGGGGGCAGAACGACAACGGGAACGAGGCGGACGACGAGTTCGGGCTCGGCGTCAACCGGCTCTACCTGAACGGCTCGATCGACAGGACGTCGGTCACCGCCCAGGTCGACTCGATCTACTTCTCGGCGTTTCCTGACCTGGACTACCGCAAGACCAACAACATCGAGGGCGCGCCCACCGAGTACCAGGACGAGGCGCGCCTCGAGCGCATCACCCTGGTCCACACCCTCGGCGCCGAGGAGCGCGGCACCCTCACCGCTGGGGACGCCCACCTGCAGCTCGGCCGCGGCATCGCGCTCGCGCTGCGCAAGGTGGACGAGATCGGCACCAACCAGGCGCTCCGGGGCGGCTCGCTCGCCTGGAACGGCGACGAGTACGGCGGCATCGTCTTCGCCGGCCGCACCAACATCGCCAACCTCGACGGGCCGACGATGCGCTACCTCGAGGATCCCAACGACGTCATCGCCGGCGCCAGCGGGTCGCTCTTCCTCGGCCGCTCGACCCTGTCGGTCCATGGCCTCTACCTGAAGGCCCTCAATCCATACGGCGCGCAGGGGGACGACGTCGCCGACGGCGAGACCGCGCTCGGCGGTGCCTACGTGGAGACGCCGGTCGCCGATTGGCTCACGCTCTACGTCGAGGGCGCGTTCGAACAGTACCGGATCGACACCCTCGAGGAGCAGGGGGTCGCTACCTACGCCTCCGCGGACGTCGATCTCCAGTTCGCGTCGTTGCTCCTCGAAGGGCTGTACCTCGACCAGTTCCAGGTGATGGGCAGCAAAGACAACGTGCTGAACCGGCGCAACACCTACAACCAGCCGCCGACCCTGGAGCGCATCGACCAGGAGGTTCTCGACAACGAGAACGTACGCGGCGGCAGGGTGAAGCTCTCGCGCTCGTTCCTCGACGGCAGCCTCGTTCTCTACACGAGCGGCATGTTCCGCCAGTACGGCAAGCTCGACGCCGAGCCTGTCGACGCGATCCACGCGTACGGCGGCTTCGAACACACGTACGGGTTCGGCGCGTCCCGCTGGTACGCCAGCGGCGGCTACCGGCAGGAGACCGAAGAGGCGGCGAGCGAGCCGTTCAAGCGCATGGTCCACGGCGAGACCGACTGGGTGCAGTCGATCGGCGGCGGGTGGGCGACCCACCTCACCATCAACCACGAATCGCGGTACACGGCGGACGTGGCGGTGGTCGGGAACGAGGGTGGCCGCGACTACATCCGGGGCAGCACCTTCATCGGCCTCGACCGGGCGCACCTCGGCTCGGTGATGGTGGAGATCGGCTACGACACACTGCGCCCCGACGTGCAGCAGAACTTCCTCGCCGGGATCGTCACCTGGGAGGCCGTCGACTGGGCCGACGTCCGTGCGGTCGTGGGTTCGCAGCGCGGCGGCATCAAATGCGTCGGCGGCGTCTGCCGCGACTTCCCGCCCTTCAGCGGCGCGCGCCTCGAGGCCACGGTCTTCTACGACACGCTCTGACGGCGACGCTGCCGCACGAACGACGCCCGCCCGGCCCTTGCCGTGGCGGGCGTTTTCGTCGCGGGACGGGGGCTGCAGGCACGTTCAACAGGCGCTGGCGAGGGCGGGGCCGGCGAGGCGCTCGACCAGGGCGACCACTTCGTCGAGGTCGAAGGGTTTGGCCACGAAGGCGGCGGCGCCGAGTGCCACGTGATCCGGCGGCGGCGCCGCGCTCATCAGCACCACCGGGAAGCGGTCCAGTCCCAACGCCCGGAGCTGCACGAGCAGCTCGGGGCCGGACATCCGCGGCATCATCACGTCGAGCAGGAGGAGGTCGGGTGGCTGCCGCAGGATGGCGGAGAGGCCCGCCTGGCCATCCTCCGCCGTCTCGACCCGGTAGCCCTCGCTCCGGAGCAGATCGCCGAGTACCTCGGTGATCGAGCCGTCGTCTTCCACCACCAGAATGCGCCTGGGACCCATGACTGCGTCCTCCAGCCCTTCAGACGATCCAGCTGCCGGAAGGATTCAGGGAGGGGCTGCCGGGGCGGGACGGCGTTGGAGGAACCGATCTCGCCGCGATCCCCGGCTATACCTTGCTGCGTGCCAACTGAAAGGAGCCGCCGTGAACCGACCGATCCTCAATCTCGACCAGCTGGAGCTCGAGTCGCCCCCCTTCCCCGGACCGGAGCGCTACGGGGCGAAGATGGCCCGCATCGCGCCCCGCCTCGGGGCAAAAAAGCTCGGCTACAACCTCACCGTCATCGCCCCGGGCAAGGCGGCGTTCCCCTTCCACAACCATTGGGTGAAGGAGGAGCTCTTCCTCGTGCTCGAGGGGGAGGGCGAGGTGCGCATCGGCAGCGAGCGCTACCCCCTGCGCCAGGGCGACGTGCTCGCCTGCCCGCCGGGGGGCAAGGAGACGGCGCACCAGATCGTCAACACCTCGCAGGCCGAGCTCAAGATCTTCGCGGTGAGCTCGGAGGCGCAGGCCGAGCTGGTCGAGTACCCCGACACCGGCAAATTCGGCTTTCTCGCCCAGGGCCCCGCCGGGCCCGATGGCGAGCCACGCCACCTCCGCTTCGTCTCCCGCGAGGAGCTCGGCCTGGACTACTGGGAAGGCGAATAGCGCCCCATGTCACAAGGCGCGGCGCTGCTTCGTCACAGTCGTGAAGGAGGCCGTGATGAAACAGGACAGGGTCGTGGTGCTCGGCGGCGGGTACGCAGGGATTCTCGCTGCACAGCGGATCGCCGGCAGAGCGCCTGCCGGGACCAGGGTCGAGCTGATCAGCGACCGGCCCCATTTCACCGAGCGCATCCGCCTGCACGAGCGGGTGGCTGGCTCGGCACCCCGCAGGATCCCGCTCCAGCGACTCCTCGGCAGGGCCGGCGTGACGATTCGCGTCGGGCGGGTCGAGGGGATCGACCGCAGCGCCGGCACCGTCCGCCTGGACGGCGGCTCCGTGCCCTTCGACCTGGCGCTGGTGGCGACGGGCAGCCGCACCGACTGGGAGCGCATCGCCGGCGCAGCCGAACACGCCCTCTCGCCCTGCGACGAGGAAGCGGCGGAGCGGATGGCGGCCCACGTCGCCAGCGGCAACCTCGCCCCGCTGGTCGTCGTCGGCGGCGGTCTGACCGCGGTCGAGACGGCGGCGGAGCTGGCGGAGCGCGGCCACGTGGTGCGGCTGGTCACCGCGGGCCCGGTGCTCCCCGACCACGCGCCCGCAGCCAGGGCGTACGCGGTGGGCGTCCTCCGCGCCCTGGGCGTGCGGCTGCGCGAGGAGACGCGGGTCGCCGTGATCGAGCGGGACGCCGTCCACCTCGCGGACGGCGAGACGATCGCCGGCAGGGCGGTCTGGTGCGGCGGCTTCGTTCCCCACCCGATCGCCTACGACGCCGATCTGGCGGCGGCGCCCTCCGGCCAGATCCTCGTCGACGCCTCGCTCCGCAGCCGATCCGATCCGCGGAGCTTCGCTGCGGGTGACGTGGCCCGGGTCGAGGGGAGCGCGCACCTGCGCATGGGCTGCGTCACCGCGATGCCGATGGGCGCCCACGCCGCCGACTCGATCGTCGCGCGGCTGCGGGGCAAGGAGGCCGACGCGTTCCGCTTCCGCTTCCTCGTCCAATGCCTCTCCCTGGGGCGGAGGCAGGGGCTCGTCCAGACCGTCGATCCGTGGGATCGGGCGCTGCCCCGCTTCTTCCGGGGCAGGACCGGCGCGTGGATCAAGGAGCGGGTCTGCCGCCTCTCCGTGGGCGCGCTGGAGTGGGAGCAGCGGCTGCCGGGACTCTATCGCTGGCCGCGACCCCCGCTGCAGCATGGCGCTCCGCTGCGTGAAAGGCTGCTGCCGCGATGAAGACGTACGAGGAAGAGAGGCCGCGGCTCTTCGCGCTGGCCTACCGCATGCTCGGCAGCGCTGCCGATGCGGAAGACGTGGTGCAGGAGGCCTTCGCCACCCTGCACCGGACCGGGGCCACGCCCGACTCGCCAGCGGCCTGGCTCACCACGGTGCTCACCAGGCTCTGCCTCGATCGCGCCGGCTCCGCTGCGCGCCGCCGCGAGGTCTACGTCGGCCCCTGCCTGCCGGAGCCGATCCCCACGCCGGATCTCCCGGACGCGATCGAGCCCGGCGACCGGCTCTCCACGGCGGAGTCGGTCTCGATCGCCTTCCTCCTCGTGCTCGAGCGGCTCTCGCCCCTCGAGCGGGCGGTCTTCCTGCTCCGCGAGGCCTTCGACGCCGACTTCGCCGAGATCGCCGCGAGCCTCGGCCGCAGCGAGGCTGCCTGCCGCCAGCTGCTCCACCGGGCGAAGGAGCGCGTCGCCGCGGGTCGCCCCCGGTTCACCCCGGCCCGCGAATCACACAAGGCGCTGGTGCTGGAGTTCCTGCAGGCCTCGCGCTCCGGTGACGTGGACGGGCTCAAGCGCCTGCTCAGCGAGGACGTGGAGCTCGTCGGTGACGGTGGCGGCAAGGTCACCGCTGCCCGCAACGTGCTCGTCGGTACCGAGCGCGTCGCTCGCTTCCTCGCAGGCGTCGCGGAGCGGGCGGCGGGCCTGTCGTACGCCATCGGTTGGGTGAACGGCGAGCTCGCCTTCACCCTGCGGGACGAGGCCGGCGTGATCGCGGTGACGGTGCTCTCGCTCGCGCCGAGCGGCGATCGCATCGCCCGGATCCAGTCCGTCCTCAACCCCGACAAGCTGCGGAGCTTCGGCAGCATTGGGGAAGGATCGATCGCCTGATCCCGCTCGAGCCCCTTTCGCGCCGACGCGGAGGGGACGCGATTCAGGGGGCCGGCGCGGGCTTCGCCTGCTCCTGCGGCGCCGGCTTCAGGTCGCCGCCCTGCGTGCTGCTCGCCACGTAGAGGAAGATCGCGTCGAGGAGGATGAAGAGGCCCAGCAGGACGATGATCCAGATCCACGGCCGCTTCTTCACGTACTCGTTCATGTACCGTTCCGCCTCGTCAGCGGCCCGAGGAAGCGGGCCTCGACTTCCTTATGCCGCGTGGAGGCACCGTCCGTCACCTCGACTTCGACCTCGAAGGGCGCGGTGAAGGCCGCCTCCTCCATCGTGACGAAGATCGGAAGCCGGAAGCTCTGGAGCGATCCCAGCTTCACCGTCTCGCGGGGCAGGACGACGTGGGCACCGGCCGGCACCTCGACCTTGATGCGGAACTCGGTCTCCGCCGCGTTCTTGTTCACCAGGTGGAGCTCGTATTGGTTGCGGATGTTGCCCGCCTCGAGGACGTAGGGCGCGCCGCGCACCCGGAGCAGGTTCGCCTCGAAGGGCTTGCGGCCCACGGTGCTGCCGAAGGCGAGGGCGAGGATCGCCACCGCCAGCGCGCCGCCGTAGGCGAAGAGCCGCCCGCGCACCACGCGCTTCGGCTCGCCGGCGAGCCCTGCATGCGAGTCGTAGCGGATCAGCCCGCGGGGCCGTCCGACCTTGTCCATCACCTCGTCGCAGGCGTCGATGCACTGGGCGCAGCCGATGCACTCGAGCTGCAGGCCGTTGCGGATGTCGATGCCGGTGGGGCAGACCACCACGCAGCGGCGGCAGTCGATGCAATCACCCTTCGGCGGCGCGCCAGCCGCCGGCGCCGCAGCAGGCAGGGTGAAGGCGGCAGCTTCCGCCGCGAGAGCCGCCAGCCCCGTGGTCGCAGCAGGCGCCGCGAGCGCCTCGCCCGTGACCTGCGGCAGCGCGATCTTCTTCTCGCGATCCGCCCGGGTGATCCGCGCCCGGGGCTCGCCGCGGCGCACGTCGTAGCCGATCACCAGCGAATGGCCGTCCTGCATCACCGACTGCAGCCTGCCGTAGGGGCAGATCACGATGCAGAGCTGCTCCCGGAACCAGGCGAAGTTGAAGTAGAGCAGCGCCGCCACGGTGAAGACCCAGAGGAAGGCCACCCAATGCTCGCGGGGATCCCGCTGCACCATGGCGAAGAGCGCCTCGAGCGAGACGAAGAAGCTGACGAAGACGTGGGCGAGGAGGAGCGAGATCGCGACGAAGGCCGCGTGCTTGAGCGCCTTCTTCGCGAAGAGCCCCGCCGTCATCGGCCCAGCGTTGGCGCGGATCCGCTTCTCGCGGGGCCCCTCGATCCAGCGCTCCACCCGGCGGTAGACACCCTCGAGGAAGACCGTCTGCGGGCAGGCCCAGCCGCACCAGACGCGGCCCAGCCACGCGGTGAAGAAGAGCAGGCCGAAGCCGACGCTGGCGAGGAGGAAGAAGAGCAGCCACGCGTCCTGTGCGTTGAAGGTGGCGCCGAAGAGGAAGAAGCGGCGGGCCTCGATGTCGAGGAAGACCGCCGGGTGTCCGCCGATCTTCACGAAGGGGAGCAGGACGTAGATCGCGATGAGCGTCGCGTAGACGATCCGCCGCCAGGTGACGAAGCGGCCCTTCACGTCTGCCGGCTGGATGAAGTTCCGGGAACCGTCCTCCTTGATCGAGGAGAGGCGATCGAGGTTCGGCCCTGTTTCCCGTGCCATACCCGCTTGCTCCTGCTGCAGCCGGACAAGCCCGGCGCTTTCGTGAACGCTTTGCGTTCACTGCAATTGCAAGAGCGCGGCCACGCCCGGAGTCTGTTTCACAAACTCGCACCGGATCTGGCCGCGCCCCTTCGCGCAGACGAAGCGCTACTTCGCCGCGAGCTCGCCCTGCGGCTCCTTGCCCGGGACGTTCTTCCCCTTGAGCGAGTAGACGAAGGCGGTGATCTGCTCGACCTTCTCCGCGCCGAGCATCTGCTCCCAGCCCGGCATGCCCTTCGCCGCGACGCCCACCGCGACGACCTGGCGGATCTCGGTGGGCGCGCCCTTGCCGTTGAGCCAGTAGGCGTCGGTGAGGTTGGGGCCGATGAGGCCGCCCGCCTCCGGGCCGTGGCACGCGGCGCAGTACTGGCCGTAGAGCGCCTTGCCCGACTCGATCACCTTGGCGTCGCCGGCCATGGCCACGAGCACCTCGTCGGTGATCGCGCCGCGGGCCTTCGCCTTCTCCGCGGCGATGGTGGCGGCCTCGGCCATCTCCATCTCGTAGGCGGCGACCTGCCCCGGCCCCACCGCCAGCGTGTGGTAGTAGAGCCAGTAGCCCACGCCGAAGAAGACGGTGAGGAAGAGGGTGGCGAGCCACCAATTCGGCAGCTTGTTGTCGAACTCGCGGATGCCGTCGTACTCGTGGCCGGTGTCCAGATCCACGCCGGCTTCGCTCGCCTGTGCTGGCGTCTTGATCTCACTCATCGTTCGTACTCCCGATGCGTCCTTCGGAAAGCGGCAGCTGCGCCATGCGCTCGAAGCGGTCCTTGCGGTTCATCACGAAGACCCACGCCACCACCGCGACGAAGAAGGCGACGAAGAAGATCAGGGTGAAGAGCGGCAGGTGGAGGAGCGCGCTGTCCCGGTAGAACTCCTGGTACATCAGCGCGCCTCCGCCTGCGCCACCGGCGCTGCGTCGGGCGCCGCCGGCGCCGGGTTCTTGCCGAGGCGCTGCAGGTAGCCGATCAGCGCGACCATCTTCGAATCCCAGGCCACGTCGACGCCGCCCGCCTTCAGGTCGGCGACGATCCCCTCGGCCTGCGCCTGGTAGGCGGCGGGGGCCTTGTCGATCTCCTCGTTGGAGTAGGGCACGCCGAGCTTCTGCATCAGCGCGAGCTTCTCGCTCGTCTCGCGGACCTCGACCTTGATGTCCGAGAGCCATTTGTACGAGGGCATGTTGGAGCCGGGGCTGGTGGCCCGCGGATCCATCATGTGCGTGTAGTGCCAGAGGTTCGGGTATTTGCCGCCGAGGCGGGCGAGGTCCGGGCCGGTGCGCTTCGAGCCCCACTGGAACGGGAAGTCGTACATCGACTCCTCGGCCCGGGAGGGATCGCCGTAGCGCAGCTTCTCCGAGCGGAAGGGGCGCACCTGCTGCGAGTGGCAGTTGTAGCAACCCTCGGCCACGTAGACGTCGCGGCCGCTGAGCTCGAGGGCGGTGTAGGGCTGCTGCGGCGCACCGGTGTGGGGCACGGCCTTGCTCACGAAGATCGTGGGCACCAGCTCGGCGACACCGCCGACGAGGATCGCCAGCAGGGTGAGCACGGTGAAGAGGAGCGAGTTGCCCTCGAGGAGGTTGTGCCAGCCGGGGGCGCCGGGCTTGCGGCGGAGCATCAACACCGCTGCGAGGGAGAGCGCCACGATGATGACGAGCATCACCATCGCCCCGATGGTGTCGAGGACGAAGAAGGCGAGGCCGAGGGCGAGGATCGCGACGGCGAAGGCCATCGGCTTCGAGGCGACGAGGCCCCAGGTGCCGACCGGCTCGCCGGCGTGCACGACCTTCTCCTCGACGACCACGGTGGTCTCGCCGTCGACGGCCTTGCCCAGGCGCGCGGTCTTGACGAGGTTCCACGCCATCAGCACGAAGCCGAGGAGGTAGAGGGTGCCGCCGACCAGGCGCACGATGTAGAGCGGCCGGATCGCGAGGAGCGTCTCGACGAAGTCGGGGTAGAGGAGGGTGCCGTCCTCGTTGAAGGCACGCCACATCAGGCCCTGGCTGATCCCCGAGGCCCACATCGCGCCCATGTACATGAGGATGCCGACGGTCCCGACCCAGAAGTGAATCTCGGCGGCCTTCTTCGAGTAGAGCTCGGTGCGGCCGAAGAGGCGCGGGGTGAGCCAGTAGAACATGCCGGCTGCCATGAAGCCGTTCCAGCCCAGGGCGCCGCCGTGCACGTGGCCGATGATCCAGTCGGTGTAGTGGCCGAGGGCGGAGACGCTCTTGATCGAGAGGAGCGGGCCCTCGAAGGTTGCCATGCCGTAGAAGGTCACGCCGGCGATGAAGAATTTGATCACCGCGTCGGTGCGGAGCTTGTCCCACGCGCCGCGCAGGGTGAGCAGGCCGTTGAGCATGCCGCCCCACGACGGCGCCCAGAGCATGAGCGAGAAGATCATGCCGAGGGACTGCGCCCAGTCGGGCAGCGACGTGTAGAGCAGGTGGTGCGGGCCGGCCCAGATGTAGAGGAAGACCAGCGACCAGAAATGCACGATGGAGAGGCGGTAGCTGTAGACCGGGCGCTCCGCCGCCTTCGGCAGGAAGTAGTACATGATGCCGAGGATCGGCGTGGTCAGGAAGAAGGCGACGGCGTTGTGGCCGTACCACCACTGCACCAGCGCGTCCTGCACGCCGGCGAAGATCGAGTAGCTCTTCAGCACGCCCAGCGGCAGCACGAGGTTGTTGACGATGTGGAGCACCGCCACGGTGATGATCGTGGCGATGTAGAACCAGATCGCGACGTAGAGGTTCTTCTCGTTGCGCTTCGCCAGCGTCCAGAAGAAGTTCACCGCGAAGACCACCCAGATCAGCGTGATCGCGATGTCGATCGGCCACTCCAGCTCCGCGTATTCCTTGGACTGGGTGATGCCGAGGGGCAGGGTGATCGCGGCGGCGACGATGATCAGCTGCCAGCCCCAGAAGTGGATGCTGGAGAGCAGGTTCGAGGCGAGGCGCTGCTTCACCAGCCGCTGCAGCGAGTAGTAGATGCCGGCGAACATCATGTTGCCGACGAACGCGAAGATCACCGCGTTGGTGTGCAGCGGGCGCAGCCGCGAGAAGGTGAGCCAGGAGGTGTCGAAGTTGGCCTGCCAGAAGGCGAGCTGGGTCGCGACCAGCGCACCGACGGTCATGCCGATGATGCCCCAGAACACGCTCGCCCACATGAACTGCCGGACGACGCCGTCGTTGTAGATGATCCGTCTCTGTTCCACGTTTTCCGATCCTCGGTCAGGAGGGGGATGTCTCGATTTCCGTCAGGCGTCGCCGCGCTCGCGCGGGGGCGCCTCGTCGTCTTCGATGGGCAGGATGGCGAGCCGATCGGCGTGTTCGTGATCGGCGTGCTTCACGCTGTAGGCGAGGAGCACGAGGGACCCGACGACCAGCATCAGGCTCACGAAGACCTGCAGGACCACGACGTTCACGCTGCTACCTCCACCGCGACCTGCTGCCGTTTCACCGCGCGCCGCTTCGCCGCCTGGAGGCTGGCGATGGTGACGAGGATCACGGTCAGCGAACTGAGGGGCATGAACACCGCTGCACGCAGCGGCGTCATCCAACCTGCGAGTGACGTCACGACCGCTAGCACGTTGTAGGCCAACGCCACGGCGAGGTTCCGGCGCACCACCCGGCGCAGCTTCGCCGCCAGTTCGATGGCCTCACGGATCCCCGCAATGCCTTCGCCGATCAGGAAGAAATCGGCCTTTCCGGGCAGGACGGGGCGATCCACCGCAGGGGTGCCCGCGCAAAGCGCGCGCTCGAAAGCGAGGCTGTCGTTCACGCCGTCGCCCAGGAAGAGGGTGTCTTCGCGATCGATCTGCGCGACGACGGCGGCTTTCTCCTCGGGGCGCTGCCCGGAGAGCGCACGCTTTGCGTCGACGCCGAGCTGGGAGGCCATCGACGCAACCTTTGCGTCGGCGTCGCCGGAGACGAGCCAGACCTCGAGGCCGCTCTCCTGGAGCGCGGCGATCTCCCGCCGCGCGTCGGCGCGCACCGACTCGGCGGTGCGGAAAATTGCCGCGGCATTTCCGTCGACGGCCAGCACGGTGGCCTGCGGCTCGCGGTGATCGGGCGCTGCCCACGCCGCCTTGCCGAGGCGGTAGCTGCTGCCGTCGCGGTTGAGCAGCAGCCCCTTGCCCGGCACCTCCTCCACCTGCGCGTCGGCGTCGAAGCGCGCGCCCGCCTTCACCAGCTCCGCCGCGAGGGCACGGGAGATCGGATGGTTGGAGCGCGCTGCCATGTCGTAGGCGGCGTCGCGCAGGGAGGCGGGGAGCTCCCGCACCTGCCGCGGATCCTCGAGCTGCAGCCGCCCGAGGGTGAGGGTGCCGGTCTTGTCGAAGAGCACCTTGCGGACCCGGGGGAGCTTGTCGAGGAGCTCGGGCTTGCGGACGAAGAAGCCGCCGCGTCGCAGCCGCGCCTGGGCGATCTCGTAGGCGAGCGGGATGGCGATGCCGATGGCGCAGGGGCAGGTGACCACGAGGAGCGCCACCGTGACCTGCAGCGCCATCTCGGGATCGACGGGCCACCAGATCCCGAGGCCCAGCGCTGCCAGCGCCAGCACCACCGCCACGTAGACGCGCGCGAGGCGATCCCAGAAGCGGGCGTGGGCCCAGACCTTCCCGCCCTCCTCGGGCACGGTGGAGCGGAGCAGCGAGGGGAGCGGCGAGTCGGTGAAGTCGGTGGCGGCGAGGACGGCAACCGCCTGGCGGCCTGCGTTGAAGGCGCCTGCAGGCACGGTCTCGCCCTGCGAAAGCTCCCGCACCTCCGCCTCGCCGGTGATCCAGTCGGTGGAGAAGGCAGCCCCCGCGTCGAGGAGCTGCGCGTCCACGGGCACGAGATCGCCCGGCGCGATCACGAGGTGATCACCCTTGGCCACCTTCGGCGCGGGGATCGCCTCGAGCAGCTCACCCCTGCGCCGGCGCACGGTGATCCCGTCGGCGCCGTCGTCCTCGAGGAGGAAGCGGCGGTTGCGATCGAGGATGCGCTGCTGCACCCAGCGGCCGGTGAGCATCAGGGTGACGAAGACGTTGAGCGTGTCGAAATAGGCGAGATCGCCGCGGCCGCCGCGTGCCTGCCAGAGCGAGGTTCCGTAGGCGAGGAGGATGCCCACCGCGATGGGCAAATCGAGGTGCAGCACGCCGCGCTTCAGCGCGTGCCAGGCCGACTTGAGGAAGGGCCAGCCGCCGATGAAGACCACGCCGGTGGAGAGCCAGAGGGAGATCTGGCTGAAGAGCCGGAAGATCTGCTCCTCCTCCGGCGCGAGCCCCACGTAGAAGCTCACCGAGAAGATCATCACGTTCATGGCGAGCGCGGCGGAGAGGCCGAGGCGCAGGAGCAGCCCGCGGGAGGCGCGATCGGCCTGCTTGCGGCTGGGGCCGAAGAGGTAGCCGAAGCGCTCCACGTCGGAGAGGAAGCGGCGCAGGTCGAAGCCGCCGCGCTTCCAGGAGAGCTTCACCTTGCCCAGCGCCGGGTTGACGGTGAAGGCGGCGCCGCCCTCCTGCCGCTTGAAGAGCTCGTTCATCAGCCAGACGCAGGCGGCGCAGTGGACGCCCTGCACGTCGAGCTCGAGGCTGCAGACGGCGGCGCCGCCCTCCTCGCTCCTGGCCTGCAGCGGCTCGAGCCACGCGTAGCTGCGGTCGCCGCTCTTGTCGGCGACGGGCGCCTGCTCGCCCCGCGCGATGTCGTAGTAGCGGGTGAGCCCCTCCTCGCGGAGCAGGCCGTAGACCGCCTGGCAGCCGGTGCAGCAGAAGTCGCCGAGCGACGATCCCGCTGGGATGGCGCTGCCGCAGTGGAGGCAATCGGCGGTGGGGGCGGAGGTCGTGGTCATGCCGGTCCGCATTGCGAACGGCATGCCGATTGCTGAGACCGCCTCCCATGCAGCTCCTATCCCCGGAAATCCTCGCGGCAATCGACAACCCCACCGCGGTGGTCGGCTTTTTCGCCGCGGCCATCGTGGGGCTCGCCTCCTCGCTCCACTGCTTCCTCATGTGCGGGCCGCTGGCCTGCGCGGGGCTGGCCACGCGGGGCGCCGAGCAGCGCTGGAAGGCGATCGGCGCCTACCAGGGCGGCAGGCTCGCCGCCTATACGATCGTGGGCGGATTGCTCGGGGCGCTGGGGGGCACGGTGGCCTCGACCCTCACGCTGCAGGTGCGGCCGTGGCTGCCCTGGGTGATGGCGGTGGTGCTGGTGGCTACCGCCCTCGACCTCGGCAAGAAGCTCCCGGCGATCCCGGGGCTCCGAAGGCTCTCCTCGAAGCTCGGAAGGGCGAGCGCAAAGCTTTCGCCGACGTGGAGGTCCGGTGCAATCGGTGCGCTGACGCCTCTTCTGCCCTGTGGCCTGCTCTACGGCATCCTCGCAGCGGCGCTCCTCGCTGGATCGGGCGCTGGCGGCGCCCTGGTCACCGCAGGCTTTGCGCTGGGCTCGGCCCCTGCGCTCCTCGGCGCGCAGGCTGGCGCCTCCCTGTGGCGCAAGATGCCGCGTTTTGCGGCGGTGGCCCTGCAGCGCGGCGTGCCCCTGGTCGCCGCCGCCGGGATCGTCTGGCGCACGGTGCAGCTGCAGAACGGGGCGAGCTGCCACTGATCGGTGTGGTTCGAGGAGGCCCTGCAGGCTTCGACGGCCTCGCAAACCGGTTTGCTCAGGGCCGCGCCAGGCTGCCCGTCCAGAGCCCGGCGCCGGCTGTAGCCACACGCACGCCGCCGTCCACGCCGGTCAGTGCGGTTGGCAGTGCACCGGCCGGCAACTCACTTGCGCGCCAGGTGCGACCCCCATCATCGCTCAAGAGGATCCGCCCGGTGTCCATGCCGTCATCGCGTTCGAAGGCAACGAGATGGGACTGTTCCAGCTCGACCAACGTCACGAAGGACGAGCTCGCTGCATGGAGCTTCTCCCATGTCCGCAGGTTGTCCGCGGAGACGAACAGGCCACTCTCGCCTGCGAGGTAGTAGGAGCCACTAGCGCCGGGGAGTAGTCTGCCGGGTGCAGGGCGTTCCCTCGTGGACCAGGACGTCCCGCCGTCAGAACTGAGCAGAACGGACGACGCTGTCGAAACGACGAGCTGGCCCTCGGGCCCGCTCGCCAGCTGCACCAAACTGCCTGCCGGCAGCTCGAGTTCGGAGAGCTGCCAGGTGTTTCCCTGATCGCTCGATAGGTAGAGCCCGCCTCCGGCCAGGGCCGCAGCCCAATCCACCGCGGCGACCAGCACCCCGACTGTCACTTCGCCTGGCAACCCCGTCGCCGACGGGGACCAGGTATCACCCAGGTCATCAGAGCGTCGGACAGCTGTTGCCGCTCCTGCGTATGGGTTGAAGGCCAGCCACGTCCCCTGTGTGCCGCCAAATCCGACAAGTCCTCTTGCGCCAGCTATCTCGGTCCATTCGCCGCTTCCGGTCGCCATGCGGAAGACCCGCGCGCCCTCCGTCTGCAGGACCGAGACGTCGTCGACCGCGTAGAGCGCCGCGATTTGGAGATGCGATCCTGTCTCCACCCGGGCGAAGCGGCCACAGTCGTCTGCGCAGCTCCACAACGTCTCTGCGTGTGCGACGAAGAGCGCGCGCTCCGTTACGGCAAGACGTCCCTGGTTGTAGCAGTCGTCGTCACCGGCGACCTGCTGCCAACTCTCCGATCCGTGGGGACGAACGAAGTATCCCGCAGAATTCGCGAAGGCCCATGCCCCGGTGCCCGGGGAGAACCGGACGTACCCCTCGCAGCGCCCCTCCAGGCTCGGCAGGGACTCGGTCACCCAGGTGATTCCATCGGTCGATGAGCTGAGGGAGCCTCCGAGCATGCTGCTAAAGGCGAGGAATTTGCCGCCGGACACGTGCAGAGAACTCACGCTGGGTGAGGTCCCAGGATCGAGCCTGGACCAGGACTGCCCGCGGTCGGTGGATCGAAACACCGACCCGCGCTCGTCGACGCGGACGACAAGGTTCCCGATGCCAGCAAGAGCCCTCATGGGCTCCTGTAACGTGCCCATGTCCTGCCACGAAGCGCCGCCGTCGTCGCTGCTGACGAAGAGGCGCTCCCTCTCCATCGTTTCGCAAACGGCATAGGCGTCGGTGCCGCCGACGCTGAGGCTCCCGAATGAGCAGTCCGGTGCAGCGGCAGGCTCCCAACTCTCGCCGGTCGAGGATACGTAGGGCCTTCCCTTGCTGACAGCGATGAGACTGCTGCTTCCCGCAATGAGAAGTGGGCCGTAGTTGGTATCGACCCGCCCATCGAAGACCCGGTGAAACGACAACCCGCCGTCGGTCGACCGGAGCAGGGCATGCGGTGCGGCAACGAGGAGGTCGCCACCGAGCCCTGCCACGAGTTGGTCGGAGGGCAGGCCGCCGGGACTAGGCGTTTCCGTCCAGACGAGTTCGGCGGGGCGAATCGCTCCTCCCGATCCTCCCGATCCTCCCGCGCCGCCCGAGCCGCCCGTCGCTCCGGCGCCGCCTGCACCACCGGTACCGGATACCCGGTCCGGTGACTCAGCACACGAGGCAAGAACAAGCGCCAGACAGAGGGCGAGCGGCTGTCGATTCATCGGTGGCTCCTGCTTCGGTAGCGCCAATTGGTGGCACCTCCGGCACCGGAAGCTACGCGACCGTTCGGACGCCGTAAACACCGTCGAAACGACGCGTGAACAGGCGGCGAGCGGGGCGAGCTGCCACTGATCGGCTCCTAACGCAAAGAGGCCCCGCCGTTTCCAGCGGGGCCTCCAGGCGTTGTCGAGCCGGTTCAGTCGTCGGTGCGCACGGCGAGGAGCTGTCCCGACCAGGCGTCGACGTCCATGCGCACCTCGAAGTCGCGCCCATGGTCGTGCTTCCAGTGGCCGCGGCCCTTCTTCTTGTGGTGGCCCTTGCCGCGCCCGTGGCCGTGGCCCGGGTGGCCCGGGGTGCTGGCGTCGAACTCGAGGCGCCAGATGCCGTGGCCGCGCTTGAACTTGGCCTCGTCGAGCCAGCAGCCGAGGCCGTTGGCGTGGCACCACTGCTGCCCGATGGCCACCGCCTCGCCGCGGCTCAAGGGCTGCGGCGGCGGCGGAGGCGGCAGGGGACGCCGCTGCGGCGGGGGCGGCGGCGGCATGGGGGCCGGCGGCGGCAGGGGCTCCGCCTCGCCGATGACGATGGTGGGAAGGCGGGGCCGCGTGACGGTGGCCCCCACGGCGCAACCCTGGAGGAGAAGCGCGCCGATTGCTGCGATGCCGATGACGATTCGCTTGCTCATGCCTGCTCGGACGCCGGGCAAGCGAGCTTTCTTCAATCGGGTCGTTCACAACGGGTGTGGGTGTGAAGCCCACCAGCCTCAATGCTCGGTCCGGGAGAGCTTCCCCGCGTAGGCGGGATGGCGCTTCGGCGCTGCGGGATGGACCGCCAGCGCCTCGGCGGAGCGGCAGGTGGCCAGCAGGTTCTCGCGCCCACGGCGCCGCCGCTTCTCGAGGATCAGGCCGGCGAAGGCGGCGCTGCCGAAGGCGAGCCCCGCGCAGATCCAGCAGACGATCCGGAACGCGCCGACGAAGGATCGATCGATCGCCTCCTCCACCTGCGCCTGCGTCGCCGGTTGCAGCGTCTGCGGCACCTCGATCTCGGCGAGGCGGTTCTCCTGCGCCCGGATCTGCGCCGCCGCCGCGGGCGGCAGATCGAGCGGCGCGATCCGCTCCTGCAGCGCGGGCCCGAAGGAGGCCGCGGCGATCGCGCCGAGCACCGCGATGGCGAGCACCGCCGCCACCCGGGACACCGCGTTGTTGATCCCCGAGGCGAGGCCCGCGTGCCGCTCCTCCACCGAGGTCATCACCGTGGTGGTGAGGGGCGCCACGGTGACGCCCATCCCGATCCCGACGAGCAGCACCGCCGGAAAGAAGGTGGTCCAGTAGCTGCCGCCGAGGCCGGGCAGGGAGAAGAGGAAGAAGCCGACGCCGGTGATCGACGGACCCACCACCAGCGGCAGCCGCGGTCCCACCTTGCCGACGAGGCCGCCTGCCCAGCGCGAGAGCAGGAAGAGCAGCGCGGCGAAGGGGACGATGGCAGCGCCGGCGGCGGTGGCGCTGTAGCCGTGGACCTGGATGAAGACGAGGGGAAAGAAGAAGAGGATCCCGTAGAGCGCGCCGTAGAGGAGCAGGGTGAGGGCGTTGGCGCCGCTGAAGTTGCGGGAGCGGAAGAGGCCGAAGGGGACCATCGGCGCGTGGGCCGACTTCTCGCGCCACACGAAGGCGGCGCCGGCGATCCCCGCAGCCAGCAGCGCCACCACCACCTCGGGCCGCGCGAAGCCCCGCTCGCCTGCGGTGACGAGGCCGTAGACCAGGGCGCCGAGCGCCAGGGCTGCGAGGGTGCCGCCGGGCCAGTCCACCGCGCCGGCCCTGCGGTCGCGGCTCTCGGGCACGTGGCGCAGCGTGATCCAGCCCACCACCAGCGCGATCGGCAGGTTGATCAGGAAGGCCCAGCGCCAGGAGGCGTTGTCGACGAGCCAGCCGCCGAGGAGGGGGCCGATCGCCGTGGTGATCGCGGTAAAGCCCGACCAGGTTCCGATCGCCTTGCCGCGTGCCTCCTCGTCGGGGAATTCGGCGGCGATGATCGCGAGGCTCGCCGGGGCGAGGAGCGCGCCGCCGATCCCCTGCACGGCGCGGGCGAGGATGAGCTGCTCCACGGAGGGAGAGAGGCCGCACCAGAGCGAGGCGCCGGCGAAGAGGACGAGCCCCGCCACGAAGATCCTGCGCCTGCCGACCTTGTCTCCCAGCGCGCCGCCCACGAGGATGAGCGCCGCGAGCAGCAGGGCGTAGCTCTCCACCACCCACTGCAGATCGCCGACGGTGGCGTCGAAGGCCTGCTGGATCGCCGGCAGGGCCACGTTCACCACGGTCCCGTCGATGAAGACCATGCTCGAGCCGAGGATGGTCGCCGCCAGCACCCAGCGCTCGGTGGAGATCCTCATCGCGCAAACTCCGCGCCCGGTGCAGGCTTTTCGTCTGCCCGGGCCTCAGTCGCAAATATTGCGTCGCCGTTCCGCCGTTCTCCCCTACGATGCCCCTGCAGCCAGCATTGGGCATCCGGCCCGCTCCTTGCTACGGCAGCCCGGGATGGACGGAGGAAACGTGACCGCTGAAAAGAAGGGAGCCCGCGTCCTCGTCGTGGACGACGAGCCCAACGCCCGCTCCGCGCTGCGCGAGCTCCTCGCCGAGGAGGGCTTCGACGTACAGGAGGCCGCCGACGGCGAAGAGGCCCTGCGCCTGCTCCCCGGCTTCGCGCCGGACGTCGTCCTGGCGGACGTGCGCATGCCGCGCATGGACGGCCTCACCCTGCTCCAGCGCGCCCGCGGCGACGGCGTCGACGCGTCGTTCGTGATGATGACCGCCCACGGCACCGTGAAGGACGCGGTGGCGGCGATGAAGATGGGCGCCGAGAACTACCTGCAGAAGCCGCTCGACATGGACGCGGTGGTGGTCTCGCTCACCCGCGCCCTCGAGCGCCGCAAGCTGCAGCGCGACGTGGAGATCCTGCGCGAGCGCGTCCGCGACACCGCGGGCCTCTCCAAGATCATCGGCGCTTCGGAGCCGATGCGACAGGTCTTCGAGCTGGTGCAGCGCGCCGCGCCTTCGCGGGCCACCGTGCTCGTCCTCGGCGAGAGCGGCACCGGCAAGGAGCTGGTGGCGGAGGCGCTCCACGAGGGAAGCGGCCGCGCCGCCGGCCCCTTCATCCGGGTCAATTGCGCGGCCCTGCCGGAGACGCTCCTCGAGAGCGAGCTCTTCGGCCACGAGAAGGGATCCTTCACCGGCGCCATCGCCCGGAAGGAAGGGCGCTTCGAGCTGGCAGACGGCGGCACGCTCTTCCTCGACGAGATCGGCGAGATCACCGCGCCGGTGCAGGTGAAGCTCCTCCGCTTCCTCCAGAACCGCGAGTTCGATCGGGTGGGCGGGACGAAGACGATCAAGGTCGACGTGCGCGTGGTCGCCGCGACCAACAAGGATCTGCTCGCTGAGGTGAAGGCGGGGCGCTTCCGCGAGGATCTCTACTACCGGCTCAACGTGGTGCAGATCGAGATGCCGCCGCTGCGCCGACGCAAGACCGACCTGCCGGCCCTCGTCGATCATTTCGTGCGGAAGTACGGCGCGCTCTACGAGAAGCCCGGCGCCAGGATGAGCCGCGAGGCCTTCCAGGCGGTGCTCGCCTACGACTGGCCGGGCAACGTCCGCGAGCTCGAGAACGCGATCGAGCGCGCGGTGGTCCTCTCGCCGGACGGCGAGCTCCTCCCCTCGCACCTGCCGCCCGCGGTGGCGGAGGTGCGCCGCGACGGCGCCCGGCAGCTCATCCCCGGCGCCACCCTGGCAGAGATCGAGAAGGAAGCGATCCTGCGCACCCTCGAGGTGGTCGACGGCTCCACCAGCCGCGCGGCGGAGATCCTCGGGATCAGCGTCCGCACCATCCAGTACCGGCTCAAGGAGTACGGGGTTCGGTCCGCCGACACGCGCGACGAGCACCCGTAGCGCGGGCGCCCGCCTTGCGACGAAGCCGCCGGCGGTTCCGCTTCGGCGGCTTCGTCGTTCCTGCCGGCTGTCGTGCCTACCGTTCGTGGGCAGAGCTTCGAACGGGAGGAATCGATGGGTGACGAGAGGAAGCCGGAGCCGACCGTCGGCGGGCCCATGCCGGCGAAGGACGAAGCGCGCGCGACACGCCGGGTGCACCGCCACGCGGAGGAGCAGGCGCAGGTCCGGCCCAGGCCCGCCGGAGCCGGCGAGTCGGGCACCGAGGAGCGGAAGGGCGACCGCCGCTGAGCCGGAGCGCGAGAGAAAGGCCCCGCCAGCTGCTGCCGACGGGGCCTTCTCATCGTCGTGCGCCTGCGTGTCTATCAGCTCGCCGCTGCAGCAGGCGCTCGCGGCGCCGCGTGCATCCGCGCCGCTTCGAACATGCCGTATGCCGCCCAGCCGCCGACCAGCGTGTGCACCTGCGCGAAGCCCCGCTGCCGGAGGACGCGGGCGGCGAACGCGCTGCGCTGGCCGCCGGCGCAGTAGACCAGCGTCTCCTTCGCCGGCTCGAGCTCGCCGATCCGCTCGCGCAGCTCGGTGAGCGGGATGCCGATGGCGCCGGCGAGCATGCCGCCGGCACGCTCGCCGGGGTTGCGGACGTCGACCACCTGGAGCGCGTGGAGCCGTTCGAGCGCCTCGGATGGCGTGAGGCCCGAGAGCACGCCCTTCTGCAGGTTGTGGTGGGTCATCGCCGCCTGGTGGATCGGATCGCGCGCAGCGCCGAAGGGCGGGGCGTAGGCGAGGTCGAGATCCTCCAGGTCGGCGACCGAGAGGCCGCCGTGGAGCGCGGTGGCCACCACGTCGATCCGCTTGTCGACGCCCTCGGCGCCGACGGCCTGCGCGCCGAGGAGGCGGCCGGTCTTCTTGTCGCTGACCAGCTTCAGGGTGAGCGGCTGCGCACCGGGGAAGTAGCCGGCGTGGTGCCCGTGCCGGTTCCAGGTGACGCGGCACTCGATTCCGCCGCGGGCGCAGGCCTTTTCGCTCAGGCCCGTGCTCGCGGCGGTGAGCCTGCCCACCCGCACGATCGCGGTGCCGAGGGCGCCGCGGAAGCGCAAGTCGCCGCCCACCGTGTTGGCGCCGGCCACGCGGCCCTGCCGGTTCGCGGGGCCAGCCAGCGCGATCCAGACCGGCGCATCGCCGACCAGGTGGCGCATCTCCACCGCATCGCCTGCTGCCCAGATGCCTGGCACGCTCGTGGCCATCCGCTCGTCCACGGCGATCGCGCCGGTGGGGCCGAGCGCGCAGCCCGCCGCGACGGCGAGCTCCACGTTGGGGCGCACGCCGATCGAGAGCAGGAAGAGGTCCGCTTCGATCAGGCTGCCGTCCTCGAGTTCCGCCGCGATGGCGCGATCGCCCGCGGTGACGAAGCGGGTGGCGCCGACGCCGAGGCGCAGATCGATGCCGAGGCGGACGAGCTCGTCGGCGACGGGCGCGGCCATCTCCGGATCCACGGGAGGCAGCACCTGCGGCGCCTTCTCCACCAGCGTCACCTCGAGGCCACGGTGGCGCAGCCCCTCGGCAGCCTCGAGGCCGATGAAGCCGCCGCCGATCACCACCGCGCGGCGGGCGCCTGCGTCGAGGGCGGCGCGGAGCGCGTCGGCGTCGGGCACGGTGCGGAGGAGGTGGACGTTCGTGCTCTTCACGCCCGGGAGCGGCGGCACGATCGGCCGCGCGCCGGGGGCGAGGACGAGCTCGTCGTAGCCGATGGTCTGCCGGGTGCCGCTGGCGTGGTCGACCACCTCCACCTCGCGGCGATCCGCGTGCACCGCCACCGCCTCGTGGTGGACGCGCACGTCCAGCGCCATCCGGCTCCGCAGCGACTCGGGCGTCTGGAGGAGGAGCTCGTCGCGGCCCTCGATCTCCCCGCTGACGAAATAGGGCAGGCCGCAGTTGGCGAAGGAGACATAGGGCCCCTTCTCCAGCACGACGATCTCCGCGTGCTCGTCGTCACGGCGTGCCTTCGCCGCCGCGCTCGCTCCTGCAGCCACACCGCCAACCACCACGATCTTCTTCGCCATCGTTCTCGTGCTCCTCGGAGGTCTTCGGGCTGAGCGCCCAGTGGGGCGCTCCAACGCAAAGCAATTTGCGCGCGAAGCGCGCCTCTTGTCCGCTCGGTCCCGCGTCAGCGGGGCCGAGTGGGCAAGATACAAGCCGTCGATTGATGGGAGCCACCGCCGGCTCGAAGGATTCAGCAAGGAGCGGCCCGCCCTGCTGCCGAAAATGCGAGCGCCACCGTCCTGGTGGCGCTCGTCGTCCGAAAGCTCGGCAGGAGGGCTACCGCCTCACGCCAGCCCTGTCGGGATCAGCTGCCAATAGGCGCGATCGAAGGCACGCCTGCCCGCCGCAATGGCCTTCGACGGTTCCTGCACCGACGCGGGGTGCTCGTAATCGGCGTCGAGGAAGGCGGCCTGCCCGTCGCCCATCTCCACGAAGAACTGCACGCTGCCGTCGTAGACCGCGAGGCTGCGCCGGGGCGACCTGCCTTCGTAGTCGGCGGCGATCGCCTCCGCCACCACCCGCGCCTGGTGATCCGCCGCACTGGGCGCGCGGGAGACGGCGAGATCCGAGCAATCGCCCAGCACCCAGACGTCCCGCACGCCGCGGAGGCGCAGCGTCTCCGGATCGGTGGGCAGCCAGCCGTCGGTGTTGCCGAGGCCCGAGCGGCGCACCAGCTCCACGCCGCGCTGCGGCGGCGCCATCACCAGCAGATCGTAGGGGATCTCCCTGCCGCCGCGGGCGACGAGGAGCTTCGCGTCGGGCAGCACCGCAGCAGGGGAGAGCCGCGGCTCGAAACGGATCCCGCGCTCCTCGAAGCGCTTCTCGGCGATGCGCGCGAGGGCGGGCTCCCAGAAGCAGCGATCCGCAGGCGAGGAGAAGACGATCTCCGTGCGGCCGGCGAGGCCGTTGCGCTCGCAATAGTCGGAGAGCAGGAAGGCGAACTCGAGCAACGCCTGCGGATGTTTGTGGGGAAGCTCCGCTGCCGCGACCACGATCCGTCCGCCGGTGAAGCGGAAGAGCGCGTCGTGCAGCTTCTCCGCCGCCTCCACGGTGAAGAAATGGTGGGCGCCTTGCGCCGATCCGGGCAGCCGTTCCGCCGCGAACTCGGTGCCGGTGGCGAGGACGAGGTAGTCCCAGGAGAGATCGAGGCCGCTGCGCATCCGCAGCCGCTTCCCGGCGACGTCGATCGCCACCGCCGGCTCCTCCACCAGGGAGACCTCGGGCCGGAGCAGATCCCGGATCGGCCGCTGCACGTCGACCTGCTGGAGATCGTCGAAGGGAACGTAGAGGAGCCCCGGTTCGTAGACGTGCCAGGGCGAGGCGGTCACCAGCTCCACCGCGGCGCGCTCCCCGAGGCGCCTGCCGATCAGGTTGGCGACCAGCGTGCCGCCCACGCCGCCGCCGACCACGGCGACGCGGATCGGCGACTTCTCTTCGATGACCAGGTTCGCGTCCATGGCTTCTTTCCCCCGTTTCGTTCAGGGCCGCTCGTCGAGATAGGCAGCGTGGCAGCGCACGCAGGTCTCGGTGAGCGAGCCGTAGGCCTTGGCGATCGCGCCGTCGTTTCCCCGGGCTGCAGCGTCCGCCAGCTGGAGCGCGCGCTCCTTCAGCTCGTCCTGCAGCTCGAAGAAGCGCGGCGGCACGAGGCTGTTGAGTTCGGCGCCCCCGTCGCCCACCGGCTCCGCGAGGCGGGGCTCCGCGGCGATGCGGCGGGCGAGCCGCTCCGCCGTCTCGTGTTCGAGGAAGAGCACCGCGAAGTTGAGACGGGTCATGTCGACGCGGTGGTTGCCCATGCGCTCGAGCAGGAGCATCCGCGCCCCTGCAGGCAGGTGCGCCGGCTGGCGCATCCGCGGCGCATCGTGCTGCTGCTTCTCCGGCACCTGCGGCGCAGCGCCGAGGAGGAGGAGGAGCGAGAGAGCCGGCAGGATCGCGCGTCGCATGGCAGCCTCCTAGCGGACCACCGTGACGGGCCGCTTGCTCAGGTGGACGACGCGGTCGCTCACCGACCCGAGGAGCCAGCGGCCCATCGTGCCCATGCCCCGCGATCCCAGGAGCACGAGGTCCGCGTCCCGCTCCTCGGACTGGGCGCAGATCGTCTCCGCCGGCGAGCCGGAATCGACCACCTGATCGACACGGCCGGGCATCTCGGCGGCGATCGCGGCGAGGAGCGCCCGGGCGCCCTGGAGCTGCACGTCGTAGACCTGGTTGCGGTTCAGGCCGTAGGCCTCGATGGGAAAGCTGGCCGGTGGCTCGATCACGTGGAGCAGCGTGACGCGGGCCTGGAGCGCCGTCGCGAGCTCCCTGGCGAGGCCGACGGCCCGCTTCGAGCCGTCGGAGCCGTCCACGGCAACGAGAATGTGCTGGATCATCGGTCCCTCCGCTTCTGCGCCGGGTGGCGCGGATGGAGGTACTGCGCGAGTCGTGCCACTGCCGCTTTCCCGCCTCTCCGGTGGTTTGCAGGGAGAGGCGGGCGCACCTCCTGCACCGGCGCTTGCGCGTCGCGCAGCATTTGCGTCTCGAGCCCCGGCTGATCGCGCCGGCGGGCCCATTGGCGCCCGGGCACGGACCTTGCGATAGCCGTGGTCGGGCTTCCAGGGGTGGGGAGCCGGGAGGTCGCCATGGTGACGCGGGTGCGGGATCTGATGACGCGGGACGTGGTCACGCTCGATGTGGACGAGAGCCTGCTGCTCGCCGACGACGTGATGCGCCTCGGACGGATCCGGCACCTGCCGGTGGTCCGGGGCGGAACGCTCGTGGGGCTGGTGAGCCACCGCGACATGCTCCGGGCCAGCGTCTCCTCGCTGGCGGGGCTCTCCCGTTCCGAGGAGGCGTCGATCAAGCGGGCGATCCCGGTGCGGGAGTGCATGGCGCGGGAGGTGGTCACCGTCGGTCCGGACGAGACCGCGCTCGGAGCCTGCAAGCTCATCCTCGACAGGAAGCTCGGCTGCCTCCCGGTGGTCGACGATCAGCGCCGGCTGGTGGGAATCCTCACCGAGGCCGATTTCGTTCAACTAGCCCGAAGGTACCTCGAGGAGGACCGGGCCTAGCGGTCGTCGAACTGTCTTCCAGCGTGCAGCTCTGGGGTCGCTCTGGTAGCGTCCGGGCGAGCCGGATTG
Source organism: Vulgatibacter sp. (assembly GCF_041687135.1). Classification (NCBI taxonomy): domain Bacteria; kingdom Pseudomonadati; phylum Myxococcota; class Myxococcia; order Myxococcales; family Vulgatibacteraceae; genus Vulgatibacter; species Vulgatibacter sp. The sequence continues at coordinate 65,821 of NZ_JAWLCN010000005.1, read as the reverse complement.
CTTGCGGGGGCCTTCGGCCGGGAGACGGGATTGACGCAGCACGGTGAGCATCTGTTCGACGAGATCAAGCGGTACGTAGGCTTTTCGGAGACCGACGAAGCGCTCCTGCGCGGCCTGCGCGAGCGGGTGCTGCCGCACGTGCGGCCGATCATCGACGATTTCTACGATCACATCCTCGGCCACTCGGGCGCGCGGAGCGCGATCACCGGCGGCATGCCGCAGGTGGAGCGCCTCAAGGGCACGTTGCGCGGCTGGATGGACGGGCTCTTCACCGGTCCCTGGGACTACGAGTACTACGACCTGCGCGCCCGCATCGGCAGGCGCCACGTCCAGATCGATCTGCCCCAGCAGTACATGTTCACCGCCGTGAACGTGATCCGCGGCCACCTCACCGACGTGATCCTCGACACCGCGCCGGACCTGCAGCAGGCGCGGATCGAGCTCCACGCGGTCGACAAGCTCCTCGACATGGAGCTGGCGATCATGCTCCACACCTACCGCGAGGATTACCTGCTCCGGATGCAGCAATCCGAGCGCCTCGCCACCTTCGGCCAGCTCGTCGCCTCCATCGGCCACGAGCTCCGCAACCCGCTCGGCGTGATCGAGTCGTCGCTCTTCCTCCTCCGCGGCAGGGTCGGCGCAGGGGACGAGCGGGTGACCCGCCATTTCGACAAGATCGAGGGGCAGGTCCGGGTCTCCAACCGGATCATCAGCGACATGCTCGACATCGTGCGGGATCGGCCGGTGGTCCGGCAGAACGTGGCACCGGCAGCCCTCGTCGAGTCCGCCCGCGAGGTCGTTCCGCCGCGGGACGGCATCCGGCTCTCCGTGGAGATCGGCGAGGACCTCCCGGCGGTGGCGGTGGACCCCGACCAGCTCCGGCAGGTCTTCGTGAACCTGCTCGCCAACGCCTACGACGCAGCGGGCACAGGTGGCGAGGTCCGGGTCACCGGCAGGCTGCTGAAGGACGAGGTAGAGCTCCTCGTGAGCGACAGCGGCCCGGGTATCGATCCGGCGATCCGCACCCGGCTCTTCGAGCCGCTCGTCACCACCAAATCCAAGGGGATCGGCCTCGGCCTGCCGCTGTGCAAGCGCATCGTCGATCGCAACGGCGGCACCATCCGCGTCACCGCCGGGCCGCTGCCCGGCGCCGCCTTCTCGGTGCGCCTGCCGCTGGTCCCGGGCTGGGAGGGCTGAACATGGCGACCCACCGCATCCTCGTCGTCGACGACAACCGCGATCTGGCCGAGAACGTCGCCGAGATCCTCGAAGACGCAGGCTTCGCCGTCGACGTCTTCGAGGACCCCTTCGTCGCGCTCGAGAAGCTCGTACCCGGCGCGTACGCCGTGGCCCTGCTCGACATCAAGATGCCCGGCATGGACGGCATCGAGCTCTACAAGGCGCTCAAGAAGCGCGATCCGGCGCTGCCGGCGATCGCGATGACCGCCTACGCCCAGGACGACCGCATCCGCGCCGCGGTGGACGAGGGCGTGATCGCCGTGATGCCCAAACCCCTCGACGTGACCCGGCTGCTCCGCAAGCTGGGCTCGGTGGTCGAGGGGGAGAAGGCCCTGGTGATCGAGGACGACGTCGACCTCGCCCAGAACCTGGTGGAGATCCTCACCGAGCGCGGCTTCTCCGTGCGCGCTGCACATTCCTGCGCCGAAGCCCGGCGCCTCGGCAGCAGCCTGCAGGACCTCTCGGTGCTGCTGGTGGACTGCAGGCTCCCGGACGGCGACGGCCTCGAGCTGGTGGACGAGCTCTGCCGCGGCACCGAGTGCACGGCGGTGATCTTCTCCGGCTTCCTGCGCGCGCTGCCGGCTTCGGCGATGAAGGGCTGCGGGAACCTCCACTTCTTCGAGAAGCCCCTCGACATCGCGAGATTGATCGCGACCCTGAGGCCCGCGAAGTGAAGATCCTCCTCGTCGAGGACAACGAGGAGCTGGCGGAGAACCTCGCCGAGATCTTCGTCGACGAGGGCCACGAGGTTGCCTTCGCCGCGAACGGCAGGGAAGCGCTGCTCGCCGCGCGGGAGCCCTTCGATCTCGCGCTCCTCGACGTGCGCCTTCCCGACGCGCTGGGAACGGCTTTGCTCCCGCAGCTCAAGGAGATGGTCCCCTCGTCCGAGGTGATCGTCTCCACCGGCAACGCCGACCTGCAGTCCGCGATCGAGGCGCTCCGGGGCGGCGCGTTCGCCTACCTCACCAAGCCGGTCGGCGTGGAGGAGCTGATCCTCACCACCCGCCGGGCGCTGGAGCGCGTGCAGCTGCGGCGCCTCTCCGAATCGCTGCGCGCCGAGCTCGAGGAGTCGGAGCGACGGCACCGCGACATCGTCGAGGCGGTGCAGGCGATGATCGTGGCCCTGGGCCGCGACTACAAGATCCGCTTCGCCAACCGCCAGGCGGAGGAGCTCTCGGGCTGGCCCCGCGAAGAGCTCGTCGGCAGGGATTATTTCGAAGTCTTTGCGCCGCAGTCGCAGCGGGACGCACGGCGTGCGCGGGTGCGCGCCGCCTTCGACGGCTTCAACCCCGAGCTCGAGGTCGACATCGTCACCCGCACCGGCGCGGTACGCCGCGTGCAGATGCGTTGGACGAGGCAGGCCTCGGGTGGCGAGGACCTCATCTACGGGATGGGGCTGGACGTGACGCGACAGCGGGAACTCGAGCGCAAGGCGCGCACCTCGGAGAAGCTGGCGGCGGTGGGCACCCTCGCCGCCGGCCTCGCGCACGAGATCCGCAACCCGCTCAACGCCGCGGGGCTGCAGCTCTCCCTGCTCTCGCGGCGGATCGGCAAATTGCCGGAGCACGAGCGGAGCAATCTCGAGCAGCCCCTCGAGTTGGTGCGGGCGGAGCTCTCCCGGCTCAACTCCCTGCTCGGCGACTTCCTCGCCTTCGCGCGGCCCCGCGAGTACACCCGCTACCCGATCGATCTCTCCGCCCTCGTCGGCAGGGTGGTGGAATTCGACGGGCAGTCGGCCTTGCAGGGCGGCAAGAAGCTCGCCTCCTCGATCGAGCCGGGGGTGGCGGTCCTCGGCGACGCGGACGCGCTCCACCAGGTCTTCGTCAACCTGCTCAAGAACGGCCTCGAGGCGGCGACCACCCAGGTCGACGTCCACCTCGTCGTCGAGGACGGCAGGGCGGTGCTGACCTTCCGGGACGACGGGCCGGGGATCCCCCGGGACGTGCTCGCCCGGCTCTTCGAGCCCTTCTTCACCACCAAGCCACAGGGCACCGGCCTCGGGTTGGCGATCGTCCACACCATCGTCACCGCCCACGGCGGCGAGGTCGGGATCAGCGCGCCTGCGGAGGGTGGCACCGTGGCCCGGGTCTCGCTGCCGGTGGCGCAGCAGGCGCTCCCTGCAGCAGCGCCCTGATGCCCGCGCGTCAGAGCACCGCCCGGAAGCCCACCGTCGGGAAGATGTAGGGCACCGAGTCGCGCGAGTTCTCGCCGACCTGCTCCCGGCTGATCATCGTGTTGATCAGCTCGACGTAGAAATCGAGCATCCACGAGCGATAGACCGCGCGCTTGTCGATGCGCAGATCGAAGCGCGTGAACGCGTCGGCGCGCTCGATCGAGGCGCCGTAGGGGCTCACCGGCCTGCCGCTGATCGCCTGGAAGCGCGCGCCGATCTCCCAGTCACGCGGGAGCTTCAGGCCCGCCACCAGCTGCAGCATGTGGGTGCGGTCGAAGTCGAAGGCCTTCCAGCCGTCGCGGGCCAGCCGTTCGCTCCGCGAGAGCGTGTACGAGACCCAGCCGAAGAGGTTCCCCTGGTCGCGCTTGCGCAGGAGGATCTCCGCGCCGTAGGAGCGGCCGGTGAAGGGGTCGAGGACGTCGTAATCGTTTCTGGTGTCGCTGCCGTCCACCTCCTCGAGAACGCTGCCGTTGATCTCGAGGTCCAGGTAGATGGGATCCATGTAGTTGAAGTAGGTCTGGAGATCGACGAAGTAGCCGGAGGCTAGGTCGAGCTCGGTGCCGAGCGTGGTCTGCAGCGCTGCGGGCATGCCGGCGGTGAGGAGCAGATCCCCGAGCACCGGGACCGGCACCGGCGGCCGCGGCGGCTGGTGGAAGATGCCCACGCCGCCCTTGAGCCAGAGCTGGTGGGTCTCCTCCTGCTGCAGGCGCCAGCGCCAGTTGAGGCGGGGGTCGACCGAGGCGCGGCGCACGTCGGCGTTCTCCCAGACGTCGAAGCGTACGCCCGGCGTGAGGAGGAAGTCCTCGGTGATCCACCACGGCGTCTCGACGAAGGCGCCGGCCTGCGCCTGCCAGGTGGGCGGGATGTAGATCTCGTCGTCCTCGGAGGTGGCGAGCCCCGGGATCTCCGAGCGCCGCCAGCTGAAGTCGACGCCGCCGTGGACCGCGAGGTCCTTCACCAGAGGACGTCGCCAGCTCGCCCGCGGGTGGATCATCCAGGTGGCGAATTGCGGCGGCTCCGACGCGCGGCCCTCGTCGACCTCCTCCTCGTCGCCGGTGCGCACCTGATCGAGCCCGAAGGTGAGCTGGTAGCGATCGAAGGCGGCGTCGTCGCCGTCGATCCAGCGCAGGCTCAGGCGGTGGAAGATCGACTGGAGCCCGATCTGCTCCTCGCCGTCGCGGACCTCGCCCACCTCGTCGAAGGAGCCGAAGGCGAAGACGGTCCAGCGGCCGTCGCCGGCCCTGCCGTCGAGGCGGCCCTGGTAGTCCCAATAGCCGGCGTAGGTATCCTCGCTGAAGGCGCTGAGCAGCATCGCGGGATAGCCGTAGCGGCCGGCGATGGTGCCGGTGGCGCCGAGGATCGGCTGCCGGACGAAGGCCGAGGTGTTGAGCAGATCGGCGCTGAGCTCGATCCGCCGCTCGTCGGGGAGGCCGGAGCGGGTGATGCCGTCGACGATGCCGCCGGTGTAGCCGCCGTAAGCGATCGGGAAGGCGCCCGGGTAGAAGTCGACGCTGTCGATGAACTCCGGGTGGATCACCGCCGGGCCCGCGAGGAAGTGGAAGAGCTGCGGGATCCGGTCGCCGTCGAGGAGGATGCCGCTGCTGCCCGGCGAGGCGCCGCGGATGATCGGGTAGTCGAGGAGCGAGAACATCTGCCCGACGCCCGGCATGGTGCCGATCACGCGGAAGGGATCGCCGAAGGTCCCCGGCACCCTGCGGATCTCGCGGTCGCGCAGGGTGGTGCGGGTCACCTCCTGCCGCAGCGCCTTGCCGATCACCAGCTGCTCGAAGGGGTTGTAGCTCACCCGTTCGACCAGGTAGCGGACCTGCAGCGCCTGCCCCGGGGCGATCGTCTCCTTCACCAGAAAGCGCTTGTAGCCCGGGACCTGCACCTCCACCTCCGCGGCGCCGGCACGGAGCGGCAGGCTGAAGCGGCCCGCCTCGTCCGCCTCCACCGTGAAGCGCTCGCCCTCCACCGTGGCGATCACCGTGGCGGCGGGCACGATGTTGCGCGTGCCCATCTCGATCACCTCGCCGCCCAGGGAGGCGTCGAGGAGCGCTTCGGCCTCGTCGTCCGCTGGCGCCTCCTGCACCGCCGGCTCGAAGCGCTGCACGAAGGGGATCTCCACCGCTGCGGGAACGCCCTTCCAGCGCGCAGGCTCGAAGCGGAACGCCTTGCAGGCAGCGAGCACCGCCTCGTCCCAGGGGGCGCCGGCGCTCCGCAGCAGCGTGACCTGCTGCACCGCACCCTGCTCGTCGATGAGGAGCTGGACCTCCACCTCCACCGGCGCCTCGAGCGCCGGCGCGTCCACCGGGTAGGGGACCTCCATCGGACCGACCGGCTTCGGCAGCTCGAGCTCGTCGGTGGTGGGCTGCGCCTCCGCCGGCTGCTGCTGCGTCGAGGCGGGCGGCTCGTCCCCCGCCACCGGCACCATGCGCCGCTGCGGCACGGAGGCGGATGCAACGCCGCCGGCGAGGAGGACGCCGATCACGGCGAGCGCATGGACCCTGTGCTTCAGCGCCATGCGAACGACCACGCGAAATGGAGGGTGCGGTGGCGCCAGGTGAAGGCTTCGCCCTCACGTTCCTCGATGCCGGGGACCTCTTCGCCGGCGGGGACCTCGTCGGCGATGGCCCAATCCTCCGCCGGGCAGCGGGTCCACTGCTCGTCGAGCTGCACCACCGGCCCCATCGAGAAGAGCTCGCCCAGGGCAAAGAGCCAGCCGGTGCGGGCGAGGAGCACCGCGCCGCTACCGTCGCAGCGCCGCTGCAGGGACTCGTCGAAGCCGCCGCGGTTGCCGATCAGCCCCGCGTAGCCGACGCCAGCCGCGAGGAAGAAGCCGCCCCAGGGATGCCAGGTGGCATCGGCGGTGGTCGTCCAGCGCAGCCCCTCGAAGCCCGTGTCGGCGAGGACCGAGTAGCGCAGGGTGGCGGAGAGGGAGAAGTCTTCGCTCAGCCGGATCCCCGGCTCCACCGCGATGGCGATTCCCGAGCTGTTGGGCGCACCGTCCAGCCCGCTGACCAGATCGCGGCCCACGCGGATCTGGACGCGGAAGCCCTCCTGCGACCAGGCCTCGCCTGCAGGCATCTCCCATTCCGACTCGCGTTCTTCCGGCTCGTCCGCGCCGGCCCAGGCCGGCAGCGCCAGCAGGACCAGGGCGGCAACGCCCCCCGACTTCCCCATCGGCGGGACGATAGCAGGCAGGTGGCCGCCGGGGCCATGGGCGCCGCGCGGTTCACCGCCGGTCTGCGTGCGCCTCCCGGGGCGGTGGGGGATCCGGCACCTCGACCACCCCGTTGCCGCCGCGACCCCAACGATGGAGCTCCAGCCCGGAGCCCCCGGCGAGGTCGAGCCGGACGAGGCCGAGAACGGGAACCTCCGGCGCGAACCAGGCGCACGCGATCCGCTCGCCCCCCGACCAGCTCTCGGTGGCCTCGGCCCGCAGGCTCCCTGCCTCGGTCTGCACCACTTCTTCGCCCCGCCTCGTCCACTCGGTCGGCGCGCTCGATTTTCTGGTCGGAGCCGCCGCTGGCGGGGGCATCTCCCGGCTCTGGCCGCCGAGGAGCCGGGCCACGACGCGCCGTACGCCGCCCCGGTCCCCGAGGAGGAGCCGGTAGGCCTGGGTGGCGCTGCCGGGCCGCTGGGAGATCCAGATCTCCACCCAGGTGCCGCCCGCGCCGGGCCCGACCACCAGCAGGCGGAGCCACGGTCCCACCGGATGCCCGCCGACATGGACCACGTACTCGGCCCAATCGCCGGGGTGCGCGCCGGCGAGCCGCTCCCAGGGGAGGGCGTCCGCGAAAGGAGGCGGCGCTGCTGCACCGGCGCGTCCCGGCGCTGCGAGAAGAAGGATCAGCAAGAGCCAGCGCATCACCTACCCCCGTCGATCCGGAAGAGCTGCACCACCACCGTCGACTGGCCGCCGACCACCCGCGCCTCGAGGCGCTCGGCCCCGCGCTCGAAGCGCAGCACTTCGTCGTCGCTCGTCGCCTCGCGCCAACCGGCGCCGAGATGGCCGCGCCGCAGCGCTTCCCGCGCAGGCGCCGCTGCCATCGGCGCGAGGGCGACACCGGTGCGTGCTGCCGCTGCGCCGGTTCGATCCTCCACCGCAGCGGTGAGGACGAAGCCCTCCGGCAGTTCGAAGTCGGGCAGCGCCTCGGGGGCGAGCCCGAGGGCGCTCTCCCCCCGGAGCACCTCGGTGCGTCCGCCGAACCGCCGCACCCGCACGACCAGATGCCTGCCACCCGGGACATCGAGGATCGAGAGGAGCCTCCCGTCCACCAGCTCCCGCTCGACGAGATCGACCGGCGCGGCGGTGAAGGCGGCGCGGTGGGCAGCGATCACCGTCTCCACCGGATCGGGGGTGAGGAAGGTCGCGGCCCGCACCGCCCTGCCGTGGACGCGAAGCTCGACGGGCACGGCCTCGTCGGGATCGGGAAGCGAGGCGGGCGCTGGAGGGTGCGCCGTCGAGCGCGGGCCCACCGCCACCACCAGCAGCGCTGCAGCCACCGCGATCACCGCGCCGATGCGCTGGTCCATGCCGCACCTCCGTTGCCGCAGCCGTCGGGAAAAGCTGCGCCGGGCCTGTCGCAGCCCATCTCGAAGGGGCCCCGCGCCGCCAGCTGCCGCCACACCGGATCGGAACTCCTGCCGCCACCTACGCCGAAGCCGTTGGCGTCGATGGGCAGGGTGTCGAAGCAGCGCACCGGCGAGACGCGGTCGCGACCGGTGCCCACCCGCGGACCGTTCTCCCAGCGGCCGGTGCGGGCCAGCGCGTCTTTTCCGCCGCACGAGACGGGGCTGCGATCCTGCGCCGGGGGGCCGTAGTTCATCGATACCACCGGGGCCGAGAGGGAGATGGGCACCCACGAGAGCGCATCGCCGGCTCCGGGACCGGTGAGCTTCTCGCCGATGCCGAAGAGGGCGATCCTTCCGACCTGCCTGCCCAGTGCACTGCCCGTGCCCGGGAGCGGAACGTCGGCGCCGTCGTCGAGCGCCCAGGTATCGACCTGCAGCTCGAGGCGCGCCGGCGCGAGGGAGAGTCGCTCCGGGAGGCCGGGCAGGAGGCCGCTGCCCTCCACCTCGACTCCCGCCTCGACCACCAGGCCCACGCCGTCCACCGAGAGACCGTAGCGCCGCAGCAGCGGCAGCTGCAGGCCGGCGACCCGCTGGATCAGGCTGCCCAGCGGCTCGAGGAGCGATCCGAAACCCGCCGGCATCGCGGGCCTCCTGATTCGTTCGCGGGCGTCGAGGGCCACCTTCTCCACCCGGACGCTTCCCAGCGACGCACCGGCGAGCATGCCCCGGGAGACGCCGCCCCGGTAGCGCTCCCGTGCAACCTGCTCCGCTCCCTGCCGCGCCGCCTCGAAGCGCGCGTCGTGCCCCTGCTCGCGCTCGTCCGAGAGGGCATGGGCCGTCGCCTCCCAGACGACGAGCCGCACCACCGCGCGCTGCCGGATCCGGGCCACGCCGAGATCGGCCAGGAAGATCAGCGAGCCGAGGAGCGCGAGTATCACGGGGGTGAGGATCGCCAGCTCCACCGCGGCGCTTCCGCCCTCGTCCCGAAGACGCATCACCGCCCCTCGACCAGGGCCCGGAGCGCGCTGCCCGCGGGGCCGAGGCGCCCGAGACCCGGCTCCACCGGCGCGAGCTTCGCCCGCCAGAAGGGGTTGAAGAAATTGGGCGGCTCCTGCCAATTCCCGGGGCGGTGGTAGTAGGCGAGAGCCCGCGCCACCGCCTTCGCGCCGCCGTCCTCCGCCTCGAGCGCCACCCAGACGTCCGGCTGGCAGAACTCGCCGGCGAAGGTGGCGCAATCGGCATCCGTTGCGTCGAAGGCCATGTAGGGCGTGATCCCCCACCACGGGTGGCTGCCCCTGGCGACGTCGCAGCTGAAGCGCGGCACGAAGACCTCGAGGAGCTGCCGCACGCCGCGTCGCTGGTAGGGGCGCTTCACGTCCCAGGTGCAGGCCCAGCCGCCGCCGCTGGCGGGGCTGGCGCTGGTCACCGAGCCGAGGTGCTTCTCGTCGAAGCCGAGCGCCGCCCCCACCTCGTCCAGCGCCCCACCGAAGATCGAGCCGCCCGCCTCCATGTAGAAATTGGCGCCGATGGCGCTCCCGGTGGGGTAGCGGGCGCTGCCGTAGCCGGGCCGCTCCATCGCCTCGTAGATCGCCTCGCTGCGGCGGGGATCGGGCCGCTCCAGCGAGAGCAGGCGGGTGTGGCCGCGCAGCTTGCCGGCGGGCAGGAAGTGGAGCAGCTCCTCCACCACGTCGAAGGCCTCGCTCCCCCGGAGCAGGTTGCCCAGCGATTCGGGAAAACTCCGGTCGTAGACCCAGAAGTCGTGGCGGGTGGCGTGGACGAGCTCGCTCATCCCCCGCCGCGCCCAGTTGCGCCTGCCTGCAGGCCCATCGGCGAGACCGGCGCCTTCCCGATCCCTGCTGCCCCAGAGCGCCATCGCCTCGCCGAGGTGGGCCCCCTCGAAGCGGGCGACGTTGAGGGCCTGCACCGGCAGCGCCCACTTCGCTCCCGGTGCCGCGACCCGCGCGATCCGCAGCCCCTCGTCACCGGCGAGGCGCGCCAGCACCCTGCCGTGGAAGGTGAGCTGCTGGGCGAAGAGGAAGAGGTTGGAGGCGGCGAGGAGCGGCACCGCCACCTCGCCGACGAAGAGATCGAAGGCGGCGATCGACCGGCCAGCGGCGACGAGGATCGGCTCGACCAGAAGCAGCACCCGCGAGACGAGGGCGAGGGCGGTGCCGATCACCGGTATCGCCTGGCAGGCGGCGTATTTCGGGCCGGCGCAGAGCTCGCCCACCGTCTTTGCGATGGCGGCGAAGCTGCCCAGGCCGGTGAGGATCCCGAGGAGCATCGCGTCCACCGAGACGAGCTGGAGCACGGTGACGTATTGGGCGATCTGCGCCCGGTTCGTATAGGCGTAGAAGTTGAACGCCCGCGCCTCCTCCACCGCGAGGGAGTAGGCCGCTGCGTCGGCGCCATCCTGCAGCGCGATCCGATCGTGGATCTGCAGGGCGAGCTTCGAGGTGCCGAGGAGCGCCACCGCGAGCACGAGGAGGAGCACCGCCCCCAGGGCCAGCGCCTGGCCGTCCTCGTCCCGCCGCAAGCGATGGAACGCGCCGATCATGGCTCCTCCTGCCGGTGGAAGTTCGACTGCATCCGCATCGTGTGCCGGCTCACCAGCGGCACGAAGTAGCGGCCACCTGCTGCGGCGGCCTCGACGGCAACGCGCACACCGGGCGGCAGCCTGCGCGCGCCCACCGCGCGCCACGCCCGCCACAGCCCTGCGTCGGCGAAGGGGATCTTCAGCTCGAGCCAGTAGCGCAGCTCCACGGTGAGCAGGCCGCCGCCGCCCACCGCGTCGAAATCCCCTTCTCCAACTGCCCCGACCACCTCCACCGAGAGCCCCGGGAAGCCGCCCCCCGCCGAGAGGAGCCGCAGCGCCTCCGCACCCGCTGCTGCACGGAGCGCCGGCAGATCCGCAGGCGGGCAGGGGATGCCGGGAAAGCGGCTGGGACAGACGGTGGGCCCGAGGACGAAGCGGGCGCTCCCGGCCATCCGGTCCACCTCGCCATTCCACAACGCGCCGGTGCGCGCCGCGCGGTAGGCGGCATATTCGAGCAGCAGCCGCGCCTCCTGCAGGAGCACCAGCTGCAGCAGCGCGAGCAGCACGAAGAGGCAGAGCGGCAACACGATCGCCGCCTCCACCACCACCTGTCCCGCCTCGTCCCGGATGGTTCTCACGGCGGCGACGCTACGCCCGCCTGAGATCCCCTCCCCATCGGTCAACCGACCGATGGCCGCAGCACCAGCAGCGGCGTGTCGAGGGCAGCGCCCACCACCTGCGCCGCCTCGTTGTGCAGCGTCACCTCGAGGTGGAGGGTGGAGGGCAGGTGGAGCACCGGCCCAACCTGCTCACGCCCCGGGCATCTCGCCCAGCTTGCGGATCAGCACCTCGCGGGGCTTGGCGCCGTCGGCGGTGCCGACGATCCCGTCCCGCTCCATCCGCTCGATCATGCGCGCCGAGCGGTTGTAGCCGATGCGCATCTTGCGCTGGAGCATCGAGATCGAGACGGTCTTCATCTCGGAGACGATGGCGATCGCCTGGTCGTAGAGCTCGTCGGAGAGGTCGTCGTCCGGCATGCCGCCGTCGCCCTCCGCCTCCGGATCCTTGAGGATCGACTCGTCGTAGACCGGGCTGCCCTGCGCCTTGAGGTGATCGACGACCTTCTTGATCTCCTTCTCCGTCACCAGGGCGCCGTGCACACGCTGGATGTGCGCGCTGGTCGGCGGGAGGATCAGCATGTCGCCCTGGCCCAACAGCTTCTCCGCGCCGGGCTGGTCGAGGATGGTCTGCGAGTCCACGCGGGAGCGGAGGAGGAAGGAGACGCGCGAGGGGAAGTTGGCCTTGATCAGGCCCGTGACCACGTCCACCGAGGGGCGCTGCGTCGCCACCATGAGGTGGATGCCGGCGGCGCGGGCCTTCTGCGCGATGCGCGCGATGTACGTCTCCACTTCCTTCGACGCCACCATCATCAGGTCGGCGAGCTCGTCGATGATGATCACGAGGTAGGGGAGCTTCCTGGGCTCGAGCTCCTCCTCCAGCTTCTTCTCGAGGAAGGCCTCCACCGGATCGAGGGGCTCCTCGGCGAGCTGGCGCTCGAGGGCGTCGTCCTCGGTCTCGCCCTTCTCGACGTCGATGATCAGCACCTTGTCGTCGGAGGCGGGCTCCTCCGTCTGCGCTGCGCCCCGGGCCTCCCGCTCCTTGATCTTCTCGCCCATCAGCTTGTTGAAGGAGGCGAGGTCGCGGACGCCGTTCTCGGCGAGGAGCGCGTAGCGACGCTCCATCTCGTCCACCGCCCAGCGCAGCGCGAGCGCCGCCTTGCGGGGATCGGTCACCACCGGCAGGAGGAGATGCGGGATGCCCTCGTAGATCGAGAGCTCGAGCATCTTCGGGTCCACCATGATGAAGCGAACCTCCTCCGGCGTGGACTTGAAGAGGAGGCTCATGATCATCGAGTTGACGCTCACCGACTTGCCCGAGCCGGTGGTGCCCGAGATGAGCACGTGCGGCATCCGCGCCAGATCGGCGACGAAGGGCATGCCCTCGATGTCCTTGCCCAGCGCCATGGTGAGCTTGGAGGCGCCCTTGCGGAACGCGTCCTGCTCGAGGATCTCGCGCAGGTAGACGATCTCGCGCTTCTTGTTCGGCACCTCGATGCCGACGACGCCGCGGCCGGGGATCGGCGCCACGATGCGGACGCGCAGCGCCTCCAGCGCCATGGCCAGATCGTCGGAGAGGCCGCTGATCTTCGAGATCTTCACGCCGGGCGCCGGCGCGAACTCGTACATCGTGACCACGGGGCCCGGGCGGATGCGCTCGACGTGGCCCTGGATGCCGAAGTCGGCGAGCTTCTGGCGGAGCTTGTCCGCGGTGGCGTGGAGGAGCGCCTCGTCCACCTCGGCCCTGGCCTCCTCGTCGCCGCCCTGAAGCAGCGCCAGCGGGGGCAGCGAGAAGCCGTCGTCGCTGGCGATGAGCTCGAAGGGCGAGTCGGTCTTCTTCGGCTTCGGCGGCGCCTGTGGCAGCTCGATCACCGGGGCCGTCGGCGGGAGCTTGCCCGCGCGGACGAGGGCCTGCACCGCTGCGGGGGGCAGGTCCGCCACCAGCTCCTCCGCAGTCGGCGCTGCGGGTTCGGGCAGCTCGGCGGCGACGATCGCCGGCGCCGCGGCCACCGCGGGGGAAGCCTCCTCGACCACCTCGGGCTTCGGCTCGACGGGGGGCGAGATCGCCTGCGTCGGCTCGACCGGCTTGCCGGTGGGCACGGGCACGGGACCCGCCGCCCAGGCCGGATCGGCGGGGATGAGCGGAACGACGGGGGCGAGCGCCTCCTCCGGCTCCGCGCGCTTCTCCTCGGCCTTCTCCTTCTTGCGATCCCTCTTCGCCGGGGGAGCGGTGGGGGCGAGCACGACCTTCGGCTTCGCCTCCTCGGGCGGCGCGACGGCGATGCGGCCGTCGAGGTCTGCCTCGAGGCCGGGCTCCTCCTTCTTGCGGCCCTTCTTCTTCGCCTTCGCCTCGGCGAGCTCCGTCTCGAGGTCGCCCAGCGCCTCGTCGAAGGCAGCCGCTGCTGCAGCCTCCTCCTCCGCCCGGGCCTCGGCCTCCGCGGCGGCCTCCTCGGCGAGGCGCGCCTCGCGCTCCTCGCGGTGCTGCTCGATCTGCGCCCGCACGAAGGCCATCACCCACGCGCCGAGCTGCCTCGCCCCGTTGCCGAGGAGGAGGACGAGGCGGCTCCACTTCACCCCGGCGGCGATGACCAGCGAGACCGCCAGCATGGCGAGGACGAGGATGGCGGAGCCCACCGTGGAGAAGACCCGCCGCAGCAGATCCGCGCCGGTGCCGCCGAGAGCGCCGGCGGGCCGCGCGCCGAAGAAGGTGGCGGTGGGGGCCACCAGCTCGATGAAGACGGCGAGCCCCGCGAGCACGGAGAGCCAGGCCACCGAGACGACGAGGCCCGGCTGCTTGCCCTCGGGACGCACGAGGCCGAGGAAGCCCAGGAAGAGGCTCACCGGCAGTACGAAGGCGCCGATGCCGAAGATGCCGAAGAGGTGGCGGGCGAGCCAGCCGCCGGCCCTGCCGATCAGGTTGCCGGAGGTGGCCGGATCCCAGGAGCCGAGGGCGAGGCCGCTCACCAGCGCAGCGGCGAGGAAGAGCACCGCCACGATCTCGCGGCGATCGCCGGCGAGACCCGCGAGCTTCGAGGGGCCGGCGCCGCCCTTGTCCGACTCCCGCCGGCGGGCCTTGGCGGGCGCCTTCTTCGGTTCGCGGGTCTTGAGGCGGCGGTTCGAACGGGTGGATTTGGCGCCCTGCAACGAAAGGCGGCTCTCGCGGGCGCGTTCCATCGTCTCGAATCCTCCGGGGTGCATGGACCTGGCGCAGCGAGCGGACGAGCCCGCTGCAGGCGGCCAGCATCGTCCGATAGCGCTATCGGTCAACTTTTCGGGGGAGGGGCAGGTGTGGAGAAAGGCCGGGCGCCCCTGCTGGGTCGCCCGGCCCCGTGGAGACGATCGGCCCGGGGGGCCGTCGTCACCCGGCCTGGATGCCGGTATCCCAGTCCTTCGCCAGCTGCATCAGCGGATCGAGGCTGCCCTCGAGCTGCTTGTGCATCGCGCCGGCGGTGAAGTGGAGCTCGCTGCGTTGGTCGAGCTTGCTCTGGAGGGTGGTGACCATGGCCTGCGCCTTGGTCACCCGCTCCTTCAGGAGCCGGAGCTGCTCCTTCTCGGCATCGGTCTTCGCCAGCGGCTCGAGGTGCCGGATGTGCTCCTGGGCCCCGGCGATCGAGTCGCGGATGTTCCTGGTGAAGGCCTCGCCGTGGGCCCTGTCGTAGGTCTCGTCGCTCTTCGTGATCTCGAAGAGCATCAGCGCGTTGGTGGCAGCGCCGTCGAGCTCCGCGTTGACGTAGGCCACGTGTTTGGTCGCCTGCGCCGACGCGCTGGTCTCTGGCTGCTCCATCTGCCCGTGGCCCATCGCGCCGTGGTCCATCTCGCCCTGCTGCTGGGTGTCGCCCTGCGCGCCGGCACTGCCGGCGGCGACCAGGAGCCCCAGCGCCAACCCCTTCGCCCACCTGGTTTCCATCTGCCAACCTCCTCGCCCGTCGCGACGGGCAGCGCCGACCGTGCGGGCCGGCGTCATCCTTCACGATCGTCACGGGCCCGCCGGTCGGCCTGCAGAAGTCCTCGCCGGGCTTGCAGGCGAGCGGGCCCCCGTGCCTTGCGGAACGCCTTGCGGCGTCATTTCCGTTTGGTTAGCGTCCGCGCCTTTCTCCGCCCCGGCGCCCCCCGATGCCCTAGAATCGGGGTAGGCATGCAGGCGGACGCGAAATCGCCAGCGAAGCGTCATCGACAGGAGTCAAGAAGCCATGGCCAACACCCCGTCCAACAAGCCGTCGAGCGCCGAAGAGGAGTACTTCGCGCGGGAGAACGCCGAGAAGCTCCGGAGGATCTCGCTGGATCGCGCCAGGGCGATGCAGGCCGACGAGCGCGAGAAGCTCAAGGCGCTCCACTGGATGCACTGCCCCAAGTGCGGCATGGAGATGCAGGAGATCAGCTTCCGCGGCGTCGACATCGACCGCTGCTTCAGCTGCGGCGTCACCGTCTTCGACGAAGGTGAGCTGCAGAAGCTCGGCGTCGACGAGAACGAGCCCGGCGCGGTGATGCGCAGCATCCTCAACATCTTCCGCTGAACGCACCGCATTTCGCGCCCGCCCCCGATCCCGGCAGCCTGGCGGCTGGCGGCTCGGGGGCGGTCGTTTCGGAGGTACCCGTGGCGCTCACCCGCCAGCAGGTCGAGCACGTGGCCAAGCTCGCCCGGCTCTCGCTCTCCGCCGACGAGGTGGAGCGCTACAGCGAGCAGCTCTCGTCCATCCTCGGCTACATCGAGAAACTCCAGGAGCTCGACGTGGGCGAGGTCCCGCCCACCACCCACGCGGTGGAGGTGGCGAGCACGCCGCTCCGCGCCGACGTTCCCCGCGAGAGCCTCACCGCAGACGAAGCCCTGGCCAACGCCCCGCAGCGCGAGGGAACCCATTTCCTCGTGCCGAGGATCCTCGAGTGAAAGCGACCGACCTCACCCTCGCAGCGCTCTCCCGGCAACTGGCGGAAGGCGCGATCTCCTCGGAGGAGGCGACCCGCGCCTGCCTCGAGCGGATCGCCGCCACCAACCCGACGATCAACTCCTTCCTCGTGGTGGACGAGCAGGGCGCCCTCGCGCAGGCCAGGGCCGCCGACCAGCGCCGGGCCAGCGGCGAGCGTCTCGGCCACCTCGACGGCGTGCCGCTGGCGCTCAAGGACATCTTCTGCACGAAGGGGATCCGCACCACCTGCGGCTCGAAGATCCTCGAGAACTTCGTGCCGCCCTTCGACTCGACCCACGTCACCCGCCTCAAGGAGGCCGGCGCCGTCCTGGTCGGCAAGCTCAACATGGACGAGTTCGCGATGGGCTCGTCCAACGAGACCTCCGCCTACGGCGTCTGCAGGAATCCCTGGGATACCGAGCGGACCCCCGGCGGCTCGTCCGGCGGCAGCGCCGCGGCGGTGGCGGCCCGGCAGGTCTTCGGCACCCTCGGCACCGACACCGGCGGCTCGATCCGCCAGCCCGCGGCGCTCACCGGCACCACCGGCATCAAGCCGACCTACGGCCGCTGCTCGCGCTACGGCGTGATCGCCTTCGCCTCCTCGCTCGATCAGGTGGGTCCCTTCGCCCGCACCGCCGAGGATTGCGCGATGATCCTCCAGGCGATCGCCGGCAAGGATCCCCTCGACTCCACCTCCCTCGACGCGCCGGTGCCGGACTGGGTCTCGCCCCTGGCGAACGCCAGCGTGAAGGGGATGAAGCTCGGCGTGCCCCGCGAGTACTTCCGCGAGGGGCTCGATCCCGACGTCGAGAAGTGCGTGCGCGCGTCGATGCAGACGCTGGTCGATCTCGGCGCCGAGCTCGTGGACATCTCGCTGCCGCACACCGACTACGGCGTGGCCACCTACTACGTGGTGGCGCCGGCGGAGTGCTCGTCCAACCTCGCCCGCTTCGACGGCGTGCGCTACGGCCTCTCCGTCCGCGAGGCGGGCGGCCTGCGGGAGATGTACTTCCGCACCAGGGCCGAGGGCTTCGGGCCCGAGGTGAAGCGCCGGATCATGATCGGCACCTACGCGCTCTCCTCCGGCTACTACGACGCCTACTACCTGCGGGCGCAGAAGGTCCGGACGCTGATCCGCCGGGACTTCGAGCAGGCCTTCGAGAAGGTCGACGCCATCGTCACGCCCACCACGCCAACGCCGGCCTTCAAGCTCGGCGAGCGGCTCAGCGACCCGCTGCAGATGTACCTCGCCGACGTCTTCACGCTGTCGGCGAACCTGGCGGGCCTGCCCGGCATCAGCATGCCCTGCGGCTTCACCTCGCAGGGGCTGCCCAACGGCCTGCAGATCATCGGCAAGCCGCTGGACGAGGCGACGCTCTTCCGCGTCGGCGCCGCCTTCCAGAACGCCACCGACTTCCACACGCGCGCTCCGAAGGAGGTGGTCTGATGGCCACCCGTTCCCGCGAAAACTGGGAGGTGATCATCGGGCTCGAAGTCCACGCCCAGATGCTCACCCACACCAAGATCTTCTGCGGCTGCTCCACCCGCTTCGGCGCCGAGGCGAACACCCAGACCTGCCCGGTCTGCCTCGGCATGCCCGGCGTGCTGCCGGTGCTCAACGAGAAGGTGGTGGAGTTCGCGATCCGCGCGGGCCTCGGCACCGGCTGCGAGATCCGCCGCGAGAGCGTCTTCGCCCGGAAGAACTACTTCTACCCGGACCTTCCGAAGGGCTACCAGATCTCGCAATTCGACCTGCCGATCTGCGAGCACGGCCACCTTTTGATCGACACGCCGGACGGCGAGAAGCGCGTCGGCATCACCCGGATCCACATGGAGGAGGACGCGGGCAAGAACACCCACGACCCCGAGGGCGGCCCCTCCCGCGTGGATCTGAACCGCGCCGGCGTGCCCCTCCTCGAGATCGTCGGCGAGCCGGATCTTCGCTCCTCCGACGAGGCGGTCGAATACCTCAAGTCGCTGCGCGACATCGTCGTCTACCTCGGGATCAACGACGGCAACATGGAGGAGGGCTCCTTCCGCTGCGACGCCAACGTCTCGGTGCGCCAGCGCGGCGAGGCGAAGTTCCGCAACCGCGTGGAGCTGAAGAACATCAACTCCTTCCGCTTCGTGAAGCAGGCGATCGAGTTCGAGATCGACCGGCAGATCGAGGTCTGGGAGGAGGGCGGCACGGTGATCACCGAGACCCGCCTCTTCGACACGCAGAAGGGCGTCACCCGCGCCATGCGTTCGAAGGAGGAGGCCCACGACTACCGCTACTTCCCGGAGCCGGATCTCCTCCCGCTGCGGATCGACCAGGCGTGGATCGAGCGGGTCCGCGGCGAGCTCCCCGAGCTGCCGCGGGCGAAGGCGAAGCGCTTCGTCGAGGAACAAGGCATCTCGCCCTACGACGCAGGCGTCCTCGTCGCCGACCAGGCGGTGGCCGCGTGGTACGAGCGGGCGGTGCAGGCCTACGGCAGGGGGGCCAAGCCCGTCGCCAACTGGGTGATCAACGAGCTCTTGCGCCTGGTGAAGGATTCGCCCGAGGGGATCGCCGCCACGCAGGCGACGCCGGAGAAGCTGGCGCAGCTCCTCGGCCTCCTCGACGAGCGGAAGATCAACGCCGCCGCCGCGAAGCAGGTCCTCGAGGCGGTGCACGGGACCGGCCAGGATCCCGCCGCGGTGGTCGAGGCACTGGGGCTCGGCCAGGTCTCCGACACCTCCGCCATCGAGGCCGCAGCCGACAAGGTGATCGCCGCCAACCAGGGCCAGGTGGAGAAATACCGGGGAGGAAAGACCGCGCTCCTCGGGTTCTTCATGGGCCAGGTGATGAAGGAATTGCAGGGCAAGGGCGATCCGAAGGTGGTCACCGACGTCCTCAAGGCGAAGCTGGAGGGATAGATGGCGGGGCTGGCAGCTGTGGGCGGCCTTCTCGGTGGTTTCGGTGTGATCGCAGCCGCGATCTCCATCTTCACGGGTGGCGCCCCCATCCTCGTCCGGGTCGCCCGGGCGCTGGCAGTGGCGGGGATCGTGGTCGGCGTCGTGGGCCTCGCCCAGCAGCTCTGGGCCTCGGGCTTCCAGCTCGACCTCTCGCCCCGTGGCGGAGCGGGCCAGGGCTCCCTCTTCGCCGCTGGCGGCATGTTGATGCTCACCTTCGGCGCCACCCGGGTCGCCGAGCGGCGCCGCGCCGCCAGGGACCGGGAGCGCTGGATCGAAGCGCAGCGCAACGCGCGCAAGCCGTAGACGCCTCCGCGAAAGGGCCGCCCCACCGGGCGGCTTTTTTGCGCCCGCTACCCGCGCCGTTCCCCCCCGGCGGGCCGCGCGCCGTTCCCCCCGGAGGAGCCGCGCCTTACCGATCCCTGGATTCGGGAGGCTGCGTGGTGGCGTACGGCGTTTCGCTGCTCGTGCGGGTTTGCGCGGCGGGCATGCTCTGGGCTTCGCTCGCCGGGACGGGCGATCCTGCGACGATCGGCGCCGGCGCGGTGGCGGTGGCGCTCGCGGTGGGGGCGAGCCTGCGCCTGCTGCCGCCCCGCGGAAGGCTCCTGCGCCCGGGACCCCTCCTCCGCCTGACCCTCCTCTTCCTCTCCCGCAGCCTCGTCGCTTCCTTCGACGTCGCGTTCCGGGCGCTGCGCCCGGGGCCTCCCGTCGCCCCCGGACTGGCGGCGGTGCCGGTCGCGCTGCCCACCGCGACGCAGCGGGCGCTGCTGCGCACCTTCGTCAGCCTCGTCCCCGGCACCCTGGGCATCCGCGACGAGGGGGAGCGCCTCGTGCTCCACCTCCTCGACGGCAGCGACGCCGGCGCTGCAGCGGCGCGGGCCGAGGTGCAGCGGATCGAGATCCTGATCGCCGCGGCGGCGGGAGGCGGCAGGTGAGCCTCTTCTTCGGCGGCGCCGCCGCCTTCGTCCTCCTCACCGTCCTCGGCGGCCTGGTGCGCGTGGCCCGCGGCCCCACCTCGACCGACCGGATGATGACCGCCTCGCTCTTCGCCAGCGGCGGCGTGGCGGTGCTCCTCCTCCTGGGCGAGGTCGGTCCCCGCCACCAGCTCCGGGACATGGCGTTGCTCGTCGCGCTCCTCGCCGCGCTCGCGGCGGTGGTCTTCGCCACCAGGAGGACGAGGTGATCCGCGACCTGCTCGCCGTGGGCTTCGTGCTCCTCGGCGCCTTCTTCTTTTTCGCCGGCACCCTGGGGCTGCTGCGCTTTCCCGACGCGTTCTGCAGGCTGCACGCGCTCTCCAAGGCGGACAACGCGGGCCTGGGCTTCGTCGTCCTCGGGCTGCTCGTCCGCACCACCGTGCTGCTGGAGGCGGTGCAGCTCCTCGCTGTCTGGGGCTTGGCGCTCCTCGCCGGCGGCGTGGGCAGCCAGCTCATCGCCACCACCATTCCGAAGGGGCGGCCGTGATCGTCGACTGGATCCTCGCGCTCTCCATCCCCGCCCTCGCCCTGGCGAGCCTCGGCTCCGCCAACCTCTTCCGCGGCGTGGTGCTCTTCCTCTCCTTCGGCGTGCTCATCGCCATCGCCTGGGCGCGGCTCGGCGCCGTCGACGTGGCCCTCGCCGAGGTGGCGCTCGGCTCGGGCTTCACCGCGGCGCTGCTGGTGGCTGCCCGCCGCTGGATCGGAGACGACGGCGGTGCGTGAGCTGCTGCCGGTGCTGCCCATCGCCGGGCTGGGCCTCGGCCTCCTCGCGGAAGGGCGCAGGGCCGGCGTGGCGCCGCTGCCCCCGCTGATCGCCCCGGCCCTGGAGGCGAGCGGCGTCTCCAACCCGGTCACCGCCGTCCTCCTCAACTTTCGAGCGTGGGACACGCTGCTCGAGCTGGCGGTGCTCCTCCTCGCGCTCGCCGCCTCGTGGACCCTCGGCGTGCCGGAGCGGAGCCTCCCCGGCCCCGCCGAGCCGCTGGTGGACGTGCTCGCCCGCGTGCTCCTCCCGCCGCTGCTGGTGACGGCGCTCTACCTGCTCTGGATCGGCAGCAAGGCCCCGGGCGGCGCCTTCCAGGCAGGCGCCACCCTCGCCGGCGGCGCGGTGCTCCTCTTCCTCGCGCGGCAGCTGCCGTGGCTGCCGGGAGAGAGCGGGCCGCTGCGGGCGGGCATCGCCGCCGGCCCCGCGATCTTCCTGCTGGTGGGCTGCGTCACCGGCTTGCAGACGCCCCTCCTCACCTACCGCGGCGGCGCGGCCTTCGCCTCGATCCTGGGCATCGAGGTGGCGGCGACCGTCTCGATCGCGGCGATCCTCGCGGCGCTCTTCGCCAGGAGCCCGCGATGACGCCCCCCGCGCTCTACTGGATCACGGCGACGCTCCTGGTGGCGATCGGGCTGCACGGCCTCCTCGTCCGCCGCCACCTCTTCCGCAAGATCCTCGCGCTCAACGTGCTCGGCAACGGGATCTTCGCGCTGCTCGTCGCCACCGCGGCGCGGAGCGTGCCGCCGGATCCGGTGCCCCACGCGATGGTCCTCACCGGCATCGTGGTGGCGGTGAGCACCACCGCCTTCGCCCTGGCGCTCCTCGGCAGGCTGCGCCGCGAGACCGGCACCAACGCGCTGCCCGAGGAGGCGCCGGACCAGCGATGAGCGACGCGCTCTGGATCGCCGGGCCCATCCTCTGGCCCCTCGCCGCAGCGCTCCTCGCCTTCGTCCTCCGCGGGCGTGCCGCTGCGTGGATCGGCCTCGTCGCAGGCGTCGGCGCGCTGGCCTGCGCCATCGCCCTGCTGCTGCGGGTGGATGCCGCAGGCGCCTTCCGTTACGCCTTCGGCGGTTGGGGGGCGCCGCTGGGGATCGAGCTCGCCGTGGACGGCACGGCGGCGGTGCTCGCCAGTTCCTTCGCCCTGGCTTCCGTCGGCATCGGCGTGCACGCCCTCGGCTATTTCCACGGCAGCGCCCGCGACGCCTTCTGGCCCCTCTGGCTCCTGGTCCAGACGGCCCTCGCCACCCTCGTCCTCACCGCCGATCTCTTCAACGCCTACGTGGCCTTCGAGATCCTGGGGCTCGCCGCGGTGGCCCTGGTCGCCCTCGGGCACGGCGCCGCCGCCACCACCGCGGCGATGCGCTACCTCCTCGTCGGCCTCCTCGGCTCGCTGGGCTACCTCGCGGGGATCGCGCTCCTCTACGCGCGGGTGGGGGTCCTCGATCTCACGGCAGCAGCGGCGGGTGTCGCCGTGCCGCCCCTGGCGCTGGGCCTCGCGGTGGCGGGGCTCGCCCTGAAGAGCGCGCTCTTTCCCGCCCACGGCTGGCTGCCACCTGCCCACGGCAGCGCGCCGGCGCCGGCCAGCGCCGCGCTCTCGGCGCTGGTGGTGAAGGGCTCCTTCGTGGTGGCGCTGCGGCTCTTCGGCACCCTCGCCCCCGCCAGCGGCGCGGCGCAGGTCGTGGCGGCCCTCGGCGGCGCCGCGGTCTTGTGGGGCTCGTGGCAGGCCCTGCTGCAGCAGCGCCTCAAGCAGGTGGTGGCCTATTCCACCGTGGCGCAGCTCGGCTACCTCTTCCTCGCCTTCGGCCTCGCCGGGCGGCAGGCGCTCGCCGGCGCGGTGGCCCTGGCCGCCTCCCACGCCTGCGCCAAGGCGGCGCTCTTCCTCGCAGCGGGAAACCTGCAGAAGGCCTTTGGCGACGACAGGCTCGATCGCCTCGCCGGCGCCTCCGCGCTCAGCCCGGCGAGCGTCTTTGCGCTGGCCGCTGGCGGCGTGAGCATCGTGGGCCTCCCGCCCTCGGGGGGATTCGTGGGCAAGTGGCTCCTCCTCGAGGCGGCGCTGGCGCAGGGCGTGTGGCCGGTCGCCGTCGTGCTCCTCGTCGGCGGCCTCCTCGCCGCCGGCTACCTGGTGCGCGTGCTTGCCCACCTCGTGCCAGCCGGCGCGCCCCCGCTCCACCACGTGCCCCGCTCGATGGAGCTCGCCGCCCTGGGCCTGGCGCTGGCGGCGATCGCCTTCGGCTTCACTGCCGCCCTCCCGCTCCGCCTGGTGATCGGGGAGGCGCCGTGACCGGCAACGATTGGCTGCCGGTGCTGGTGCTCCTCAGCTCCTTCGTCACCGGCGTGGCGATCCTGCTCCTGCCCGAGGAGCGCCGCGCGACCCGCTCCTTTCTCAACCTCGCCGGCGCGACGGTGAAGGTGGGGCTGGTGGCGTGGATGATCGCGGGCATCCAGGCGGGCGAGCGCTACCAGACGCGGCTTGCGCTCCTGCCGGGGCTCGACCTCTACTTCTTCACCGACGGCCTCACGCTCCTCTTCGCCACGCTCTCGGCGGTGCTCTGGCTCCTCACCACCGTCTACGCCATCGGCTACCTGGCCGATTCCCACGACCAGCGCCGCTTCTTCGGCTTCTTCAGCCTCTGCGTCACCGCCACCATGGGCGTGGCGCTGGCGGGCAACCCGATCACCTTCCTCGTCTTCTACGAGCTCCTCACCCTCTCCACCTGGCCGCTGGTGATCCACGAGGCCACGCCCGCCGCGCTGCGGGGCGGCCGGATCTACCTCACCTACACCCTCGCCGGCGGCGCGGTCCTCTTCCTCGCCACCGCGCTGCTCCACGCCACCGCGGGCCCGGTGGAGTTCCGTCCCGGCGGCTCCCTCGGGCCGGAGCTCCTCGACGCGGAGCGCGCGCGCCTGCTCTTCGCCCTCTTCGTCGTCGGCCTCGGGGTGAAGGCGGCGCTGGTTCCGCTCCACGGCTGGCTCCCCGAGGCGATGGTTGCGCCGGCGCCGGTGAGCGCGCTCCTCCACGCGGTGGCGGTGGTGAAGGCGGGGGCCTTCGGGATCGTGCGCGTGGTCTACGAGCTCTTCGGCGTCGGCTACGCCGCGGAGATCGGCGTGCTCCACCCGCTGGCGATCGCCGCCTCGATCACCATCGTCTACGGCTCCATCCGCGCCCTCGGCCAGGAGAACCTCAAGCGCAGGCTGGCCTGGTCGACGGTGAGCCAGGTCTCGTACATCACCCTGGGCACGGCGCTCGCCGGCGCGATCACCACCACCGGCGGGCTCGTGCATCTCGTCCACCAGGGGCTGATGAAGATCACGCTCTTCTTCTGCGCCGGCGCGCTGGCCCACGGGCTGGGCATCCACGAGATCCGCGAGCTCGACGGGGCAGGCAGGAAGATGCCCTGGACGATGGCCGCCTTCTCCGTCGGGGCCTTCGGGATGATCGGCACGCCGCCGGTCGCAGGCTTCGTCTCCAAGTGGTACCTGGGCGTCGGCGCGGTGGCGGCGGGCCAGCGCTGGGCGGTGGTGATCCTCGTCGCCAGCACCCTCCTCAACGCTGCCTACTTCCTGCCGCTCCTCCATCGGGCGTGGTTCCGGCAGCCTGCCGCCGGCGCCAGGGAACACGCCCACGGCGATCCGCGCCTCGTCGTGCCGCCCGTCACCACGGCCCTCCTCTCCCTCGCCGTGGGCCTCGCCGCAGGCGCCGCCTGGAGCCCGCTCTCCTGGGCCGAGTTCGTCGCCCTCGGGGAGTTCGTGCGGTGAGCGCCTTCGCCGCTTTCCTGCCACCGCTTCTCGTGCTCCTCCTCGCCGCCCCGCCCACCGGACGGCGCCTGATCCCGCTCGCCACCGTCCTCGCCCCGGTGCCGGCGCTCCTCCTCGCGCTGGGTCTCGTCGAGGCGCCACCGGCGGTGGTGGACGGATTTCTCCTCGACGCCCGGCTCGGCCTCGACGGGATCGGCGGCCCCTTCCTCCTCGCCACCTCGCTGCTCTACCTGTTCGCCGCGGTGCACGCCCTGGGCTACCTGCGAAACGATCCGCGTCGGCTCCGCTTCGGCTGCTTCTTCCTCGTGGCGATGGCGGGCAACCTCGCGCTGCCCCTGGCCCTCGACGCAGCGAGCTTCTACCTGGCCTACGCGGTGATGGGCTTTTCCACCTGGGCGCTCGTCGATCACGTGGGCGGCGCGGCGGGGCGCCACGCAGGCCGCGTCTACCTGGTGTGGATGCTGGTCGGCGAGGTGCTGGTCCTCGCCGGCCTCGTCGCCGGCAGCGCCGTTGCCGGTGGCGCGATCGAGCTCGGGGCGATCGCCGCCGCCGTCCGCGCGCACCCCTGGATCGCTGCGCTCCTCGTCCTCGGCTTCGGGGTGAAGGCAGGCCTCCCCGGCCTCCACGTCTGGCTCCCGCCCGCCCACTCGATCGCGCCGGCGCCGGCGAGCGCGGTCTTGAGCGGCGCGATGCTCAAGGTGGCGGTGCTCGGCTGGCTGCGCCTCCTGCCCGGCGCCGTCGACGCAGCGGCGGTCCTCGTGGTGGTGGGGCTGGTCGGCGCCTTCGCCGGCGCGCTCCTCGGCCTCTGCCAGCGGGCGCCCAAGGCGATCCTCGCCTACTCGAGCGTGAGCCAGATGGGCTTCGTCTCCTGCGCCGCCGGCCTCGCCCTGGGCACAGGCGCCGCAGACAGGGCCACTGCCGCGGTGGCGCTCTACGTCGTCCACCACGCCCTGGCGAAAGCCGGCCTCTTCCTCGGCACCACGGTGGCGCTCGGCACCGCGCGCCGCCCCCTGGCGCTCGGCCTCCTCCTCTTCCTCGCCCTCGCGCTGGCGGGCGCGCCCCTCACCGGCGGCGCCCTCGCCAAGGCGGCGGTGAAGGATGGCGCGCCCGAAGCGGTGGCGCTCGCCTTCTCGGTCGCGGCGCTGGGGAGCACCGCGCTCCTCGCCCGCTACCTGCTGGTGGTGCGGCGGGCGGAGCGCCACGGCGGCGCACCGGCGACGTGCTGGCTCGCCTTCGGCGCCTGCACGCTCCTCGCGCCGCTGGTGCCCTGGCTCCTGGCAGCGCCGGCGGTGCGGGAGAAGGTGCTCGCAACCGGAGGATTGTGGACCGCCGCCTGGCCCGTGCTCCTGGGCGTCGCCCTCGTCGCTGCCGCCCTCGTGCTGCGGGTGCGGGCGCCCCTGCTTCCCCTCGGCGATCTGCTCGGGCCCATGGAGCGAATCGCCGCCCTCGCGGCGGGGTGGGGCGGGGCGGCGCTCGCTGCCAGCACCGCCGCCTGGCGCCGGATCGCGCGGGTGGCGGCAGGGCTGCGCCTTCCCGATCCCGCACCGGCCGAGCGGCGCCTCGCTGCCTGGCAGAGCCTCGGCAGCGCCTTCGTGCTGCTCGCGATCCTCCTCTGGTGGGCGTTCGCCTGATCGATCCATGCGGCGAGCGCCGCCGCGGCCGGCCGTGGCTTGTCGTCATGCACGGCAGGACCGAAGGCTAGCGGGAGCCCCGCAGGCCGGGGCCGCGCATGCGCACGCACACGGCATGCGGAAGGAGGCATGTATGGCTGAC
This sequence comes from Vulgatibacter sp., assembly GCF_041687135.1. Taxonomy (NCBI): domain Bacteria; kingdom Pseudomonadati; phylum Myxococcota; class Myxococcia; order Myxococcales; family Vulgatibacteraceae; genus Vulgatibacter; species Vulgatibacter sp. The sequence continues at coordinate 39,574 of NZ_JAWLCN010000005.1, read as the reverse complement.
GCAATCATCGAGCGCGAGCGCGAGGCATTCGCCGGCACCGTGCTCCGCGAAGGCTTGATCGGCGGCCTGCTGGCCGGCGCGGTCTTCGCCCTCGCTGAAATGCTCGTCTCCGCGGCGATGGGCGGATCGATCTTCGGTCCCTGGGCGATGTTCGCCTCGATCCTGCTCGGCAGCAGTGCGCTGAGCGCCGAGTTCACCCTGGGGATCTTCATCGTCGGCTTCGTCGTCCACTTCGTCCTCTCCGCGCTCTTCGGCCTGATCTGGGGCGCCACCGCCAAGTCGGTCTCCCGGGGCATCCGCGACAGCTGGGGCGCCCACGCGGTGGCGGCGATGATCTACGGCCTGGTGATCTGGCTGGTGAACTTCCAGGTGATCGCCCGGGTGGTCTACCCGTGGTTCCTGCAGACCAACGCCCTCGCCCAGATCCTGCTCCACGCCCTGGCGTTCGGCCTGCCGCTCGGCCTCTACCTCACCGCCCGGCTGCGGCCGATCGAGGGGGCTGCGGGCGTGCGACGGACCGTGGTGTAGCTCGCTCCTTGCCGCCGCCGCTGCCCGTACGAAGGGTTGGCAGATGGAGGTGGCGCGCGGACGAGCCCGTGCCGCCGCGGATCCGAATGGAGGACGCATGGCCGAGCTTTCGCGCAAGAAGATCATCCGGGAGGGCATCGTCGCCGGCATCATCGGCGGCGCCGCCTTCGCCGCAGGGCAGACGCTGGCAGCGGCGATCATGGGCCTCCCGCCCGGTGCGCCGTGGCAGTTCTTCGCGTCGGTGGCTGGAGGCGCCGGGCAGATGGAGGGGCGCCTCGACATCGGCACCTTCGTCCTCGGCGCGTTCGTCCACTTCGGCCTCTCCGCGGCCTTCGGCGCGCTCTTCGGCCTGATCGTCGCGGCGATCAAGCGGCCGGTCCGCAACAACCTCACCCTCGAGCTCGCCGGCGGCGCCGCCTACGGTCTCGTGCTCTGGGCGATCAACATGGAGCTCATCGGCAGGTGGCTCTATCCCTGGTACGTCAGCGAGCTCAACGCCGTGACCCAGGCGTTGATCCACGCGGTCTTCTTCGGCGTGCCGATGGCCACCTGGCTCGCCCTGCGGATCCGCGACGTCGAGACGCCGGGCGTGCACGCGGCGCGGCATCGCTACCAGACTTCGAGCGGCGACGAGGAGCTCCTCCGCCTCCACCAGTGGGAGGCGCACAACGAGGCGGAGCACAAGGTGCTCTCCGGGACGAGGCTGCCGGGCGAGCGGCCCACGGAGCCCCGGGGCGAAGAGGGCCGCCAGCCGCCAGGCTCCAGCCTCCACTGAGGAGCGGCCCCATGGCCGTCTGGTGAAGGCCGTCTCCCCCGTCGGGCAGGCGGCCTTCGCGCGTTTCGTCTTCCGATCGCTGCAAAACGTCTCGCGATCCGCTACAGTGCGCCCGTTTTCCGCCCCTACGCGGGGCCAGCCGTGGAAATGCGCCTCCGAAGCGGGGCGTTTCGAGCTGGTGCGATCAATCCGGTTGTGGATGCTTGACAGCCCCCGGGCGATCCCCTAGATCAGCCGCTTTCCGCGGGGCCCCCCCGTGCACGGGGTCTGCGAGCAGTGCAACTCGTCGAGTGTTCCGGTCCCCCGGGCTCGATCAAAAACGTTGAGGTTTCCGATGTACGCCGTGATCAAGACGGGCGGCAAGCAGTACCGGGTGAAGGAGGGTGACACCCTCCGCGTCGAGAAGCTCGCCGGCAATCCGGGTGACCGTGTCGACTTCGCCGAGGTGCTCATGATTGGCGACGTGGAGCAGCCGAAGATCGGCATGCCCGTCGTGCAGGGCGCCACGGTCGAGGGCAACATCGTGGAGCAGGGCCGCGGCCGCAAGGTCTTCGCCTTCCGCAAGCGCAAGGAAGGCTGGAAGCGCATCCGCGGTCACCGCCAGGCTTTCACCGCGGTCAAGGTCACCCGGATCGCCCACTGATTTTCCGCCTCTTTTCGCAGGCGTAACGGCAGGAGTTGAACCATGGCTCATAAAAAGGGGCAGGGCTCGTCTCGCAACGGGCGCGATTCCAACGCGCAGCGGCGTGGCGTGAAGAAGTTCGGTGGCGAGCGCGTCGTGCCCGGCAACATCATCGTGCGGCAGCTCGGCACGAAGATCCACCCGGGTGACGGCGTCGGCATGGGCCGCGACTACACCCTCTTCGCGCTCGTTCCGGGCGTCGTGACCTTCGTGCGCTACGGCAAGGATCGCAAGAAGGCCACGATCGTCCAGGCCTGATCCGGTCCGCCGGACAGCGCCCGTACGCGCGTCATCCCAACCGAGCCGCCGCGGCGATTTGCCGTAGCGGCTCTGTTGTTTTTCGGGGGCGGCCACCGCCGCGAACGCCATGAAATTCGTCGATCAGGTCCGCATCTACGTGAAGTCGGGTGACGGCGGCAACGGTGCCGTCGCCTTCCGCCGCGAAAAGCACATTCCCAAGGGCGGGCCCTCCGGCGGCGACGGCGGCAGGGGCGGCAGCGTGATCTTCCGCGCCGATCCCCAGCTGACCACCCTCCTCGACTACCGCTACCAGCAGCACCACAAGGCGCAGAACGGCGAGCAGGGCGGCGGCGCCGACTGCAACGGCCACAACGGCGAGGACCTCGTCCTCCGGGTGCCGGTGGGCACGCTCTTCAAGGAAGAAGATTCCGACGAGATCCTCGCCGACCTGGCGGAGGCCGGGCAGGAGTGGGTCGCGGCGAAGGGCGGCCGCGGTGGCCTCGGCAACATGAACTTCGCCACCTCGACCCGGCAGGCGCCGCGCTTCGCCCAGCCCGGCATCCCCGGGCAGCAGAAGACCCTCGTCCTCGAGCTCAAGCTCCTGGCGGACGTGGGGCTCATCGGCTACCCCAACGCCGGCAAGTCGACGCTGATCTCGGTGATCTCCCGGGCCCGGCCGAAGATCGCCGACTATCCCTTCACCACCCTGGTGCCGAACCTCGGCGTGGTCGGCTACAAGGACCACAAGAGCTTCGTGGTCGCCGACATCCCCGGTCTCATCGAGGGTGCGAGCGAAGGGGCGGGGCTCGGCCACCAATTCCTGCGCCACGTCGAGCGCTGCAAGATCCTCGTCCACCTGGTCGATGCCTCGGCGCCGGATCTCGATCCCGAGCGCGACCTCGACAAGGATCACAAGACGATCAACCGCGAGCTCGCCCGCTATTCCGAGGAGCTCGCCGGCCGCCCGCAGATCCTCGTCCTCAACAAATGCGACCTGCCGGATGCACGGGCCCGGGCCGAGGAGTTCGCCCGCAAGGTGCGCAAGCGGAAGAACCCGCCGCGGGTCTTCCTCATCTCCGCCGCCACCCGCGAGGGCGTCGACGCCGTGGTCGATGCCTGCGCCGAGGTGCTCTGGGGTTGAGGAGCGTGCGCCCGGCGGATCTGCTCACCGACGAGCGGCTCGCCCGCATCGAGCGGGTGGTGGCAGGCAGGACGCGCTCCCTCACGGTGGTCCTCGAAGAGGTCCACGATCCGCACAACCACTCGGCGGTCCTCCGCACCGCCGAGTGTTTCGGCGTCCAGGACGTGCACGTCGTGGAGGGGCCGCGCAGCCCCTTCCACACCGCCAAGCTGGTGGCCCGCGGCGCCGACAAATGGGTCGACGTGCACCGCTCGCGGGACGTGGTCGCCACCATCCGCAGGTTGCAGGGCGAGGGCTTCCGGGTCCTCGCCTCGCGCCTCGACGGCGCTTCGACGCCCCTCCACGATCTGCCCCACGGCGAGAAGCTCGCCCTCGTCTTCGGCAACGAGAGCGTCGGCGTCTCCCCCGAGGCGATCGCCGCCTGCGACGGCTCCTTCGTGGTGCCGATGTTCGGCTTCACCCAGAGCTTGAACATCTCGGTGGCGGTGGCCGTCTCCCTCTCGTGGCTCACGCTCCACCGCGCCCGGGAGAAGGGCGGCCTGCCGGGCGATCTCCCGGCAGCGGAAGCAAGGGAGCTCGAAGAGCGTTTCTCGTTCCAGGCCGTGCGCCAGCGCCGGCGCATCTTCGGCCACAAGAAGCCGCCCCCTGAGCTGCTCGCGCAGCTGCGGGGGGAGGAGGAAGACGGATGAAGAAGCTCCTCGTCGCCGCAGCGATCCTCGCAACTGCCGCCAGCGCGTACGCTGCCGATAAGGCCGCGCCCGCGACGGCTCCGAAGCAGGAGGCCCAGCAGCCGATCGGCTCGATCGTGGCGCGGATGCAGGCCTTCTACGAGAAGACCCGGGGCTTCGACACCCGCTTCGAGCAGAGCTTCCGCCAGGGGGGTATGCCCTCCCGCTTCGCCGGATCGACGGCGCAGGGCCGGATGCGCTTCCGCAAGCCCGACGGCGCCAGCGGTCCGCTCATGCGCTGGGACTACGCCGACGGGCGGGTCCTCCTCCTGGTGGGGGACAAGAGCTGGAGCTACGACCCCGACACGAAGCAGGCGACGGAGTACCGCGTCGACGCCTCCAACCTCTCCGCTGCGGTGACCTTCCTCTGGGGCAAGGGCCGGATCGCCGAGGAGTTCGAGATCGCCCGGGCCACCCGCACCGATCTCGACGGAAACGGCGTCGCCCTCGAGCTCACCCCGAAGAAGCAGGGGCAGGGCTTCAGCCAGGTCTTCCTCGTGGTCGACCCCGCCACCGGCGCCGTGCGCCAGTCGGTGGTGGTGCAGGCCAACGGGAGCGAGAACCGGATCTCCTTCGTGGAGCCGAAGCTCGACGCCTCGGTGGAAGCAGGAGAGTTCGATCCGGCGAAGGTCTTCCCAGCCGGCACCACGCTCACCAGGGCGGCGATCCCCGGCCAGCAGTAGCCTGCCGCTGGCATCGTATTTTCTGTTGCAAACCAGTCGATAGGCGCTGCACCATTGCAACCACACGTGCACCGAATCGCCATGCACGCCCCAAATGGAGCTCCTCCTGCAGCGATCTTCATGAAGTGGTGCAGTTGCGGTGATAGCGCTTTGCGCCGTATTGACCCTGCCAGCTCGCTGCGGTACTAGCCGCCCCGTTCTCGCGACGGAAGGGAAGCGCCAGCCAGGCACCCCACCAACGCCGTCACCCGCCGTCCGAGAATCGCGCTGCGGCAAGAGCAGCGTCGTGGCTCGACACACGACGCTGCCGCCGCGCGCACCGTGCTTTACCCGGGCGATCGCGCCTCATCCTGCGCGAGCACCATGCCGCGATCGCCCGGGCCCTTCTCTACCGATCCCACCGACCTACTGGCGCTTCCCTACGCGGGCCTGCACCCGCCGGGCTGCAGCTGCAGGACGCTGCACCGTCTTGCGCCCTGCCGTGCGCATCGATCCGCCGCCGATGCAGGCGACGCCGCCCGGCGCGTGGTGGGGGAAGGGGCGCCAACGCGCGTGCATCATCTCTTCGCCTTCCGTCGCTTCGTTCGCCGCCGCTCCTTCTTCGTGGAGCACGAGGGCGAGGCAGGTTTCGCAGGGACGGATCACGAGGTTTCCGGTGGCGCGGTAGAGCGGCATGTCCTCCTCCTGGGGCTCCCGCGCTGCTGCTTGCCGAGAGGCCTGCAGGCTTGCCGGGGTGCCGCGGGTTCGGTTGTCGGAGCGGATCAAGCTTTGGTCATCGGGCAGCCCGGCGGCAAGTAGCCCGGCAGGGAGTGCACGGTGCCCAACGGCGCATCGGAGGGCATCGCGAAGGTGCGATTGGGAAGGCGATTGCCCTGTCGTTCCCCGGCGCTGCCCTCGCCTCGCGCCTGCTTGCCTGCATGGATGGCGTACGGGCTGCCGAAAGGTGGGGCACGGCCCTTGCTCCCTCGTCCCGCCGCGCGGCGAATGGCCGCAGCTGGAACTTCCTGAGGAGGGTGAAGGATGGGAGCAAGAACGCAGTGGGGCCTCTGTCTGGCGGCGGCCTTTGCACTGGGGGCGGGCGGTCTCGCTTGCGGCTCGGACAGCAAGGGCCGCGGGAACTCGTCCATCGTTCCGGGCGTGGACATCATCGATGCGGAGCCGTACGAGCTCATCAACTCGTGCGGCGTGGAGCAGTGCTTCACCATTTCGAACGACCAGGACATCAGCTTCGTCGCCTATGCGACCGCGGGCTGCCCCGGTGAGGAGTTCGAGGCCTTCCTCTACGAAGGCACCTCGACCACGCCGATCAGCGCCGACCCCGTCTGCGGAACCGGACTCGCGGAGGGCTGCGACACGCCCTTCACGTACGAGGGGACCGTCTGCAAGTGGGAGGGCCTGACCGAGCAGTCCTACCGGCTCTGCCTCGTCTTCGAGAACGTGGTGACGCCGCCCGACGTGTGGGGCTTCGCGAAGTCGGCGAATGTCTGCAGCGAGGAGTTCGTCGACATCTCCGACGAGTGCACGGGTTGCGGTGGCACCGGCGGTACGGGCGGCACGGGCGGTACCGGCGGTACCGGCGGTACCGGCGGAACGGGTGGCACCGGCGGTACGGGTGGCACCGGCGGTACGGGCGGCACCGGCGGCACCGGCGGCGTGGGCGGCTTCGCCGGCGGCGAGGTCTGCCCGGTCGACTCCGAGGTCACGGTCACCAAGACCGCCGACTCGAACCGCATCGACTGCGTCGAGAAGGGTGACGACGCGGAGATGACCTTCACCTATACCGTCGAGAACACCGGCGTCGGCGACATCGTCGACGGCACGCTGGTCGACGACATGGGCGGCACCGGCGACGTCTTCGTCTGCCCGGTCCTGCCGGTGAACGGGATCGGCAACACCTGCGAGCTGGTGCCTGCCACCACCACGCCGATCCCTGCCAACTGCCTCATCGATCTGGCGGAGGGCGAGACCTTCACCTGCGAGGCGACCTACGTCATCGTCGAGGACATCGGCAGGTCGGTCTCCTACACCAACACCGCGACCTTCGAGGGCATCGACGAGTGCCAGGACCCGGTGGAGGGCAGCGACTCGGAGACCGTCGAGGTGAAGAAGTGCAAGAAGAAGGGCACGGAGGAGCCGGAGCCGCTCTGAGACCCCGCGGGTCTCAAACGCAAAGGCTCCTTGCGCGCGCAGCGCGCCACGTTGCCCGCTTGCCCCGCGCTAGCGGGGCGAGTGGGGAACGTACAAGGCTCGAGGCTACCGTGAGGTAGCGAGGCCGCCGGCTCGAGAGGGCTGGCGGCCTTGCCGCATCGACCGCTCAGATCAGCCCGGCCTCGCGGCCGACCCGCTGGATCACCGGCAGCGCCCGCTCGAGCACCGCCGGGCTGCAGGCCACGATTCCGCGGAGGTTCCGCAGCTCGCTGCCGTCGTAGCGGTAGCGCTCCCCCGCCATGTCGGTGAAGACGCCGCCCGCTGCGCGCACCACCGCCTCCGGCGCGCAGGAATCCCAGCGCGAGCTCACCTTGCTGGCGTGCACGTAGAGATCCGCGTCGCCCTCGACGAGCACGCCGCATTTGATCCCCACCGAACCCATCGCCAGCACCTCGGAGATGCCGAGCTCCGCCCGGATCGTCTCCAGCTTCTTCGAGCGATGGGAGCGCGAGGTCACGAGCCGCAGCGACTCCGGCGCCGCCTGCGGGATGCGCACCTCGCGCCGCGTCCCCCCGGTCTCGAGGAAGCAGCCGGCGCCCTCGACGCCGGCGTAGAGCCTGTCGCCCACGGGCCTGTAGACCACGCCGAGCCGCGCCTCGCCGCCGATCGCCAGGCCGATGTGCACCGCGAATTCACCGTTGTGCTTGATGAACTCCTTGGTGCCGTCGAGGGGATCGACGAACCAGCAGCGCTCGTAGCGGGTGGCGTCGGAGGTGTCCTTCGTCTCCTCCGCCACCACGCCGTCGCCGTGGAAGGCGGCGTGGAGCGCTGCCACCACGTGATCGTTCGCCCGCTTGTCCGCGATGGTCACCGGTCCCGCGTCTGCCGCCTTCTCGATCACCTCGAAGTCGGTGTCGTAGACCTCGAGGAGGATCCGGCCTGCCTCCCGGGCCAGCCGGCTGGCGATCTCGATCTCCCTGGCGAGGCGCGCGGTCATCGTTTCCCTTCAGCGGTGCGAGTTGAAGACGGGCAGCCGCGCGCCGAAGGGCGTCGGCCGCGCCACCACCGGGGCCTTGAGCACCACCTCGGTGACACCACCGACGAGGTCGTATTCGTACGCCTCCTCGATCCGCACCTTGACGATGTCGCCCGGCGAGACGCCGCCTTCCGGCACGTCGTTGATGATCACCTGGCCGTCGATCTCCGGCGCCTGGCCCGCGTGGCGGCCGACGAGGAGGTGCTCGGTCTCCTCGTGGGGACCCTCCACCAGCACCTCGATCTCCTTGCCCACGTAGTTCTGCTGCTGCTCCGCCCGGATCTCCGCCTGGAGCTCCATCGCCTGGTTCCAGCGCACGAGCTTGGTCTCCTCGTCGAGCTGGCCGTCCATCTCGCCGGCGAGGGTCCCCTCCTCCTGCGAGTAGCGGAAGATCCCGAGGTGGTCGAAGCGCTGCTCGCGGATGAAGTCGAGGAGGAGCTGGAAGTCCTCCTCTGTCTCACCGGGCAGGCCGACGATGAGCGAGGTGCGCAGCACGATGTCCGGAATCTGGGCACGAAGTTCGCCGAGGAGCCCGCGCAGGAAGTCGGCGTTGCGCCCGCGCCGCATGCTGCGGAGCAGCCGGTCGGACGCGTGCTGCACCGGCATGTCGAGGTACTTCACCACGTTCGGCGTGTCGCGGATCGCCGCCACCAGGGCCTCGGGGAAGTTGCGGGGGTAGGCGTAGTGGAGCCGCACCCAGCGCACGCCCTTCACCTCCCCCAGCGCGCGAATGAGCTCGTGGAGCTTCGGCCTGCCGGGCAGGTCGTGGCCGTAGGCGGTGAGATCCTGGGCGACGAGGTTGATCTCGCGCACGCCCTGGCCCGCCAGCACCTCGGCCTCGCGGACGATGTCGTCGATGGGCCGGGAGCGCTGCCCGCCGCGCAAGGTCGGGATGATGCAGAAGGCGCAGTCGTTGTCGCAGCCCTCGCTGATCTTCAGGTAGGCCGTGTACGAGGGCAGCGAGTTGATCCGCGGCGTCGCCGACGAGTGGATGTAGTCGGGATCGGGGATCACCTGCCGCGGCGCGCCGTCCACGTCCGCGAGGAGCTTCGGCAGCTGCGCGTAGGCCGAGGTGCCGAGGAAGTGGTCGACCTCCGGCATCTCCTGCGAGAGCTCGTCCGCATAGCGCTGGGAGAGGCAGCCGGTCACCACCAGCTTCTGCGCCTTGCCCTCGGTCTTGAAGCGGGCCGCCTCGAGGATCGCCTCGACCGACTCCTGCTTCGAGGCCTCGATGAAGGCGCAGGTGTTGACGACGAGGACGTCGGCGTCCTCCGCCTGCTCGGTGAGCTGCCAGCCGCCCTCGACGAGGCCGCCGAGCATGATTTCCGAGTCCACCCGATTCTTCGGGCAGCCGAGGGTCACGATGTGGACGTTCTTCTGGGTCAAAGCTTGGTGCCTCGGCCGCCCTGCGAGCGGACAGCGGTGAGTCAGTCCCGGAAATTGGTGAACTGGAGGTCGATCTTCATCGACTCCGCGTTTTCGCGAACCAAACGGATGGCGGACTGCAGGTCATCCTTGTCTTTGCCGGTGACGCGGACCGTCTCGCCCTGGATCGAAGGCTGGACCTTGATCTTCGAGTCCTTGAGGAGCTTGACGATCTCCTTGGCCTTCTCCGTCGGGATGCCCTGCTGGAGCTTGACGTCCTGCTTGTACTGCTTGCCGCCGACCGGCTCCTTCTTCTGCCGCTCGAGGGAGTTCGCGGTCATCCCGCGCTTGAGCAGCTTGCCGAGGAGCACGTCCCAGACCGCGTCGAGGCGCTCCTCCCCGTCGGACTTCATCTGCAGGCTCTTCTTGTCGTCGGAGAGCTTCACCTCGACGGGCACGCCGCGGAAGTCGAAGCGGCCGCCCAGTTCCTTGCGGGTCTGGTTGACGGCATTGTCGACCTCCTGGAGATCGACTTCGGAAACGATGTCGAACGAGGGCATGGCTTTCTCCTCCTACAATTCGATGACCAGTGGCAGCACCACCGGCTTGCGTTCGGAGCTCCGCTTATAGGCACGGCGCACGGCGAGGCGCACCTCCTCCTGCACGGTCGCGGTATCGCTCCGCAGGAGAGGCGACATTGCCTCCAGGGCGGTGAGCACCTCGTGGCGCAGGTCCGCCTGGAGCCGCGCCTCGTCGGGGACGTTGATCCCCCGGGCGGTGATCTCCGGGCCCCGCACCACCGCCCCGGTGGCGCGGTCGATCACCACCACCGCGGTCACCAGGCCCGTCTCCGCGATCAGCGCCCGCTCGCGCAGGGTGAGCTCGGGCACGTCGGGGCCGCCGCGCCGCTCGACGTAGACGCGGCCGGAGGGGACGCGGCCCGCCTGCTGCGCGGCGCCGCCGGCGAACTCGAGCACGTCGCCGTCGGTGATCAGGTGGCACCGCGAGTCGCTCATCCCCACCGCGTGGGCGGTCTTCACGTGGCGGAGGAGGTGGCGGTACTCACCGTGGATCGGCACGAAATGCTGCGGATCCACCAGCCGGAGCATCAGCTTCTGCTCCTCGGAACAGGCGTGGCCGGAGACGTGGATCTCCTCGGCGCTCTCGTAGATCACGTCGGCGCCGCGCATGGCGAGGAGATTGATCACGTTGCCGATCGCCACCTCGTTCCCCGGGATGAAGCGCGAGGAGAGGACGACCAGGTCGCCCTCGTCGATGGAGAGCGGCGCGTTGGGATCGCCTGCAGCCATCCGCGCCAGCGCCGAGCGGGGCTCGCCCTGCGCGCCGGTGGAGAGGATGGTCACCTCGTGATGCTTCATCGAGCGCGCGCGCTCGGGCTCCACGAGGATGTTGAAGGGGACGTCGACGAAGCCGAGCTCGGTGGCGAGCTTCACGTTCTGCTGCATCGAGCGGCCGAGGAGCACCACCTTGCGGCCGAAGCGCTTCGAGATGTCGAGGACCTGCTGGATCCGGTGGATGTTGGAGGCGAAGGTGGCCACCACCACCCGGGCCTTCGCGCGGGCGAAGATGCTATCCAGCGCCCGGCCCACCTTGCGCTCCGAGATGGTGGAGCCGGGGCGCTCGGCGTTGGTCGAGTCGGAGAGCAGGGCGAGCACGCCGTCGCCGCCGAGGCGCCCGAAGCGCTTCAGGTCGATCGGCTGATCGTCGATCGGCGTGTGGTCCACCTTGAAGTCGCCGGTGTGGACGACGAGCCCCTCGGGCGTGTGGATGGCGAGGCCGAGGGCGTCGGGGATCGAGTGGGTGACCCGCACGCCCTCCACCCGGAAGGCCTCGCTCACCTCCACCGTGTCGCCTGCGGAGAACTCGCGCAGATCGGCGGCGATCTCGAACTCGTCGAGGCGGCTCTTGAGGAGCCCCAGGGTGAAGCGCGAGCCGAAGACGGGCAGCTCCCGCCACTCCTTGAGGAAGTGGGGCAGGGCGCCGATGTGGTCCTCGTGGCCGTGGGTGAGGACCACGCCCTTGAGCTTGTCGCCGAGCTGCCGCAGGTAGGTGAAGTCGGGGAGGACGACGTCGACGCCGAGCTGCTCCGCCTGGGGAAACATGATCCCGCAGTCGACGAGGAGGGCCTCGCCGTCGGTCTCGAAGACCATGGCGTTGAGGCCCACTTCGCCGAGGCCGCCGAGGGGGATGATGCGGAGCATGGGTTCTCGTGCCGCAGGGGCCGAAAAAGGGCGCTACCTACCACCCGCCCCGGGGCCGATCAAGCCGCCGGGAGGCCGGTGCCTTGGCGGGACCGGGAGCGGTCCGGTTGCGTCTCCCGGGCGCACCGCCCCAGCTTCGCGGGAGGAGGCCCGGATGGAAACGACGACCCACCTCGAGCAGCCGCCCGGCCGTTTGGCCGAGCGCCCTTCCCGCCGTGCCGGCAGGGTACCGGCGCATTTGGAAGCGGCGAAGCGGCAGGCGCGGGACCCGGTGGTGCAGGCCCGGGAGATTCTCCACCTCGGCTTCACCGTGGCGCCGCTGGTCGCTGGCACCGACAAATTCTTCGACGCCCTGGTGGATTGGGAGCGCTACCTCGACCCGCGGGTGGCCGAGCGCCTGGGGATGAGCCCGCGCAGCTTCATGCGGCTCGTCGGCGGGATCGAGGTGGCGGCGGGGCTGCTGGTGGCGGCGAAGCCGCGGCTCGGCAGCTACGTGGTCGCGGGCTGGCTCGGCGGGATCATCGGCAACCTGCTCACCCAGCGGCGCTACTACGACATCGCGCTCCGCGACCTGGGGCTGCTCCTCGGGGCCGTCGCGCTGGGGCGCCTCGAGGGCGCGCGCTAGCAGTCCGGCGGGAGGGTTCGGGCCCGATGTCGGAGGGGCATGCGATGGTGGCGGGGCCGAATGGAGCCCCGGCATCGGTGGTTCCTTCCCGACCACCGACGACATCGTTTGCCCATCGATCCGCCCGTCCGTTAGGTTGCCCGCCGAAATGACTTTCGATCCCTCGCAGCTCCCCTCGCTCCTCAACCCGGAGCAGCTCGCAGCAGCCACCCACGTCGGCTCGCCCCTCCTCGTCCTCGCAGGCGCGGGCTCGGGCAAGACCCGGGTGATCACCTACCGGATCGCCAACCTCATCGCCGCCCACGACGTGGCGCCCTGGCAGATCCTCGCTGTGACCTTCACCAACAAGGCCGCCGGGGAGATGAAGGAGCGCCTCGAGAAGCTCCTCGGGCCGGAGGGGGCCGACGTCTGGGTCTCCACCTTCCACTCCACCGGCGCGCGGATCCTGCGGCGCGACGGCGAGGCGATCGGCCTCTCGAAGAACTTCGTCATCTACGACGAAGGCGATTCGCTCGCGGAGATGAAGCGGGTGATGAAGGCGATGCGGATCGACGCCAAGCAGATCGAGCCGCGGAAGATCCTCCACCGGATCGACGACGCCAAGAACCACGGCCGCTCGCCGGACGATTGCGCGAAGTTCCCCGCCTACGACGAGGCGGGGCGGCTCTTCCCCGAGCTCTACCGGCGCTACCAGAAGGCGCTCGCGCTGGCCAACGCGGTGGACTTCGGCGATCTGCTCCACCGGCTGGTGGAGCTCTTCGACAAATCGCCCGACACCCTCGACAAATACCGCCGCCGCTTCCGCCACGTGCTGGTCGACGAGTTCCAGGACACCAACGGCGTCCAGTTCCGGCTGCTCAAGATGCTCGCCGGCGACGGGCGGGGCCTCTGCGTGGTGGGCGACGACGACCAGGCGATCTACCGCTGGCGCGGCGCCGACGTGACCAACCTGCTCCAATTCGAGCAGGAGTTTCCCGGCGCGCAGATCGTCAAGCTCGAGCGGAACTACCGCTCCACCCAGCTCGTCCTCGATGCGGCCCACGCGGTGATCTCCCGCAACCGCCAGCGCATGGAGAAGAAGCTCTGGACCGAGCAGGAGGGGGGCCAGCTCCTCGAGCTGATCGTGGCGCGCGATGAGCGCCACGAGGCGCAGCTCGTCGCCGACCAGGTCCGCATCGCCATCCGGGACGGCGTCGATCCCGACGAGGTGGCGGTCTTCTACCGCACCAACGCCCAGTCGCGAGTGCTCGAAGAGGCCTTCCGCCTGGGCCGGATCCCCTACCACATCGTGCGGGGCCGCTCCTTCTACGACCGGGCCGAGGTGAAGGACCTCGCCTCCTACCTGCGGCTCTCGATCAACCCGCGCTCCGACCAGGACGCGCTCCGGGTGATCAACAAGCCTGCCCGCGGGATCGGCGACACCACCGTGGGCCGGATCGAGGCGGCGGCGCAGGAGTGGGGCGTCTCGGTGGTCGAGGCCTGTGCGCAGGCCGATCAGATCCCCGGCCTGAACAGCGGCGCGCAGACCAAGGTGCGCCGCTTCGCCCAGCTCGTCGGCGAGCTGATCCAGGTGGCGCTCACCGACGGCGCCGGCGCCGTCGCCGAGGCTGCCCTGAAGAAGAGCGGCATGGAGGAGGCCTTCCTCGCCGACGGCTCCGACGAGGCGGCGGACCGCCTCGACAACGTCCGCGAGCTCGTGGGCGCGGCGAAGGAGTGGGACGAATCCTGGGAGCCCGAGGTCGACCCGGCTGCCCCCGAGGAGGAGCCGCCGCTGCCCGTCGCCGCCTTCCTCGAGCAGATCGCCCTGATCGGCGAGGGGGACGAGAAGGCGCAGGGCGCGCGCGCCTCCCTGATGACCCTCCACGCTGCGAAGGGCCTCGAGTTCGAGGAGGTCTTCCTCACCGGCATGGAGGAGCAGGTCTTCCCCCACTCGCGGGCGCTGGGGGAGAACGGCGGGGCCGAGGAGGTCGCCGAGGAGCGGCGCCTCTGCTACGTGGGCTTCACCCGCGCCAAGCGGCGGCTGGTGCTCTCGCTCGCCACCTCGCGCGCGCTCTACGGCGACCTGCGCTTCAACCCGCCCTCGCGCTTCCTCGGCGATGTCCCGAAGGAGCTCTTCGCCGGCGTCGGCGGCGCAGCGGGCGAGCGGGTACGCCACCAGGCGAAGGTCGCCGGCGGTGGTGGCACCTACGTCGAATACGACGAGGCGCCCGGCCCCGACATCGACCTCGGCGACGACGACGGCTTCGTCGACACCTCGATCGACTACTCCTTCGACCAGCGGCCGCAGATGCAGCAGCGCGTGGCGCCGCCGAAGCCGGCGATGTTCCGCCGCAGGCCGAACGAGGTGATCGAGAAGGCCGCCACCCTGCCGTCGATGGGCATGGGCGGCCCCGGCGCCTATCCGATCGGGACGCCGGTGCGGCACCCGAGCTTCGGCGTCGGCATGGTCGAGGGCGCCGAGGGCGACAAGCTCTCGATCCGCTTCCCCGGCGTCGGCGTGAAGCGCGTGGTCGCGCGCTTCGTGCAGCCGGTGTGACGACGGGCGCTGCCCAACCGTGGGACCATGGCCCGGGGAGGATCGGGGCCATGGCGGTGCTGCGAACGATCACCGGGCTGTCGTTGGCGTTGGCGGCTGCCGGCTGCAGCGACCCGGCGCCACCGGCGGAGGCGACGCCGGAGCCGCGCGCCGTGGTGGAGACCGTGGGCGCGCGGCCTTCACGCCCGGTCCCGCCGGTCGCCACCGGGCCGCAATCCCCCGTCGATGGATCGCCACCCGAGGAGCTGCTGGCGCTGGCGGCGCGGGTGGACAAGTTGACCCTGCAGCTCCTCCGCGCGGCGCCCGCCGGTGTGGACGTCGCCGTATCGGGGCCTGCGCTGGCCACAGCGCTCGTCGCGGCGCCTTCACCGCCGGCTGCCGTCGAGCCCTTCCAGGGGACGAGCGACGCGCTGCAACTGCTGCTGCGGAGCAGGGACCCCCGGTGTGTGCTGGACCACCAGAGCAGGCAGGCGGCGCGTGGCAAGCTGGTCGCGGCCGCTGCGTGGAAAGCCGAATGGGCGAGCCCCTTTTCGATCCGCAGCACCTCGACTTTGCGCTTCCGCGTGACGCCGGACCGCACCGTCGAGACGACGTCGCTGTGGGATTACCTCGGGCCCTTCCGCTACGCCCTCGTCGATGGGGTGCGCGTGGTCGAAATCCCCTATGCCTGCGGCGACGTCGCCCTGCTGCTGATCTCGCCGGACACCGGACCAGGCAATCGCGACGCCTTGCTCGGTTCCGACCCCGCGATGCAGGAACTCGCCAGGAGAGCGGGCGTCCCCACCCCGAGCAAGCCGCCACCCCCGCCCTCCGAACAGCCGAAGCCGCGACCTCTGTCATCGATCGAGGCGATGCTCTCGACCGAGCGCATCGCACGCTGGATTTCCCAGCTGCAGTCCGCCGCGATTCGCATCGAGGTGCCGCGGTTCCGGGTGACGAGCCGGCTCGAGGTCGATGGCGCTTCCCACGACGTCACCTTCGAATTCGACGAGGGCGGCAGCCTCTCCGGCGACTACGCGCGTGTCGTCTACGGCCCCCGAGGCGCCCCGCGTCTCGCCGCCAACCTGGACTTCGATCGACCCTTCCTCTTCCTCGTGCGCGACTACCGCACCGGCGTGTTGCTGGTCGCCGGGAGGGTCACCGAGCCCCACGACCCGGGTGACCCGCCGCCGGATCCCACGGCGGATCTGCCGTCCGTCCCCTACGATTGGCTCGCGCCGGTGCCAGGGCGCTGAACGCGGAGCCGCCCGTGCCGGGCCAGATGCCGTGCGGGGGCTGGTAGGCCTTGCCCGCACCGGCGCACAGCGTTATGCCGCTGCCGGAGGTGCGGGGATGGAAAAGGTGCTGGTGAGCGCGTGCCTGCTCGGGGAGCGGGTTCGCTACGACGGGCGCGACAAGCGCTCGCACGACGACATCCTCGCCCGGTGGGAGCGGGAGGGCCGGGTGGTCTCGTTCTGCCCCGAGATCGGCGGCGGGCTCCCCGTGCCGCGGCCGCCAGCCGAGATCCGGAGCGGCGTCGGCGCCGACGTGCTCGCGGGCAGGGCCGCCGTGCGCAACAACCTGGGCGGCGACGACACCGCCGCCTTCCGCGCCGGCGCCGAGCGGGCGCTGCAGATCGCGCAGCGACATGGCATCCGGGTCGCCGTGCTCAAGGAGCGCAGCCCCTCCTGCGGCTCTTCGCAGATCTACGACGGCACCTTCACCGGCAAGGCCATCGCCGGCGAGGGTGTCACCACCGCGCTGCTGCGCCAGCACGGCATCGCCGTCTTCTCCGAGGCGGAGCTCGCCGAGGCGGACGCCGCGCTGCGCGCGTAGCGCGGCGTCTCAGGCAGGTCGCGCCGTCCGTGCGGCAGCGACCTTCCACCCCACGCGCATGAGCCAGCTCCGCGGCGGCGCGATCGGCGGGCCGTCGTCCGCCAGCGCGCGCCACGACGCGTCGCTGCCGTCGTTGACGCCGTAGCCGGCGGCGTAGGCGTCCGCGCGTAGCGAGGTGGGCCTGCCCTGCCGTGCTGCGTGCACGTTGGCGTTGCCGAGCACGTAGCGGATCGCGTGCAGCACTTCGGTGGGCGAGCGGAGCACGCGGGTGTGGTAGCGGTCGGTGAAGAGCGCGCCCTTGCGGCCCATCAGCCGGTTGAGGCCTTTGGCGAGGCGGATGGCGAGGGCCTTCATCGCGCGCGCCAGTGCGCCTGCGCCGTCTGCTTCGACGATGACGTGGAGGTGGTTGCCGAGCACCACGAAGTGGGTGAGCCGGACGCCCCAGCGGTCCGAGACCGCTGCAAACGCGCGAAGCATCGGCCGGAACGAGCGCCGGGAGCGCAGGTTCCAGACGTCGTCGCGTACGCGCCAGGTGACGTGCACGGGCTGCTGCAGGCCGATCGCCTCGCGGCTCCGGTGCGCGATCCGGCGCTTGCTCTTCGGCAGCGGCTTGCGGCCTGCGCCTTGGCGGGCGCCGCCCCAGCGGACCGTCTCGAAACGCATCTCCCGCTGCTCGTGCTTCTGCCGCCGATTGCCCATCGCCCGCCCCCGCGAACTTGAATGAGGCTGATGTTCGCATGGGGAGTAGGAGGGACGTTAGACCCCGTGTGAGAGACCTGTCGGGTGTGGACCGGGGGCGCGAACCGGGCTTTCGAGGCGGCGTGCGGTCGGGTTCTTCGCGTCGTGTCGGCGATGCCGGCTAGCCGGTACCGCCCCTGCCGGCTGTCTGGTGCCGCCGCTGGCACGATCGCCTCGTCATCGGCCGCGGTGCTACTCCGCGCCCGCCTGGCACGCCATGCAGAATGCCGCCTCGGGCTTCACCTGCAGCCGCTCGGCGCCGATCGGCTCCTCGCAGCGCAGGCAGTCGCCGTACTCGCCACGTTGCAGGCGGCCCAGCGCGGCGCGGACCTGCTGCAGGCGCAGCTCGTCGCGCCGCCGCGCGGCCTGGGCCATCTGTTGCTGTTGGAGGGCGTCGACGCGGCTCACCCGGCCGATCGGCTGATCGAGATCCACGGGGCGCGCGCCTTCGGCGTTGGCGCGGAGCTGTGCCTCGAGCTCCGCGCGCAACGCCTCGAGCCGTTCACGTGCCTGTTCGTCGTCCATGCGTCGAACGCTTGCAGCACCGCACAGCACTCGTCAATGCAGGAGCGCCGCGTCGGTCACCACGTGCAGGTCGCTCGCGTCCTCGCTCCGCGCCCGCTGCCGGATGTCCCGGGTGCCGATGAGGCCGATCACCTTCCGGTCCTGCACCACCGCCACCCAGCGCGTCCGCGCCTCGTCCATCCGCTTCAGGGCCACCGAGACCGGGTCGTCCGGATCGACCTGCGGCATCCTCCGATCGATGATCAGGCCGACGCGGGTCAGCTTGGGGTCGAGCCCCTCCGCCATCACCTGCCGTACGAGCGCCCGCTCGCTGACCATCCCCAGATAACGCCCGTCGTCGTCGACCACCGGCAGCGCACCGACATCGGCCTGCGTGATCTTCCGCACCGCGACATGCGCCGTATCCTCGGGGGCCAGGGTGACGGGGCTGCTCCACATCACGTCCCTGCACTGCATACCCGGGCTCCTCCTTCCGTGAACCGTCCCCTCGTTGGGGGAGGGGGAACTGCGGAAACATGTGCAGCCTCCACCGCGGATGCCTTGCTCGCATGCAGGGCGAGCGTGTGCTTGTCGGCCACGCCCTGGCGGGATTAGGGTCGCGGCGCATGAGCGATCCCCTCCTCGACGACGAAGCGCCGGTCGGCATTCCTTCCACTGCGCGGAGTTGGAAGCGGGGTGGGCGCGTGGACGGCCCGGGCGCGGAAGAGAAGGTCAAAGTCACGGAAGCGCTCGTCCGAGCGCTTCCGAAGACGGACCTCCACTGCCACCTCGACGGCTCGATGCGCCTCTCCACGATCCTCGAGCTGGCGAAGGAGCAGGCGGTCGATCTCCCGGCTGCAGACGAGGCCTCGCTCGCCCGGGCGATCCACATGGGCGAGCTCTGCGGCTCGCTCGAGCAATACCTCGTCGCCTTCGACGTCACCCTCTCGGTGCTGCAGACGGCGGACGCGCTCTACCGCGCCGCCTACGAGCTGGCGATCGACCAGTGGAACGACGGCGTCCATTACGTGGAGGTCCGCTATTCGCCGATCCTCCACCAGCGCGGCGGCCTGAAGCTCACCACCATCGTCGACGCGGTGCTCGACGGCTTGCGCGCCGCGAAGCGCGAGACCGGGATCAAGAGCGGCGTGATCCTCTGCGGCATCCGCAACATGGACCCGGCCCACTCGCTGCGCCTCGCGGAGCTCGCGGTCGCCTACAAGAACCGGGGCGTGCGCGGCTTCGACCTCGCCGGCGCGGAATACAACAACCCGGCGAAGGAGCACCTCGCCGCCTTCCGTCTCGTCCTCGAGAACAACGTCAACTGCACCTGCCACGCGGGCGAGGCCTACGGACCTGCGTCGATCTCCCAGGCGCTCCACACCTGCGGCGCCCACCGGATTGGCCACGGCGTGCGCCTGCGCGAGGACGGCGACCTCCTCAACTACGTCAACGACCACCGCATCCCGCTGGAGTGCTGCCCCTCCTCCAACGTCCAGACCGGCGCGGTGCCGAGCCTCGAGAGCCACCCGATCAAATTCTACCTGGACTACGGGTTGCGGGTGACGGTGAACACCGACAACCGCCTGATCACCGACACCAGCGTGACGAAGGAACTGCTCCTCGCCCACCAGCATTGCGGCCTCTCGCTGGACGATCTGATCACCTGCGTGATCAACGGCTGGAAGAGCGCCTTCCTCCCCTACCGCGAAAAGCAGGATCTCCTCCGCCACGTGACGGCGACGATCGAGCGCGTCCTGGCCGAAGCGCGGGCGGAATGAGCCCGCGCGCTCCGGCGGCACCGCTGCCGGACTGTTCGCTGCGGGAAAGGTACCGGGATCCCCTCCTTGCCCACCCGGAAGGGCGCAGCTAGATCCGCCGGAAAACGCTGTTCCGCGCAGCCGTGGGCCCCGGGGAGACCGGGGCTCCCAGGGAGGGCTTCACCGCCATGTCGAGAACGCTTGCCTTGATCCTGGCCGGTGGCGAAGGGCGCCGCCTCGATCCACTCACCAGGGACCGGGCCAAGCCCGCCGTGCCGTTCGGCGGCCGCTACCGCATCATCGATTTCGTCCTCTCGAATTTCGCGAACTCGGGCTTTCTCAAGATGAAGGTCCTGACGCAGTACAAATCCGAGTCGCTCAATACACACATCACCAGGGGCTGGCGGCTCTCCTCGCAGCTCGGCAATTACGTGGAGACGGTGCCGGCGCAGATGCGGACCGGCCCCGAGTGGTTCAAGGGCTCCGCCGACGCGGTCTACCAGAACCTCAACCTCGTCACCGACGAGGAGCCGGACTTCGTCTTCGTCTTCGGCGCGGACAACGTCTACCGGATGGACGTGCGGCAGATGCTCCAATTCCACCGGGAGATGGGCGCCGACTGCACCGTCGCCGCGATCCCGATGCCGGTGGAGGACGCCCCGCAGTTCGGCGTGATCGAGGTCGATCGCAGCGGCCGGATGATCGGCTTCCAGGAGAAGCCCAGCGTCGAGACCGCGAAGACCATGCCCAACGACAAGACGAAGATCCTCGCGTCGATGGGCAACTACATCTTCACCACCGATTCGCTGGTCCGCGAGATCGTCCGCGACGCAGGCCGCGAATCGGCCCACGACTTCGGCAAGTCGATCATCGCGGAGATGTACCAGCACTCCCGCGTCTTCGTTTACGACTTCGCCCAGAACTCGGTGCCGGGGCAGGGGCCGAAGGAGCGCGGTTATTGGCGGGACGTGGGGCTCATCGACACCTACTACCAGTCGAACATGGACCTGGTGGACGTCGATCCGGTCTTCAACCTCTACAACAACCGCTGGCCCATCTACACGTTCCAGCACAACCAGCCCCCGGCGAAGTTCGTCTTCGCCGACCGCGAGCACGACCGCGTCGGCACCGCCACCGACTCGCTCATCTCCGAGGGCTGCGTCATCTCCGGTGGCAGCGTCCACCGCTGCGTGCTCTCGCCGCAGGTGCGGATCAACTCCTACTCGCACATCGAGGACTCGATCGTCTTCGAGCGGGTCAACGTCGGCCGCAACTGCCGCATCCGCCGGGCGATCATCGACAAGGGGGTCGACGTGCCGCCGGGCACCACGATCGGCTACGACGCGGAGGCGGACAAGCGCCGCTTCACCGTCACCGAGAGCGGCATCGTGGTGATCCCGAAGGGCATGATGATCGAGCCCCAGTAGCGATCGGACGACGCCAGGCAAGCGGGCGCCCGTGCATCTGCCGGGCGCCCGTTTTTGTTCGCCGGGCCGCTGGATTCACGACCCGTCCGTCTGGCAGAGTGCGCCGCCTGTGGAGGACATCTTCCAGCGGAAGAAAAGGCGCCGGCCCTTCGCCCGGCTGGGCGGCTTCTTCTTTGCCGTGCTGGCGGTCGTGTCGCTGGTGGACGCCGTCCGCGCAGCGCCGCTCTCCTTCGGCGGCGGCAACGACGCCAGCACCTTCGAAGCGGTGATCTACCGCCTCGCCGCCGCCAGCTTCTGCGGCGCGCTGGCGCTCTGGCTGCTGCGCACCGACCGTGCCGCCACCCGCGACGCCGATCGCCTCCTCCGCTGAAAGCTGGTGGCCCCCGAGGCCGCGGCAATGCACGCTGGCCCCGGCCGACGCAGCTTAGGTAGGCTGCCCGACCTATGTCTCGGATCGAACTCGCCTTTCTCTGGCACATGCACCAGCCGCCCTACCGCGATCCGGAGAGCGGTGCGTACATCCTGCCGTGGGTGCGGCTCCACGCCACCCGCGCCTATCTGGACATGGCGGCGATCCACGAGCGCTTTCCCGGCGTGCGGAGCACCGTCAACTTCGTCCCCAGCCTGCTCGCGCAGCTCGAGGACTACGCCGCCGGCACGGCGCGGGATCGCTTCCTCGACCTCACCGCCCGTTCCGCGGCCGATCTGGTCGACGCCGAGCGTGTCTTCCTGCTCCGGAATTTCTTCATGGTGAGCTGGGAGCAGGGCGTGCGCCCGCTCCCCCGCTACTGGGAGATCCTCCACAAGCGTGGCACCGATCTCTCGCGCGTCGACCTCGACCGCGTCGCCCGCTCGTTCACGGTGGGCGAGATCCGCGACCTCCAGGTGCTCTTCAACCTGGCGTGGATGGGCTTCGCCGCCCGCGAGAGCAACGACACGGTGAAGGCGCTCGTGCGCAAGGGCCGGGATTTCACCGAGGAGGAGAAGCACGCGCTCCTCGAGGCGCAGCGCCAGATCGTGGGCTCGATCATCCCCACCTGGAAGAAGCTGCAGGAGCAGGGGAGCGTCGAGCTCACCGCCACGCCCTACTACCACCCGATCCTGCCGCTGCTCTGCGACACCGATGCGGCGCAGATCGCGCTGCCGCACCACCCGATGCCGCCGCGGATGCGCGCCACCGACGACGCCCGGGAGCAGGTGGCCCGCGGCCTCGAGAAATTCGAGCAGGTCTTCGGCAAGCGTCCCGAGGGCATGTGGCCCGCGGAGGGTTCGGTCTCGCCGGAGGCCCTCGAGGTCTTCGCCACCGAGGGCGTGAAGTGGGTGGCCACCGACGAGGAGGTGCTCTTCCGCTCCCTGCCAGCGGGGACGGATCGCCGCCGCGCGCTCTACCGCCCGTGGTCGGCGCGGGCAGGTGACGGCGAGATCGCCATGGTCTTCCGGGATCACGGCCTCTCCGACCTCCTCGGCTTCACCTACGCGCGCAGCCCCGCCCGCGACGCGGTCAACGACTTCCTCGGCCACCTCGGCCGCATCGCCCACGGTGCGCCGTGGGAGGGGGGCGAGCCGCCGCTCTGCTCGGTGATCCTCGACGGCGAGAATCCCTGGGAGCACTACCCGCAGTCGGGCCACCTCTTCCTGACGGAGCTCTTCTCCCGGCTCGAGAAGGAGGAGGGCGGGGTGCGGACCACGACCATCGGCGCCCGGGTCGCCAGGGGCGTGCCGCCCGGGCGGATCGAGAAGATCTGGTCGGGCTCCTGGATCGAGGCGAGCTACCGGATCTGGATCGGCCACGAGGAGGACGTCACCGCCTGGACCCTGGTCGGCGAGGCGCGCAAGGCGCTGGAGACCGCTGCGACCGAAGGGGTCGAGGCCGAGCGGATCGCCGCTGCCCGGGAGCACCTCCTCGCTGCAGAGGCTTCCGATTGGTATTGGTGGTACGGCGAGGATTTCGTCACCGAGAGCGCCTCGGAATTCGACGGACTCTTCCGTGGCCACATCCAGGCGGTCTTCCGGATCCTCGGCCTGCCGCCGCCGCCGCGGGTGCTGCAGCCGATCGCCGCGGGCGTCCGGCCGAGCGCAGCGGAGGCCACGCCGGCGAAGGAGCCGACCGGCTTCATCCATCCCACCATCGACGGCGAAGCCGAGAGCTGGCGCGAATGGCTCGGCGCCGGCCTCTTCCGGGCGGAGCAGGCCCGCGGCGGCGCGATGCACCAGAACGTCGGCACCTTCGGCGCGCTCTACTACGGCTTCGACGCCGAACACCTCTACCTGCGGCTCGACCCGGTGGAGGAGGGCGCCGATTTCACCGAACGGCTCGACGGCCTGCGCATCAGCCTGCAGCGCGAGGACGAGGTGATCGAGCTGCGGGCCGAGCTGAAGGATGAAGACATCCGCCTACACCATGGCCATGGGGGTGCGATTGGAGGCGGACGGATGCGTGTTATCGTCGAACTCGCGATTCCCTTTGCAGCGGTGGGGCTGCACGCGGGACAGCGCGCGGGCGTCTCCGTTCGAGGAATGCGCGGCGAGGTCGAGGCGGAGCGGATCCCGTCGCAGGGATGGCTCTCTTTCGACGTTCCCGACGAGCATTTCGAGCGGGTCCACTGGAAGGTGTAGCTGGCAATGGCGTCGCTGAAAACGCAGGTCACCAGGGTGGGACCGGGGCTCACGCTGCCGGAAGGCGAGGGCGAGAGCTGCCTGGTGATCATCTACGGGCCGGGGCTGGGGCGGCGGATCCCGCTGCTCGCGGCGGAGACCGTGCTTGGCCGCGATCCTTCCTGCAACCTGGTGGTCGAGCTCGAGAACGTCTCGCGCCGCCATTGCGTGGTGCGCTGCCGCGACGCCGGCGTGACCATCCAGGATCTCGCCTCCACCAACGGGACCTGGGTCAACGAGCAGGAGGTCCGCCGCCCCGAGGAGCGGCAGCTCCGCTCCGGCGATCTGATCAAGGTGGGCGGCTGCATCCTCAAATTCCTGCAGGCCGGCAACGTCGAGGCGCTCTACCACGAGGAGATCTACCGGACGATCGTCGTGGACGGCCTCACCCAGGTCCACACCAAGCGCTACTTCCTCGAATTCCTCGACCGGGAGATGGCGCGCTGCTCCCGCTACGGCAGACCGCTCTCGCTGCTCATGTTCGACGTGGACAACTTCAAGCAGGTCAACGACGAGCTGGGCCACCTCACCGGCGACTACGTGCTCCGCGAGCTCGCCTTGCTGGTGAAGAACCGGATGATCCGCAAGGAGGAGCTCGTCGCCCGCTACGGCGGCGAGGAGTTCGCGGTGGTGCTTCCCGAGAGCGGGCCGCAGAAGGTGCGGATCTTCGCCGAGAAGCTTCGCGCCCTGGTGGCGGACCACCGCTTCCTCTTCGAGACCCGCCGGATCCCGATCACGGTCTCGGTCGGCGTCGCCGACATGAACTCGGAGATCGTCGACCCGGTCGCCTTCATCAAGGCTGCCGACATGAACCTCCTCGCCGCCAAGCGCGCCGGCCGCAACTGCGTGGTCGGGTAGCGCGCAGCCTACCTCCCGGTGAACACCCGAGCGGATCTGCGCCTTGCAGGTGCGGATCCGGGGGGCTACGTTCGCCCGCCTGTCCACACGGCGAAGCGACGCAGGGCGCCCGCAGCGGTGCATCACAAGGAGTGACAGCTTGTCGGAGCTGCGCAAGGACCCGATCACCGGGCGCTGGGTGATCGTGGCGAGTGAGCGGGGCGTGCGCCCCAGCGACTTCCACACCATCACCACCGTGCAGAGCGGCGGCTATTGCCCCTTCTGCCCCGGCAACGAGGCGGCGACGCCCCGCGAGATCCTCTCCTGGCGGAGCCACGGCACCGGCCGCGACGAGCCGGGCTGGTCGGTGCGCGTCGTCCCCAACAAATTTCCCGCGCTGCACGTGGAGGGAAGCCTCGACCGCGAGGGCGAGGGGCTCTACGACAGGATGAACGGCATCGGCGCCCACGAGGTGATCATCGAGACGCCGCGCCACGAGGCGACGCTGGCGCAGCTCTCGGTGCGGGAGATCGAGGAGGTCTTCTGGGCCTACCGCGAGCGGATCGTCGACCTCAAGCGCGACCGGCGCTTCGAGTACATCCTCGTCTTCAAGAACCACGGGCCCGCTGCCGGCGCGACGCTCGAGCAC
The DNA here is from genome assembly GCF_041687135.1 of Vulgatibacter sp. NCBI lineage: Bacteria > Pseudomonadati > Myxococcota > Myxococcia > Myxococcales > Vulgatibacteraceae > Vulgatibacter > Vulgatibacter sp. The sequence goes on along the minus strand of NZ_JAWLCN010000005.1, from coordinate 14,480 downwards.
GAGCACAGCCAGCTCATCGCGCTGCCGATCGTGCCGCGGGAGCCGCGGGCGGAGATCGAGGGCGCTGCCCGCTACCACGCCTTCCGCGAGCGCTGCGTCTTCTGCGACGTCATTCGGCAGGACCGCAAGGACGGTAGCCGCATCGTCTTCGAGAACGACCGCTTCGTCGCGCTCTGCCCGTATGCGTCGCGCACGCCCTTCCAGACCTGGATCCTGCCCAAGGTCCACCGCTCGCATTTCGAGACGATCAAGCGCGAGGAGCTCGCCTCTCTCGCCGAGGCGCTCCGGCTCGTCCTCCGCAAGATCGACAAGGCCCTCGAGCATCCCTCGTACAACCTGATGCTGCAGACGAGCCCGCTCCATTTCGAGAGCTCGCCCAGCTACCACTGGCGGCTGGAGATCGCCCCCTCGCTCACGCGCATCGGCGGCTTCGAGTGGGGCTCCGGCTTCTTCATCAATCCCACGCCGCCGGAAGAGGCGGCCTCGTTTCTGCGCAAGCTCGAGCTGTAGGAGGAACGCTTGAAGATCGTCTTCGCCGCGTCCGAGGTGGCGCCCTTCTCCAAGACCGGTGGCCTCGGCGACGTGGCTGGAGCGCTCCCCGACGCGCTCGCCAGGCGCGGCCACGAGGTGCTGGTCGTGACGCCGCTCTACGGGCAGATCGACCGGAAGAAGCACGGCATCTGGCCCACTTCGACCCGCGTCTTCGACATGCCGGTGCACGAGCGCGTGCTCGAGAGCGGCGTGCGGGTGGTGTTCCTCGAGCACGGCCACTTCTTCGACAGGCCGGGGATCTACGACGAGGGCGGCAAGGAGTACGACGACAACGCCCACCGCTTCGCCTTCTTCTCCCGGCGCATCCTGCCCACCGCGGACGCCCTGGGCTTCGGTCCGGTGGACATCCTCCACCTGAACGATTGGCAGACCGGCGTCGCCGCCCTCGAGCTCTCCCGGCAGCGGGGGCTGCGCCCCGGCTTCACCAAGAGCGTCTTCACCATCCACAACCTTGGCTACCAGGGCGTCTTCGACAAGAAGGTGATCGACGAGCTGGGCCTGGGCTGGGATGCCTTCACGCCCTGGGGCATGGAGCAATACGACCGGGTCAACTACCTCAAGGCCGGCGTCGCCTTCGCCGACTGGATCACCACCGTCTCGCCGACCTACGCCCAGGAGATCCAGACACCCGAGCACGGCTTCGGCCTCGACGGCTTCATCCGGTCGCGCTCGAACCGGCTGGTCGGCATCCTCAACGGCGTCGACTACGGCCAGTGGAACCCCGCCACCGATCGCAACCTGCCTTCGCGCTACGGCCCCGACGATCTCGCCGGCAAGGCCGTCTGCAGGCGCGCGCTCTGCGAGGAACTCGGCATCGAGGATCGCCCGGGCTCGATGCTCCTCGGGGTGGTCACCCGCCTCGCCTGGCAGAAGGGGATCGACATGATCGTCGATGCGATCCCGGCGCTGATGGAGCGCAACGTCAACCTCGCGATCCTCGGCAGCGGCGAGCAGCACTACGTCGACAGGCTCGAGGGGGCGAAGCGCTACCACGGCAAGCGGATCGGCCTCTACGTCGGCTACGACAACGGCCTCGCCCACCGGATCGAGGCGGGCGCCGACGCCTTCCTGATGCCCTCGCTCTACGAGCCCTGCGGCCTCAACCAGATGTACTCGCTCAAATACGGGACCGTGCCCATCGTGCGGACCACCGGCGGCCTCGTCGACACCGTGGTCGACGCCACCGTGCCCGGGGGATTCGGCACCGGCTTCCGCTTCCAGGATCCGAACGCCGGCGCGCTGATCGATGCGGTCGACCGGGCCCTGCGGGCCTTCGAGCACCCGGCGCGCTGGCGCGAGATCCAGCAGGCGGGGATGGCGCAGGACTTCAGCTGGGACGCCGCGGCGGCCCGCTGCGAAGCGATCTACGAGCGCGCTTGAGCGAGGCCGTCGCAAAACGCAGGGAGTGGGGTAGGGTGCGGCCCGTGTTGCGCCGTGCCCTCCTCGTCCTGCCGCTGCTCTTCTCCTGCGCCGAGAGCGCGCCCCTCCGCGCCGAAGCGCTCGACCACGCCGCCTACCGGCTCGACGCGGGGCAGGCGATCCTCGATCTCTCCCTCGTTCTGCGGAGCCGCTCCGAGGAGCCGGTCTCCGCCCACGCGCTCGAATACGACGTGCGCCTCGAGGAGGAGACGGTGGCGGTGGGCAGCGCCGCCGTGGGCGGGGCCACCGGCGTGCTCGTTCCGGCAGGCGGCACCGCTGCGTTGCAGCTGCCGCTGACCTTCGGCTGGGATCAACTCCCGACGGCGGTGGTGCGCCGGCTCGAGCGGGGCGGCGCGCTGCCGGTGCAGGTGCGGGGCAACGTGCTCGTACGCGTGCCCGGCAGGACGGCATCGGTGCGTGTGCCCTTCGATCTCGACGGCAGGCTCCGGCCGGTGGAGCTTGCACCGTAGCTTTGGTCAGTCCAGGGGCCAGCTGGCGTCCATTGCGAGGGCACAGCCAGTGGGTTTCCTGGTCTCGTCGCTGCAAAGGAAGGCGACCGCTCCTCCATCTCGGCCAGCTCGACTCTCCGCCGCGCCGGCTCTCCCTGCACGGGGTGGTGTCTAACCCCGTCGGGGTGTGGTTCGATTGACGGGTCAACGGCCTTGCAGTGAGGATGCTGGCCAATGGACAAGCTGCAGCTCGCCTGGCTGATCTTCGGACGCTACGCCGCCTCAACCGCGTGGCTCGTCTGGCGCGGAATGCGCAAGACGCAGACCTTCGCCCTCGCCAACGGTGATCTCGGCCCGATCACCGTCGGCATCACCCTGGCTGCGTCGGTGGCGAGCACCGCCACCTTCGTGATCAACCCGGGGGTTCGTCTACGCACACGGCGTGAGCGCGCTCCTGCACCTGGGGCTCGCCGCCAACGGCGGTGTGCTGGTCGCGCTGGTGGTCCTTCGTCCACTACGTCATCGTCGTCTGGGGGCGGGGCGAGACCATGAACCCGCCGTCTCCGCCACCGAGGGGATCGTCGCTTCGTCGTGCTCGGTGTCTCTACGTTCGGCCGCAGGGTTCACGCCCGGCGCGAGGCTGCACCCGTCGCGCCCGCTGGAAGGGCGTAACCCGCCGTCTCGATTTTCGTTGGTCGGGGGTTCCCGGCCGTCTTGCATCGGCAGTGCTCTCTTCAGAGGAATCCATCAAATGAAGCGCATTCTTCTCGTCTCGGTCCTCGCAGCAGCCACCGCCGTCACCGCGTGCGGCGAGGGCACCGACAGCGGCGAAAACAACGGTGGCGCCGGCGGAACCGGCGCCGTGGGCGGCAGCGGCGGCACGGGCGGCGCCGGTGGTACCGGCGGCGCAGGTGGCGACGGCGGCATGGGTGGCGCCGGCGGCGCAGGTGGCGGCGGCCCCGTCAACGACTTCTCGACCGCCACCAAGATCAACGCCTACCTCGAAGGCAAGGTCATGCTGATGACGGGCGAGGACATCCCGTCGCACCCGAACGGCTACGACGAGGACACCAACCTCGGCGGCGCCACCCAGTGCTACGCCGAGATGAGCATCCTCGTGCAGGCGGGCCAGTGGGCCGTGACCTCGAAGCTCGGCACCCTCAACGGCGCGGCCGACATCGGCGAGACCGGTGAGTGCGATCACGCGACCGTATCGAACGAGCTCACCTACACCTCGACCAACATCCTGATCGAAAACGTGCAGGAAGACGGCGGCTGCTTCGACGTGACCGCCACCTTCAACGGCTTCGCCCAGGAGGGCCGCGGCTCGATCTCCGCCGACGGCACCACCGTGCAGATGGAGCTCTTCTTCAAGGACCAGGCGACCGGCATCAAGTGCGTCGACGGCGCCGTCGGCGCGGAGACCGTCATGATCCGCGACGCCTCCTTCACCGCCGACGCGGTGCAGACATTTCGCATCGAGTAGGGCCTCCGGCGCCGCACCGGCGTCGCCACGGCGCGGGAGAGGGCTCGTTCGGCATTGGCCGGGCGGGCCCTCTTCGCGGAGCAGCAAGAATGGGCGTAACCGTTCACGGGTTTCCACATGGAGGCGGGTGGATCGGGGACCGACTAGAGGATCTCCGTCTGATCCAACCTCGGTGTGTCGCACGCCGATCCCAGAGACCAGCGCATCGCCGAACTCGAGGGCCGCATCACGCAGCTCGAGACGCTGCTGACCGCTGCCCTGGTGAAGATCGAGAAGCTCGAGGCGGAGAACGCCGAGCTGCGTGCCCAGCTGAAGCTCGATTCGACCAACTCCTCGAAACCACCGTCGTCCGATCCGCCGTCCGTTCCGCGTCCGCAGAAGGATCCGACCGGCAGAGCACGCGGTGGCCAGCGCGGCCACAAGCACCACAAGCGCGAGCTGTTGCCTCCCGAGAAGGTGAACCGCTTCGTGGACCTCAAGCCCTCCAACTGCGATCGTTGCCGGCGCCCGCTCGAGGGCACCGATCCGAATCCGCGTCGCCGCCAGATCGTGGACCTGCCGAAGATCGAGCCGGACGTCACCGAGGTTCGCTACCACGCGCTGTGCTGCCCGGACTGCGGCATCGTCTCGCGCCCGGGCGAACCGGCGAACCTGCCGGGCGGCTCGTTCGGCTCGCGCCTCGTCGCCGTCGTCGCGCTGCTGACTGGCAAGCTCGGCGTTTCCAAGCGCTCGGCGCGCGAGTTCGTGTCCGACGTGCTCGGAATCGATTTCGCTGGCGGCTCGATCAGCAACACCGAGCAGGTCGTGAGCGAGGCCGCGGCCGGCGCGGTTGCAGAGGCGCGAGACTTCGTGCGCTGCGCGCCCAGTGCGCACCTGGACGAGACCGGCTGGCGTGAGGACAAGCGGCGGGCCTGGCTGTGGGTAGCTGCCACCGCGCTGGTGAGCGTCTTCACCATCGCGCGCAGTCGCGGCAAGAAGGTCGCCCTGGAGATCCTCAACGAGGGGTTTGCCGGCGTCGTGATCAGCGATCGCTGGGCGGCATACTCGTGGCTGCTGCTCTCTCAGCGCCCGATCGGCGGGGCTCACGTGAAGCGAGATTTCCAGGGGATGGTCGACCGCGGTGGCCCCGGCAAGCAGATTGGCGAGGCGCTCCTCGTGCAGCTGTCGAAGATGTTCAGGTGGTGGGCTCGGGTCCGTGACGGCACGCTGCCGCGCGAGCGATTCCAGCGGCGGATGAGGAAAGTGGAGCGCCGCATCGGCGACCTTCTCCGCGACGGAGAGGTGTGCCCTGATGGCCGCGTGTCCGGCATGTGCGCCGAGATCCTCAAGGTCGAGTCGGCGCTTTGGACCTTCGTGAAAACGGAGGGGATCGACCCGACGAACAACGCGGCGGAGCGTGACCTGCGTCGCGCGGTGCTTTGGCGGAAGCGCTGCTTTGGGACGGACAGCGAGAACGGCAGCCGCTATGCCGAGCGCATCCTCACCGTGACTACGACGCTGCGAAAGCAGAAGCGCCCTGCGCTCGACTTCCTCGCGCAGTCGGTGGACGCAGCCGCCCGCGGTAAACCGCGGCCCTCGCTGCTACCTGAGCCAAGAGTGCCGGCGGCCTAGCAAACCGGTGAACGGTTACGATCGAAGAACCGCCGACGGCAGAGGGGTGCTGGAACCTTGGCGGTCTGCCGGTCCCGGCGAGTGACATCTACCGACGTTGCATGCTGCCGACGGAGGACTATGGCATCCGTGCTGGGATACCGATCACTGCCAAGGCTATTGCATGGTCGAGCCAATCCGGAGCGTTCCCCGCGGAACTCGGACCAGCGGGGTCTGCTCGAATCAGACTTGGCGGTGCGCCGGCTCGAGCGCGGCGGCGCGCTGCCGGTGCAGGTGCGGGGCAGCGTGGTCGTCCGCGTGCCCGGCAGGACGGCATCGGTGCGCGTGCCCTTCGATCTCGACGGCAGGCTCCGGCCCGGTGGCTGAGATCACCGAGCGGCCCGATCGAGGACCGGGTCCGCAGGAGAACGGACCGCGGTCGGTACGGCCTACGCGACCTGGGTCAGCGTGATGCCGAAGGACGGGAGCTGGCTGGCGACGTGGTCGGCGTCCAACAGCGTCTCGGGCAGGTAGAGGCCGGCCGACGCCGGCGGCCTCCCGTCGAGTCCGAGCAAGCGTTCGACGGCCAGCAGCAGCCCCTTGGCGCCAAAGGCGACGTTGCCGTCCGGATCGGTCAGCTTCCAGCGCCTGGTGACGGTACGGTCTTCCGTATCGGTGCCAGCGATCTCGATGACCACCTCGTGGCCGGGGTTACCGTCCGTGCCCGGTGCGGTCGCGCCCACGCCCATGTCGAGCCGGACCGACCGTGCGCCGGTGGGTGCCCAGAGCCCGAGCGTGTCGGTGAGCCCCGCCGCTTCGGCCGGAACCGATTCGGTTCCCTCGCGGCGGATCGACTGCATCTCTTCGGGCGACAGCCAACGCCACCTCCGGTCGACCAGCGCCAGCGGCGGGGGGCCCGCCTTCGTGATCCGCGCCATGTCGACCTCCGCGCCGGGCGGCAGGGGGTCGGCGGGATCGAAGATCGCACCGAGCCGGATTGCGTCGACGCTAGCGAAAGAACGCGAGAGCGCGAGCGCAATCATCGCGGGCAGGCTGCCATGGACGTGGCCGACCAGCAGCAGGGGCGTGTGGGGACGGTGCGCGTGCATCGCTACGAGCGGACCGATCTCGAATGCCACCTCCGACAGCGCCAGATAGGGAATGCCGCTGTCCTGGGCGAAGCGGTAGCTGACGTGGCCGTGGTCCTTGAACGCCGGCACGACGATGCTGAACCGCCGATCCCTAAGTCCGAGATCGGCCCGGGCCAGGTCGATCGCCGTGGCATCGGCGTGGCCCAGCTGGCCCGCCAGCGCCTGGGCCCGTTCCTGGTTGCGCGCTGCGATGGTGATCGGGAGGTCCGGGTTCCGGGCGCGCAGCCGTTCGGCGATCTTGCGTCCCAACGCGCCGGTGCCGCCGATGAGCAGTACGGGATCGAGACGCATCACTGCACCTCCGCTTTCGAAACCGTTCCGCCGATCTGCTCCAGGCGGCGCAGATATTCGGCCGGGTCGACCAGATGTTCGGGGAGATAGAGTCCGGCGGGGCTGGGTGGCTTACCGTCGAGCCCCACGAGCCGCTCCAGCATCATCGTGACGCCTAGCGCAGTCAGCGGCGCCTGGCCTTCGGGATGGACGATCGCATGGCGGGTGCGGAGCGGCTGCCCAGCGTGATCCTCGCCCGCCAGATCGAGGATGATCTCGGTCGACATCGGTTCGCCGCGGCGTCGTGTCGAACTGACTCCGACCGCGATGTTCACCTGGACATTGGGTGCCCCGGTCGCCGCCGACAGGGCGGCGATGTCGAAGGGCGAGTAGGCGAACGCTTCCATCTCCGTGCCGTCGACGGCACGGTAGGTTGCCCTGGCTTCGTCACCCACGCGCCAGAAGAAGGCGCCGTCGCGCCGGGGCAGCGCGGTGGGCGCGACTTCGGTCAGCCGGTGCAGGTCGATCGCTGCCGCCGGGCCGCCGATGTCCTGCTCATCGAGGAGCACGCCGATCGTGATGTCGTCCACGCGGCCGAATGCCTTGACGAACTCGAGCGCGGGGAGCGTCGCCGCGCCTGCGAGCCACTCGGAGCCGAGGACGACCGGAGCCGCGGTGGGATTGTGGATATACGCCGATACCTCCGGGGCGATTTCGAAGGTGCCGGACGAGATGCTGATGTGCGGCACCTTGCGCGCCTGCGCAAAACGCAGCGCGGCCAGCGTGTCGTCCTTCAGGAAGATGGCCACCGCGCCTACCGGGCGGCCGCCGAGGCCGAGGTCGTCGGCAGCGAGATCGAGCGCCACGCCTTCGGCATGCCCGATCCCAGCGGCTACATCGCTCGCCCGGGCCAGATCGCGGCCGCCAATCAGCACCGGCGCAGTGGGGTTGGCGGCGCGGAGAAACTGCGCCGTCCGGCGGCCGACGATGCCGGAGCCGCCTAGGAGAAGAATCGGATCGTTTATCATTGCGAGCTTGCTCCTGAAACGAGGTGGCCTACCTTCAGTAGGTTACCAGTGGCAGGTTTCTGGGCGTAGGTTCGCAACGGGAAATGCCGCGCATGGCCGATTCATCGAAGACTGCGACCCAGGGACCGGGTTCGCGCCGGCTTTCGAAGGCCGAACGGCGGCGGCAGCTGCTCGCCACCGCGCTTGCGATCGTGCGCGAGGAGGGGGCGGACCGGCTGACGCTGGGCCACCTTGCCGCACGCGCCGGTGTATCGAAGCCCATCGCCTACGAGCATTTCGGCACGCGCTCGGGCCTGCTCATCGAGCTCTACAAGACCATCGACGTGGAGCACGCGAATGCGCTGCGGGAGGCGTTGCGGGCCAACCCACGCGGGTTCGAGGAGACCGCCGATGCGCTCGCGGCCGCCTACATGCACTGCTATGCCGACAACAGCGGCGAGTGGCATGCGGTAGGGGCTGCGCTCTCAGGCAGCGAGGAGATGGGCGCCGTGCACCAGGAGCTCGTGGACGGTTATGTCCAGCTCTTCGTCTCGGCGCTTGAACCGCACAGCAAGCTGGCTCACGACGTGCTGTACCAGCGTTGCATCGGTCTGGTCGGGGCAGGCGAGGCACTCTCGGCAGCGCTGATCCGCGGCGATTGCAGCGAAGCCCAGGCAGCGGATGCGCTGGCTGCGCTCATCCGCGGCGGTCTGGCGGACAGCTGACCGTGCTGGCCTTTAGATGTTGTCGCTGCTCAGCTGGGCGGCGCACCAGCGGTCGGCGATCGAGGCGCGATCCGATGGGGTGACGCCTCCCTCCTCGGCCTCTTCGGCCTGCTCCGTCGGCATGATCTCGAGGACGATCTCTCCGTGGCGGCGGACGTAGATCGGCGTTCCGCAACGCAGGGCCTCGTCGAGGATCGATTCGCCTGCCGATAAGAACTCTTCCCAGGTGACACAGCGCATGGCTCCTCCGTTCCCCCTGCCAGCGCCCCGGATGCGGTGGTCGCGGCGCCGGCATGGCGCATCTCTGTACGGTGCGCAGGAAGGGCCCATGCGGCAAGGCTGCTACCCGCAGGGGCAGCAGGGGGCTACCAGATCGTCTGGACGATGCCGCTGCCGCGGATTCGAAGATCCTTCGTGACGAGCTTCGCGCCCCGCACCAGCGTGGTTGCGACGATGAGACGATCGGCTGGGTCACCATGGAGGGTGTCGCCGAGTTCTCCCGCGTGCGAGGCCACTTCTGGATCGAGCGGAACCAACTCGATGCCGGGTAGGGCGAGGGCCTGGTCGAGCCATTGTCGGACGGGCCGATCGAAGCGGATGCGACCGTGCGTGACCAACATCGAAACTTCCCAGAGGCTGATCGCTGCGACGCCCAAAGGTGTCTGCGCGACCGCACGTCGAGCCTTGGCTGAGAGCCTGGACGGATCGCTGGCCAGCCAGATCCAGGCATGGGTATCGAGGACGATCACCTGTTCGCGTCCCAGTCCTCGTCGATGGGGGAGAGAAGATCGCCCTCGTAGAGAACGCTCCCCTGGAGCCCAGGAGGCTCCTCTCCCTCCAGCGGCACCACCTGTGCCACCGGCTTGCCCCGCTTCGTGATCACGACCGGCTGGCCGGTGCGCGCGACGTCGTCGATGAGCGCGAGGCACTCGGCCTTGAACCTCCCAGCCGGGATCGTCTTCTTGGTCGTGCCCATGGTCATCAGTCTATGGTCACGGCACTGTCGCCGCCACGGTCACCTCAACCGACCTGCCGCGTGCGGGCGATGGTGACGCGGACGGAGAGGACCCGGCGGGGGGTGCGGTCCTCGACGGTGAAGACGAGGTCGTGGGCGTGGAGGGTGGCGCCGCGCTCCGGGATCTCGCCGGCGAGGTGGTTGAGGAAGCCCGCCAGCGTGTCGAAGTCCTCGTCGTCGGGGAGCGCCGCGCCGAGGGCGTCGTTGAAATCGGGGATGGCGATGCCGGTGTCCACCCGCCAGCTGCCATCGGCGAGTGTCTCGATTTCCCCCGTCTCGCCCTCGTCGAACTCGTCGTGGATGTCGCCGACGATCTCCTCGAGGATGTCTTCGAGGGTGACCACGCCCATGAAGCCGCCGTGCTCGTCGGTGACCATCGCCATGTGGATCCGCTGCTGCTGCATCACCCGCAGCAGCCGCACCACCCGCGTGGCCCAGGGGACGAACGTCGCGGGCCGGATCACGTCGGGCAGCTTGATCAGCTCCGGGTGCGCGAGCAGCGGCACGATCTCCCGCGTATGGAGCACGCCGACGATGTGATCGATGTCCCCCTGGTAGACCGGCAGCCGCGAGTGGCCCTTCTCGGCGAGGAGCTGCACCAGGCAGGCCGGCGTGATGTCGATCGGCACCGCCGCCACCTCGGTGCGCGGCACCATCACCTCGCGCGCGATCCGGGTGGAGAACTCGAAGAGCGAGTGGACCAGCTCCGAATCCGGCGCGTCCTCGTCCTCCCTGGCGTCGATGAGGTAGCGCTCGAGATCCTCGAGGGCCGGCGGTGCCGAGCGGAAGGTCGCCTTCACGCCGAGCGGCGCGAGCATCCGCCCCACCGCCCCGAGGATCGCCTTGCCCAGCGGCGCCACGATCCGCGAGGCGAGCCAGACGGGCAGGGCCACCCGGCCCGCCCAGGGCTCGGGCCGGGCCACCGCGAGGGAGCGGGGCACCAGATCGACCACCAGGATCGCCAGGGTGGAGGCGGCGCCGCCCACCGCCGCAGCGGCGAGCTCCCCCAGGGGGAGCTGGTCGAACGCAGGGCCGAGGAGCCGCAGGGAGGCCGCGCCTGCCAGCGCCGCGGCGAGGGCGAGCGCCGCGATGGCGCCGCCGCGGGTGGTGAAGCCAGTCCCCTCGAGGTCCCGCTTCAGCGCCAGAAGCGCCCGATTTTCGAAGGAATCGTTCCGCTCCCGCAGCTCGGCGGCGCGCTCGGGTGATACACCGCCGAGCGCTGCATCGGCGGCGACGAAGAGGGCACGGGCGATGACGGCAGCGCCGGCAACGACGAGGAGCAGGGCGTCGAGGCTCACTATCCCGAAAGCATAGCCGAGGCAGCCCGGTCCGCCCACCCGCCCCGGCGGGACCCCGAACGGCCTTCGCATGGCGCCCGCCCCGTGCTATAGGCCGCGCCGACTCCGCCCCCCTCCCGCGGGGGCGAACGAGGAGGCACTCGGATGCACGCCCGCGTCTACGTCACGTTGAAGCGAGGGGTCCTCGATCCCCAGGGTAAGGCCGTCGCCCGCTCCCTTGCGACCATGGGTTACGAGGAGGTGCAGGACGTGCGCCTCGGGAAGTACGTCGAGGTGGAAATCGACGAGACCGATCCCGCCCGCGCGAAGGAGCGCCTCACCGAGATGTGCCAGCGGCTGCTGGCCAACACGGTGATCGAGGATTTCCGCATCGAGATCGTCGGTTCCTGACGACTGCTCGCTCCGAGCAAAGGAGAGCCCTGTGCGCTTCGGCATCGTCGTCTTCCCCGGATCGAATTGCGATCACGACGCCTACCACGCGGTGAAACACGTGATGGGCGCGGACGCGCGCTTCATCTGGCACAAGGACCGGGACCTCTCGGGCCTCGATTGCGTGGTCCTCCCCGGCGGCTTCTCGTACGGCGACTATTTGCGCTCCGGCGCGATCGCCCGCTTCTCTCCGGTGATGGAGGAGGTGGTGGCCTTCGCGAAGAAGGGCGGCAAGGTCCTCGGCATCTGCAACGGCTTCCAGATCCTGCTCGAGGCGGGGCTGCTGCCCGGCGCGATGCGCCGCAACGACTCGCTCAAATTCGTGTGCAAGGACGTGTGGCTGCGCACCGAGACCAGCGAGACGCCCTTCACCCGCACGATCGAGAAGGGCAGCCTGCTGCGGATCCCCATCGCCCACGCGGAAGGCAACTACTTCCTCGACGACGAGGGGCTCGAGAGCCTTGAGGGGAACGGCCAGGTCGTCTTCCGCTACGTGGAGGCGGACGGCCGCGTCACCGCCAACGCCAATCCGAACGGCGCCCGCAACAACATCGCCGGCATCGTCAACGAGCAGAAGAACGTGCTCGGGATGATGCCCCACCCCGAGCGGCTCTGCGAAGGCGTGCTCGGTGGCGAGGACGGCAAGAAGATCTTCGAGTCTCTGATGGGAGCAGCACGATGAGCAGCGAGATCACGCCCGACATCGTGGCGACCCACGGGCTGAAAGCCGACGAGTACGAGCGGATCAAGGAGCACATGGGCCGCACGCCCAACCTCCTCGAGCTCGGCATCTTCTCGGTGATGTGGAGCGAGCACTGCTCCTACAAGTCGTCGCGCAAGCACTTGAAGGGCTTCCCCACCAGCGGCCCCCGCGTGCTCCAGGGCCCCGGCGAGAACGCCGGCGTGGTGGACATCGGCGACGGGCAGGCGGTGGCCTTCAAGATGGAGAGCCACAACCACCCGAGCTACATCGAGCCCTACCAGGGCGCGGCCACCGGCGTGGGCGGCATCCTCCGCGACGTCTTCACCATGGGCGCGCGGCCCATCGCCTCGCTCAACTCCTTGCGCTTCGGCGATCCCTCGCACCAGAAGACCGCCTACCTGGTCGAAGGCGTGACCGCCGGCATCGCCGGCTACGGCAACGCCATCGGCGTGCCCACCGTCGGCGGCGAGGTGATGTTCGACGAGAGCTACAACGGCAACTGCCTCGTCAACGCCTTCACCCTCGGCGTCCTCGACTCCGACAAGATCTTCCGCGGCAACGCCTCGGGCGTCGGCAATCCGGTGATCTACGTCGGCGCCAAGACCGGCCGCGACGGCATCCACGGCGCCACCATGGCGTCGGCGGAGTTCGACGAGAAGACCGAGGAGAAGCGCCCCACGGTGCAGGTGGGCGATCCCTTCGTGGAGAAGCTCCTCCTCGAGGCCTGCCTCGAGCTGATGAAGACCGACGCCATCGTCGGCATCCAGGACATGGGCGCCGCCGGCCTCACCTCGTCGTCGGTGGAGATGGCGGGCCGGGCCGGCAACGGCCTCGACATGCACCTCGACCGCGTGCCGATGCGCGAGACGGGGATGACGCCCTACGAGATCATGCTCTCCGAGTCGCAGGAGCGCATGCTCATCGTGGCGAAGGAAGGCCGCGAGCAGGACGTCCTGCGCATCTTCGAGAAGTGGGACCTCGACGCAGCCGTGGTGGGCAGCGTGACCGACTCCGGCCACCTCAAGCTCTTCTGGCACGGCGAGCTCGCCGGCGACCTGCCCATCGACCCGCTCACCGAGGGCGCGCCGGTCTACGACCGCCCCCGCAAGCGGCCGATGGAGCTCGACATCCTCCAGGACTTCCAGCCGGAGACGCTCCCGCAGCCGAAGACCCTGGACGACGTGCTCGAGAAGATGATGGCGCGGCCGACCATCGCCTCGAAGGAGTGGATCTACCGGCAGTACGACCACATGGTCCGCGCCGGCACGGTGGTTCGCCCCGGCGGCGACGCCGCCGTGGTCCGCGTCGACTCCAAGGGCGACAAGGGCGTGGCGCTGTCGGTCGACTGCCCCTCGCGGATGGTCTACCTCGATCCCTACGAGGGCGGCCGCCTCACCGTGGCAGAGGCCTGCCGCAACGTGAGCGTCGTCGGCGGCGAGCCGGTGGGCCTCACCGACTGCCTCAACTTCGGCAACCCCGAGCGCCCCGAGATCATGTGGCAGTTCGCCGAGGCGGTGCGCGGCATCGCCGACGCCTGCCGCGAGCTCGACGTGCCCGTCGTCTCCGGCAACGTCTCGCTCTACAACGAGACCGAGGGCCGCGCCGTGCTGCCGACGCCCTCGTGCGCGGTGGTGGGCCTCGTGCCCAACGTGAACAAGGTCTCCACGCCGTGGTGGAAGGCCGAAGGGCACGAGATCGCGCTCCTCGGCCAGAACACCGGCGAGGCCGGCGGCTCCGAGTACTTGAAGGCGATCTTCGACAAGACCGCAGGCCTGCCCCCGCGCCTCGACATGGCCCGTGAGAAGGCCGTGCAGGCGGCGGTGCGCAAGCTGGTCCGGGCCGAGCTCGTCGCCTCGGCCCACGACTGCGCCGAGGGCGGCATCGCCGTCGCGCTGGCGGAGTGCTGCATCGGCGGCAAGGCCTTCGGCGCGAAGGTGAAGGTGCCGGGCAGCGCCCGCGCCGACCTGCTCCTCTTCGCCGAGGATCCGAGCCGCGTGGTGATCTCCTACGAGCCGGCGAAGCGCGCCGAGGTGGAGCGGATCGCCAAGGAGGCCGGCGCGCCGTTCACCGTGCTCGGAACGGTCGGCGGCGAGTCGCTGGTGATCGAGGGGGCCCTCACGGCCTCGGTCGATCGCCTCGCCTGGGCCCACCGGTCCAGCCTGCCGAAGATGCTCGGCATGGCCGACGAGCACTACCCGCCCGAGATCGCCTCCACCGCCGCGCCGGTCTGACCGGCGGCACAGGACGCGCGACGAGAGAGGCCCGGGGCAAACCCGGGCCTTTTTCATTTGTGTGCCCAGCATGGGCCTTGGCTAGGGGGTGCAAGTCCTCTGGGAAGCTGGTCGCAGCGACCCACATGAACCGCAAGGCGTCGGTCGCGAGGCTG
>NZ_JAWLCN010000003.1:600000-795583 GCF_041687135.1 Vulgatibacter sp. | reverse complement strand
GCGTAGCACCTCAACCAACCGAACCGCCGGATGCGGACCCGCACGTCCGGTGGTGTGGGAGGGGACCGGCAGCAGAAAACTGCCGGCCCCTATCCCGATCGGCAGGCCCGCTTCGCGTGCTCAGCGCGGCCTGCCGCCCTGCGGCGGCGTGGCGGTCCTGCCGTCCTCCGGCCAGGCGTGCCGCGGATAGCGCCTGCAGAGCTCCTTGCGGATCTGCGGGTAGTGGCGCTCCCAGAAGCCGGCGAGATCCTGCGTCACCTGCACCGCCCGCTGGTTCGGCGCGAGCAGGTGGAGCGTGAGCGGCACCCTGCCGCCGCAGACGGCGGGCCCCTTCGCCATCCCGAAGAAATCCTGGAGCCGGGATTCGATCCAGGGCGGCTGGTCCGCCTCGTAGTGGATCGGCACCGAGCGGCCGCCGGGCAGGGTGAGCCGCGTCGGCGCCTCGCGGGCGAGGAGCCGCTGCTGATCGCCGCCCAGGTTCTGGAGCAGCAGCTCCTGCAGCGACGCGTCGCGCAGCTCGGCGAAGGAGCGCAAGCCCTCGCACGCCTGCGCCACCGCGTCGCGCATCGCCTCCGCGCCGAGGGCCGGCATCTTCGCCTCCGGCATGTACCGCGCCAGTAGCGCGAGCCGGTGGAGCAGCCCTTCGATCGAGGGCGCGAAGCTCGAGAGCCCCCGCGCCAGCGCAGCGTCGGCGAGGACCCGCGCCGTCTGCGGCGACGGGGCGGCGGGGCCGCGGCTCTCCTCGAGGGCCACCTGCCCGAAGGTGATCCGGCTCACCCGCTCCACCCGCTCCGCCTCCGCGTTCCAGAGCCACTCGTCGCTCTCCGCCACGTCGTCGGCGAAGAGATCGAGCAGCCACTCCGGCTCGATCGAGGAGGCGATCCGCACCGTGGTGCTGCGGCGGGCGCCGGGCCTGCCGCGCTCCTCCACGTCGACCGCCACCACGAAGGTGGCGTCGTGGACCACGCTCGCCTCGGAGAGCTCGGCGGCGCCGCCGGCGGCGAGGACGAGATCCCTGCCGGTGGCCGTGCGGCGCTTCGCCACGCGGTCGGGAAAGCCGGCGAGGATGGAAAGGAGCAGCGCCTCCTCCTCGTCGGCAGGGGCGGGGGCTTCGTTCTTCGCGAGCCGCGCGAGCTGCTTGCGGGCGCGGTCCACCGCGTCCACCGCCCGCACGTCGAGGCCCATCGATCGCAGGCGCTGCGGCGCGAACCGGGCGCCCTCCGCCTCGCGGAACCGCTCGAGGAGCTCCAGCGCGTCCGAGGATCCCGAAACCCGGCGCGAACGGCCGCCGCCGCCGAAGGTGCGCGCCTCGACCCGGATGTCCCGCTCGGCGATGAGCGCGGCGACCGCCGCCGCGCTCTGCGCCACGCCGCGCCGCTCGCCTTCGACGAGGAGCCGCCCGAGGCGCGGGTGCACGGGGAGCCGCACCAGCTTCTTGCCGACTGCGCTCAAGCCCCCCGTGGGATCGAGGGCGCCGAGCCGCCGCAGCAGCGTCTCCGCCGCCTCCAGCGCAGCAGGCGCCGGCGCCTCGAAGAAATCGAAGGCACCGGAATCACCGACGCCGGCGCCGTGGAGGGCGAGTAGCGTCTCCGCCAGATCGAGCCGGAGGATCTCCGGCGCGTCGTGATCGGGCCTGCTCTCGAAGTCGTGGCGGGTGTAGAGACGCAGCGCCCGGCCTTCCCGGGTGCGGCCCGCGCGCCCCGCCCGCTGGATCGCCGAGGCCTTGCTCACCTTCGCGAGCTGCAGGGTGGGGAGGCCGCTCCAGGGCGAGTGGCTCGCCACCCGGGCGAGTCCGGTGTCCACCACCGCGGCGATGCCGTCGATGGTCACCGAGGTCTCCGCCACGTTGGTGGAGAGGATGATCTTCCGCTGGGCGCTGGGCCGCACCGCCCGGTTCTGCTCCGCCAGCGGCAGGTCGCCATGGAGGGGAAGGACGAGCAGGTCGTGGCTCTCCACCAGCGGCTGGAGGAGCTCCGCCGCCCGGCGGATCTCGCCGGCGCCCGGCAGGAAGACGAGGGTGTGGCCGTCGAGCCCCTCGCGCAGGAGGCGCTTCACCGCCGCGACCACCTGCTCGTGGAGCGGCCGCTCGTCCGCCTGCTCCAGGTAGTCGATGGCCACGTCGAAGCGGCGCCCCTCGCTGCGGAGTCGCGGCGCGTCGCCGAGCCAGGCAGCCACCGGCTCCGCCGCCAGCGTCGCCGACATCACCACCAGCTTGAGGTCGGGGCGGGTGGTGCGCTGCAGCCGGCGCAGCAGCGCCAGAGCGAGATCGCCGGCGAGGTGGCGCTCGTGGAATTCATCGAGGATCACCGCCCCCACGCCGCGGAGCCGCGGGTCGGCGAGGAGCCGCCTGGTGAGGATCCCCTCGGTGACGAAGCGCACCCGGGTCCTCGGCCCCGCCACCTCCTCGAAGCGGACGGCGTAGCCGATCCGCTCGCCGGGGGCCTCGCCCAGCTCCTCCGCCACCCGCTGCGCGGCGAGGCGCGTGGGCAGGCGCCGCGGCTGGAGCACGAGGATCTCGCCTTCGATCGACCCGGCCTCGAGGAGCGCCCGCGGGACCCGGGTGGTCTTGCCGGCGCCGGGCGGCGCCTCGAGCACGAGGGCGGGGTGGGCGCGCAGCGCCGCGACGAGGTCGGGGAGGACGGGATCGATCGGCAGGGGCTGCATCAGTCGATCGCACCGACCTTGAGCTGGCTCCGCTTGCCCTTCCACCGCACCCACGTCGCACCGGGGCGATCCGCCTCCTCCGCCTCGGGGCAGGTGCCGGGCGGCGGCCCCTGCTCGCAGCCGATCCAACCGGCCTCGTTCCCCGACTGGAGGATGTCCTCGTCCTGGTCGATGCAGAAGACCTTGTTCCCTGCGGCGGCGAGGCGCGGCCAGGCGTAGGCGACGAAGCGCCGTTCGCGTCCGTCGGCACCTTCCGGCAGGTCGTAGCGGAAGCAATAGCCGTGGGCTTCGAGGATTCCGCCTTCGATCGTGTTGCCTGCGAGCGGCACCAGGGTCGCCGGCACCACCTGGCCAGAGGGGAGCGGGGCGGTGGCGGCGAGCTGCTCCATCGTCCCGAACTCGGCGATCCCGTCGCGATCGGTATCGATGAAGGCTCCGCGGCGCAGATTCCCCTGCGCCCAGTGGAGGGTCCGCAGGGTGGAAACCGCCGTTTTCTCGGCGAAAGCCTGGCCCGACCCGACCACGTTGGAGACACCGGTGGAGGCGAGGAAGGCGCCCGTTGCAACGGTGGCGCAAATGATCAAGCCGGCGATGACGAGGAGCTGTCGCATAAGCAAAAAACGCTTCCCACGCGGTCGGGCCCTGGGCTAGAAACCGCGCGCCGGTCCGTGCCCGGCAAGACAAGAACGTCCTTGTACGCAGGAACCTCCGATCGCGCCAGCCTCGCTGCCGTGCGTCGGCTCCGATTCCTCGTAGGGCGTTCGGGCGATGCCGGTGCGGACGTAGTGTGGCGAAGCGGACAGGTGCGGCGTGATGCCGCGGCAATTTGCCGCAGCAGCGCCGACAGACGAGGAACGAGAGCGCTGCTGCGGCGCGGAACTGTCACGGCACGGTCATTGCCTAGCAGGCCGCTCCCGCAACGCAGCGTGGAACTTCAGGTCTTCGGCAGCCTCGCAACGGTGCCGTGCATGGGCCTATTCCAGAAGGTAGGGCGACCTCAGTGGATTCTACCGGACACCGACCGGACGATCGCGACCAGTCCCCGGTCCCGTACGTCTTCCCGCCCTGGGTCAACCAGATCCCCCGGGTGATTCCCCTGGCAGCCGTGGCGCTCGGCATCGTGGTGATCGGAACCGTCTGGTTCTGGTTCTCGCCGAAGCACACCGAAGTCGGCTACGCGCCGAAGCAGCCGGTGGCCTATAGCCACAAACTTCACGCAGGCCAGCTCGGAATCGACTGCCGCTACTGCCACACCGCGGTCGAGAAGGGTCCGCACGCGAGCGTGCCGCCCACCGAGACCTGCATGAACTGCCACACGGTGGTGAAGTACGACTCGCCGAAGCTCGAGCTCGTGCGGCAGAGCTACCAGACTGGGCAGCCGATCGAGTGGACCAAGGTCCACAACCTCGCCGACTTCGCCTACTTCAGCCACGCGCAGCACGTGGCCAAGGGCGTGGGTTGCGTGGAGTGCCACGGCCGCGTCGACCAGATGGAGGTCGTCCGCGTCACCGAGCCGCTCTCCATGCAGTGGTGCCTCGACTGCCACCGCAATCCCGGCCCGAACCTCCGCCCGAAGGACCAGGTCACCAACATGGCCTGGACCCCGCCCGAGGGCACGGACCCTGTCGCCTACGGCAACCAGCTCGTGGAGCAGTACCACGTCGCCGCGCCGGTCGACTGCTCGGGGTGCCACCGATGAGCCAGAACCACAACGAGAACCGCAACGAACTCCTCCCGATCGAGGAGAACGGCAAGACCTACTGGCGTAGCCTCGATCACGTCGCCGGAACCCCCGAGTTCCAGAAGCTCGTGGCCGAAGAGTTCCCGGAAGGCGCTTCCGAGCTCACCGACCCGGTCTCGCGCCGCAGCTTCATGCAGCTGATGGGCGCCTCCGTCGCCCTCGCCGGCTTCGGCACCGGCTGCGTCCGCAGGCCCGAGGAGAAGATCCTCCCCTACGCCCGCCGCCCGGAGGACCTCGTCCCCGGCCTGCCGCAGTTCTACGCCACCACCATGTCCTACGGCGACACGGTGACCGGCCTGGTGGTCGAGGCGCACGAGGGCCGTCCCACCAAGATCGAGGGCAACCGGCTCCACCCCGCGTCGCAGGGTGCAGCGTGCACCTTCGAGCAGGCGGCGATCCTCTCGCTCTACGATCCGGACCGCACGGTCCGCGTGCTGAAGAACGGCGAGGAGAGCACCTTCGCCGCCTTCGACCAGAGCTTCGACGGCCTCCTCGGCAACCTCCGGAGCAACGGCGGCAGGGGCCTCGTGATCGTGAGCGAGGCTTCGGCGTCGCCCACCTTCGCCGCGGTCCGCCAGCAGATGGAGCAGGCGCTGCCGCAGGCCCGCTTCTTCGAGTGGGAGGCGATCTCCAACGAGAACGTCCTCGCCGGCACCCGCCTCGCCTTCGGCCAGGCCCTCGAGCCCGTCTACCGGATCGAGCGTGCCGACGCGATCGTGGCGGTGGACGCCGACCTCTTCGGCAGCGGCCCCTTCCACCTCCGCTACAGCCGCGACTGGGCCCAGCGCCGTGCGCCGGACGCACCGGGCGGCATGAACCGCCTCTACGCGGTGGAGCCGGTCTTCACCGTCACCGGCGCCGCTGCGGATCACCGCCTCCGCCTCCGTGCCTCGCAGGTCGGTCCCTTCCTCCGGGCGCTCGCAGCAGAGCTCCAGAAGCAGGGCGTCTCGATCCCCACGGGCATCGCGCAGGCAGGTGGCGAGGGTGCCCAGGCGAAGTTCGTCCAGGCCCTCGCCAAGGACCTCGCCGGCAAGCGCGGCAAGAGCGTGGTCGCCGTCGGCCGCCACCAGGCGCCCGCCGTCCAGGCGATCGCCTGGGCGATCAACGACGCCCTCGGCAACGTCGGCGAGACGATCCGCTTCGCCACGCCCGCCAGCGTTCCCGCCGTCGCCCCCACCGAGGCGATCCGCGCGGCGACCCAGGCGCTCCAGGGCGGCCAGGTCGACACCCTCGTGGTGCTCGGCGGCAACCCGGCCTACGACGCCCCCGCGGACGTCCCCTTCGCCGAGGCGATGAAGCAGGCGAAGAACACGGTGCACCTCACCGTGGCGCCGAACGAGACCTCCGCCCTCGCGCAGTGGGTGGTCCCGGAGACCCACTTCCTCGAGGAGTGGGGCGACGCCCTCGCCCTCGACGGCACCTACTCGATCGTCCAGCCGCTGGTCCGCCCGATCTGGGACGGCCGCTCGAAGATCGAATTCCTCTCCCGCATCGCCGGCAAGCAGCAGAAGGGCTACGACCTCGTTCGCAGCAACTTCCTCGCGAGCCGCGGCGGCGAGGAGGCCTGGCGCAAGACCCTGCACGACGGCGTGCTCGAGGGCTCGAGCGGCCAGTTCGTCGAGGCGCAGCTCACCGCAGGCGCCATCGGCCCCGCCGTCTCGCGCCTCCCGGCGCCGGGCACCGGCGTGGAGCTCGTCTTCCTCGTCGACAACAAGATGTACGACGGCCGCTTCGCCAACAACGGTTGGCTCCAGGAGCTGCCGGAGCCGCTGACCAAGCTGACCTGGTCCAATGCCGCGCTGGTGAGCCCGAAGCTCGCCGAGAAGCTCGGCCTCAAGACCGGCCAGATGGTGAAGCTGCAGGCTGGCGAACGCGCCGTCGAGGCAGCCGTCTGGGTGCAGCCCGGCACCGCCGAGGAGACCATCGGTCTCGCCCTGGGCTACGGCCGCAAGGCGGCGGGCCGGGTCGGCACCGACCGCGGCTTCGACGCCTACCAGCTCCGCACCAGCCAGAACGCCTGGTTCGCGAGCGGCGTGAGCGTCACCCCGGTCGCCGGCGAGTGGCTGATGGCAGCCACCCAGGACCACCACAGCATGGAGGGCCGCCCGCTCATCCGCGAGGCGTCGATCCAGGAGTACGAGCAGAACCCGTACTTCGCCCGCGAGATGGTGCAGCACCCGCCGCTCCTCGCGCTGTGGAAGCAGCACGAGTACACGGGCCAGCAGTGGGGCATGTCGATCGATCTCAACGCCTGCGTGGGCTGCAACGGCTGCATGATCGCCTGCCAGGCCGAGAACAACATCCCCATCGTCGGTCCCGAGCAGACGCGCATGGGCCGCGAGATGCACTGGATCCGTCTCGACCGCTACTTCGCCGCTTCCGGCGAGGCGGCCGACCTCGACGACGCCGAGGTGCTCTTCCAGCCGATGACCTGCCAGCAGTGCGAGAACGCGCCCTGCGAGAACGTCTGCCCCGTCGCGGCGACCGTCCACTCCAAGGACGGCGGCCTCAACGACATGGTCTACAACCGCTGCATCGGCACCCGGTACTGCTCGAACAACTGCCCGTACAAGGTCCGCCGCTTCAACTTCTTCGACTGGCACACCCAGGGGCTCGACGCGATCACCGACGTCGAGAAGATGAAGTTCAACCCGGACGTCACCGTTCGCACCCGCGGCGTGATGGAGAAGTGCACCTACTGCGTGCAGCGCATCAACGCCGCCAAGCGTGACGCGAAGCTCTCGGGCTTCGAGAAGGTGCCGGACGGCGCGATCACGCCGGCCTGCGCGCAGGCGTGCCCGACCGAGGCGATCGTCATGGGCGACGTCAACGACCCGAACAGCCGGGTCAGCAAGCTGAAGCAGCAGCCGAGGAATTACGAGGTCCTCGCGGAGCTCAATACCAAGCCCCGCACCTCGTACCTGGCCCGCATCCGCAACCCGAACCCCGAGTTGGTGTCGTGAGCCAGACTCCTAACACCATCCCCGAAGCGCTTCTCCCCACCTCGGAATACGAGGAGGAGAAGCTCGTCCATGGCGGGCTCACCTTCCACGACGTCACCGAGGTGGTGGCGCGTCCGACGGAAGAGAAGACGCCGCTCGTTTGGTACGTCTGCCTCGCGCTCGCGCTCGGCGTGCTCGGCGTCTTCGGCGCCAGCATCCTCTGGCTCGTGTGGGCCGGTACCGGTATCTGGGGTCTCCAGCAGCCGGTGGGCTGGGGCTGGGCGATCGTCAACTTCGTGTTCTGGGTCGGCATCGGCCACGCGGGCACGCTGATCTCGGCGATCCTCTTCCTCTTCCGGCAGAAGTGGCGCACCTCGATCAACCGCTTCGCCGAGGCGATGACCATCTTCGCGGTGGCCTGCGCCCTCACCTTCCCGGGCATCCACGTCGGCCGCCTCTGGCTCGCCTACTGGATGTTCCCGCTGCCCAACCAGATGGGCATGTGGCCGAACTTCCGTTCGCCGCTGCTCTGGGACGTCTTCGCGGTCGGCACCTACGGCACCGTCTCGATCCTCTTCTGGTACGTCGGCCTCATCCCCGATCTCGCCACCCTGCGCGATCGTGCGACGACCAAGACCCGGGCGCTGCTCTACGGGATCTTCTCCCTCGGCTGGCGCAGCTCGATGCGCCACTGGGTGCACTACGAGCGGGCCTACCTGATCCTCGCCGGCATCTCGACGCCGCTGGTGCTCTCGGTTCACACCATCGTGTCGTTCGACTTCGCGGTGTCGGTGGTCCCGGGCTGGCACACCACGATCTTCCCGCCGTACTTCGTCGCCGGCGCGATCTTCTCCGGCTTCGCCATGGTGGTGACCCTCATGGTCGTCGCCCGCCAGGTCTTCGGTTTCAAGGACCTGGTAACGATCAGCCACCTCGAGAAGATGAACAAGATCATCCTCCTGACCGGTACGCTCGTCGGCTACGCGTACGGCATGGAGTTCTTCATCGCCTGGTACAGCGGCAACGAGTACGAGGCCTTCGCCTTCGTGAACCGTGCGTTCGGCCCCTACGCCTGGGCGTACTGGATCATGATCTCGTGCAACGTGATCACGCCGCAGTTCTTCTGGTTCAAGAGGATGCGCCGGTCGATCCCGGTGATGTTCGCGCTCTCGATCTTCGTGAACATCGGCATGTGGTTCGAGCGCTTCGTGATCACGATGACGCTGCACCGCGACTTCCTGCCATCGTCGTGGGGCTACTACATGCCGTCCATCTGGGACATCCTCACGTTCATCGGCTCGTTCGGCCTCTTCTTCACGCTCTTCCTCCTCTTCCTGCGCTTCCTGCCGGCGATCGCCATCGCCGAGGTGAAGGGCGTGATGCCGGAGGCGGATCCGCACCACGGCCATGCGCACCACGGTGACGTGCGCCACGCCGAGCACGCGGAGGCTCACTGACATGGCCAAGCTCAAGGTCCTCGTCGCAGAGTTCGACACGCCGGCGCAGATCGTCGAGGCGGCCGGTGCGGTTTCGGATGCGGGGTATCGCGACTTCGATACCCACACGCCGTTCCCCATCCACGGCCTCGACCGGGCGATGAAGGTCCCCGGTTCGAAGCTGGGCTGGATCGTCTTCGCCCACGGCCTGCTCGGCTTCTCGGTCGCGCTGGCGCTGCAGTGGTGGACGAGCGCCGTCGATTACCCGATGGTCATCGGCGGCAAGCCCTACTTCAGCTACCAGGCGTTCGTGCCGGTCTGCTTCGCGCTGACGATCCTCTTCTCGGCGTTCGGCACGGTCTTCGGGATGTTCTTCTTGAACAGCCTGCCGCGGTGGTTCCACCCCGTGCTGGCGCACCCCGACTTCCGTCGCGCGACCGACGACAAGTTCTTCCTCTCGATCGAGTCGACCGACCCGAAGTTCGACGCGACCCGCACCCGTGCGTTGCTCGAGCAGATCGGTGGCAAGCGCGTCGCGCTCGTGGAGTCCCCGTAATGCGTCGCCACTCGATGCTCATCCTCGCGGTGCTGGCGTTGGCCGGCTGCCGGGGCGGCACCTCGGAGGAACCGCCGGTTCTTCCGCCGCCCAAGGCGCTCGACCATTACATCCTGCCGGTCACCAACATGAACGACCAGCCGAAGTACACGGCGCAGGGCAAGAACGACTTCTGGCCCGACGCCTCGGACAACCGGCTGCCGCCCGAGAACACGGTGGCTCGTGGCGCGCTCAAGGCCGACCCGGCCTTCTACCGGGGCATCGGCGCCGACGGGCAGCCCGTCACCGAGTACCCGATGGAGCTGACCCCGGCGCTGCTCGCCAGGGGCCAGGAGCGCTACGACATCTACTGCTCGGCCTGCCACGACCGCACCGGCAGCGGCCAGGGCCTGGTCCCGAAGCGCGGCTGGATCGCACCGCCGAGCTTCTACGACCAGCGGCTCCTCGGCTTCGGCCCGGGCCAGTTCTACCAGGTGATCAGCCAGGGCGTTCGCACCATGCCTGCGTACGCCAAGCAGATCCCCGAGGCGGATCGCTGGGCCATCGTCGCCTACATCCAGGCGCTCCAGACTGCCGCAACCGCTTCGCTCGACGACGTCCCGGCCGAGCAGAGGACCAACCTGCGATGAGCTCCAACCCCACGGCATCCTCGATGACGCCCTCCTACGAGGAGGCGCACGCTCCGGGCACCCAGGGGATCAAGATCCATTGGGAGGCGGCCCGCTCCAAGCGCGCCGCGATGATCGGCTTCGTGGTCGGCGCCATCGGCGTCGCCCTCACGCTGATCGGCATCGGCGTCGATCGCACCGCGGCCTTCGGGTCGTGGATCTTCGCCTACATGCTCTTCCTGGCCATCGCGCTCGGCTCGATGTTCTTCGTGCTGATGCACCACATCACCGCCTCGCGGTGGGGCACCACGGTGCGCCGGCTCGCCGAAGCCTCGATGTCGACCCTGCCGCTCTTCGCGCTGCTCTTCGTCCCGGTGCTGGTCGGTCTCCACGACCTCTTCCACTGGACCCACGCCGAAGACGTGGCGAAGGACGCGATCCTCACCGCCAAGGCGCCCTACCTGAACATCCCCTTCTTCTACATCCGCGCGTTCATCTACTTCGCGGTGTGGATCGGGCTGTCGGTCTACCTGACCCGCAAGAGCGCCCTGCAGGACAAGGGCAACGGCCTCCACATCCTCGGCCAGATGCGCACCGCGTCGGCGCCGGGCATGCTCCTCTTCGCGCTGTCGCTGACCTTCGCTGCGTTCGACTGGCTGATGTCGCTCTCGCCGCACTGGTTCTCGACCATCTTCGGCGTCTACTACTTCGCCGGCGCGGTCCAGGGCGCGCTCGCCATGATCATCATCGTCGCGATGTTCCTGCAGCGCGCGGGGCTCGTGCACCGGATGATCACCGTCGAGCACTACCACGACCTCGGCAAGCTGCTCTTCGGCTTCACCGTCTTCTTCGCCTACATCGCGTTCTCCCAGTACTTCCTGATCTGGTACGCGAACATCCCCGAAGAGACGGAGTGGTTCCTCCACCGCTGGGGTCCCTGGGCGGGCCTCTCCATCGCGCTGATCTTCTTCACCTTCGTGCTGCCCTTCTTCGTCCTGCTCTCGCGGGTGGCGAAGCGCACCGCTCCGATCCTCCTCCTCGGCGCGCTGCTGGTCCTCGTGGGCCGGGCGATCGACATGTACTGGCTGGTGATGCCCAGCCTCGATCACCACGGCCACGGCCCGCACCTGTCGTGGATGAACTTCACCGCGCTCCTCGGCATCGGCGGCCTCTACGTGGGCCTCCTCTGCTGGCGGCTCGGCAAGAACGCCCTCGTTCCGGTGGGCGATCCGCTCCTCCGCTCCTCCATGGGTCACGAGAATGTCTGATACGCACGGACACGATACGCATGGCCACGGCCATGCAGAGGCCGAAGCGGATCGTGCCAACGTCGGCATGATCGGTCTCCTCCTCGCGCTCGTCGCGATCTTCCTGGCGATCGCCTCCTACATGCTCTGGATCTACTTCCAGCGGCAGGCCGAGGCGGTCACCTACGAGCAGGTGCTGTCGCGTCCTTCCGAGGAGCTGCAGGCGCTGCGCGCCAGGGAGAGCGAGTGGCTCTCCACCTACGGCGTGGTCGACAAGGAGAAGGGCCTCTACCGGACGCCGATCGACGAAGGCATGAAGCGCTTCCTCCAGGAGGCCAACGCCCGCCGCTCGGCTGGCCAGCCGCAGGTCGTCGTGCCTGCGGCGGCGCCTGCCCCTGCGGCAGCCGAGGGCGAGGCCACCGAGGCTGCCGGCGAGAACGCGCCGGCAGAGGCCCAGGCGAAGTGAAGCGCCTGGTTGCGATCACCGCTGCCTGGGCGCTCGCCGCCCTGGCGGCGGCGGGTGTTGCCAGTCCCGCCGCGGCGCAGCAGGCGCCGGGCGGGCTGATGCAGCCCTCGGTCCCGAAGAACGTGCTGCCCTCCGATCTGGAGGCGGTGCGGGTCGACGAGCGCCTGGGCGAGATGCTGCCCCTCGACGTGGTCCTGACCGATCACGACGGGCGCCAGGTCAAGCTCGGCGACTACTTCGACAAGGGCCGGCCGGTGATCGTCAACCTGGGCTACTACGGCTGCCCGATGCTCTGCGGGCTCGTGATCAACGGGCTCAACAAGGGGCTCAAAGGTCTCGACTACCTGCCGGGCGACGAGTTCGACATCGTCACGGTGAGCATCGATCCGAAGGAGGGGACCGCTCTCGCGAAGCAGAAGCGCGAGAGCATCCTCGAGGAGCTCGGGAAGGACGGCGCCGGCAAGGGCTGGTTCTTCCACACCGCCACCGAGGTCGAGATCAAGCGGCTCACCGACGCGGTGGGCTTCGGTTACCGGTGGGACGAGAAGGGCAAGCAGTGGGCGCACGCTGCCGTGATCATGGTCGCCTCGCCCGAAGGCAAGCTCGCCCGCTACCTCTACGGCATCGAGTACACGCCGAAGGATCTGAAGCTCGCCGTCCTCGACGCCGCCGAGGGGCGGGTCGGATCGACCACCGAGCAGCTGCTTCTCTTCTGCTACCAGTATGACGCCAAGGCGGGGGGCTACGTCCTCTTCGCTCGCAACATGATGAAGCTGGGGGGCGTCGTGACGCTCGTGACCCTCGGCACCTTTCTGGTTGTGATGTGGCGGCGGTCCCCGCGCCGCGAGAGTTGAGAGTCATGCCGACCAACAACGATTCCATCCTCTTTCCGCCGCAGGCCTCCACGTTCGCCCAGGACGTGGACGCGCTCTACTACTTCATCCACTACCTCAGCGTGTTCTTCTGGGTGGGGATCGTCGCGGCGATCGTCTACTTCGTGTGGCGCTACAAGCGCGGCCACAGGGAAGGTGTCGGTCCCTCGCACAACCTGCCCATGGAGCTGACCTGGTCGATCATCCCGTTGATCCTCGTGATCGCGGTCTTCCTCTGGGGCTTCAAGGGCTTCATGGGGATGTCCCGCGCTCCGAGCGGCGCCGAGCAGATCCAGGTCACCGGCAAGAAGTGGCTCTGGAACTTCGAGTACCCGAACGGCCAGCAGGCGATCGGCGAGCTCCACGTCGAGGTCAACAAGCCGTACAAGCTGATCATGACCTCCGAGGACGTGATCCACTCCTTCTTCGTTCCGAGCTTCCGGAACAAGATGGACGTGGTCCCCGGCCGGATCACCACCTTCTGGTTCGAGCCCACCATGGTCGGCGAGCAGCAGGTCTTCTGCACCGAGTACTGCGGCGACGGCCACTCGGACATGCTCGCCAAGATCGTGGTCCACACCCCCGAGGACTACGCGAAGTGGGTGGAGGAGAACCAGAAGGAGGACACCACCACGCCGCTGCCGGAGCTCGGTGAGAAGCTCTATACGAGCAAGGCCTGCTTCACCTGCCACTCCACCGACGGTTCGGTGAAGGTGGGCCCGACGTTCCAGGGCCTCTTCGGCAAGCAGGAGCAGCTCACCACCGGCCAGACCGTACCGGTCGACGAGGAGTACCTCCGCGAGTCGATCCTCCAGCCGAACGCCAAAGTGGTGCAGGGCTACCAGCCGGTGATGCCCACCTACCAGGGTCAGCTTTCGGACCGTGAAGTCAGCGGTCTGATCGAATACATCAAGACGCTCTAATAAGGCCGGGCCTGCGAACTAGGCCTCAGGAAAGCGATTATGAGCACCACCACCGCTACGCCCGTGCCGGCAACCGAGATGGACCGCTGGCCGGACACCCACTACTGGAACGCGACCAAAGGCTTCAAGTCCTGGGCGCTGACCGTCGATCACAAGCGCATCGGGATGATGTACCTGGTCGCGATCCTCACCGCCTTCTTCCTCGGCGGCGTCTTCGCGATCCTGGTCCGCCTCGAGCTGCTCACGCCGGACCAGACCATCGTCGGCGCGAAGACCTACAACCAGCTCTTCACCCTGCACGGCGCGGTGATGGTCTTCCTCTTCCTGGTGCCGTCGATCCCGGCGGCGCTCGGCAACTTCTTCCTGCCGATGCAGCTCGGCGCGAAGGACGTGGCCTTCCCGAAGCTCAACCTGCTCAGCTTCTACGTCTACGTCCTCGGCGCGGCCTTCGCGATCTTCTCGCTCTTCGCCGGCGCCATCGACACCGGCTGGACCTTCTACACGCCGTACTCGCTGCAGACGAACACCGCCGTCACCTCGATGGTGCTGGCAGCGTTCATCCTCGGCTTCTCGTCGATCCTCACCGGCCTGAACTTCATCGTCTCGATCCACAAGCTGCGCGCCCCGGGCATGACCTGGTTCCGGATGCCGCTGCTGCTCTGGGCGCTCTACGCCACCTCGGTGATCCAGCTCCTCGCCACCCCGGTGCTGGCGATCACGCTGCTCCTCATCGCGATGGAGCGACTGCTCGGGATCGGCATCTTCGACCCGGCCCTCGGCGGCGATCCGGTGCTCTACCAGCACTTCTTCTGGTTCTACTCGCACCCCGCCGTCTACATCATGGTGGTGCCCGCCTTCGGCGTGATCTCCGAGATCATCGCGACCTTCACCCGTCGGCCGATCTTCGGTTACCGCTTCGTGGCCATCTCCTCCCTCGCGATCGCCTTCATCGGCTTCTTCGTGTGGGGCCACCACATGTTCGTCTCGGGGCAGTCCGAGTACGCCGGCATGGTCTTCAGCTTCCTGAGCTTCTTCATCGCCATCCCGACGGCGGTGAAGATCTTCAACTGGACCGCGACCCTCTTCAAGGGCTCGAACTGGCTCGCCTCGCCGATGCTCTACGCGATCGTCTTCCTGATCCAGTTCACCATCGGCGGCCTCACCGGCCTGCCGCTCGCGGCGCTCTCCACCGACGTGCACTTCCACGACACCTACTTCGTCGTCGCGCACTTCCACTACGTGATGATGGGCGGCACCGTCTTCGCCTTCATCGGCGGCCTGCACTACTGGTGGCCGAAGATGACCGGCCGCATGTACAACGAGAAGTGGGCGAAGATCGCGCTGGCGACCCTCTTCGTCGGCTTCAACGTGACCTTCTTCACCCAGTTCATCCTCGGCACCCGGGGCATGCCGCGCCGGTACTACAACTACCTGCCGGAGTACGCCCGCCTGCACGGCTTCTCCACCGTCGGCTCGTGGATCCTCGCGCTGGGCTTCATCATCATCGCGGTCTACCTGCTCAAGTCGCTGCGGAGCGGCGCCGTCGCCGGCGCGAACCCCTGGGGCGCTTCGACGCTCGAGTGGCAGACCGCCTCGCCGCCGCCGACCGAGAACTTCTTCGACACCCCGCACGTCAACACCGGCCCCTACGTCTACCCCGACGAGGAGCTGGCTCCCCGGAGGGCCGCGTGAGCACCCCCAGCGCGTCGATTCCGAGCAACGTCCAGCGCCACCAGGTCGGCCATCACTTCGCCAATGCAGAGCAGGAGTTCAGCTCGGCGAAGCTGGGCTTCTGGCTCTTCCTCTGCACCGAACTCCTGATGTTCGGTGGCCTGTTCGTGGGCTTCATCTACTACCGCACCTTCCTGGCCGAGACCTTCCTGGCGGCGCACCGGACGCTCTCGATCCCGCTGGGCACGGTCAACACCGTGGTGCTGATCACCTCGTCGTTCACGATGGCGATGGCGATCCGCTGCGCCATGGTGAACAAGCAGAAGCAGATGATGGCCTTCCTCTGGGTCACGCTGCTCTGCGCCGGCGCCTTCATGGTGATCAAGCTCGGCTTCGAGTGGCCCTCGAAGTTCGCCCACCACACGCTGCCGGGCCGGTACTTCGACCTGGCCCACGCGGTGGAGGCCTACCCCTTCCTCGAGGGGCTGGCGAGCCCGCACATCTTCTACAGCCTCTACTTCATGATGACGGGCCTGCACGGCATCCACGTGGTGATCGGCATGGGCCTCATCACCTGGCTGATCTGGCGCGGCTACAAGGGCCACTTCTACAGCGGCTTCTACACGCCGCTGGAGATGACGGGCCTCTACTGGCACCTCGTCGATCTGATCTGGATCTTCCTCTTCCCCCTCTTCTACCTGGTGGGCTGAAGCCATGGCGCACAACGAGATGCACGCGAGCCACGCCTCCGAGGAGCTCCACCACGAGCCGCTGCCCGTGAAGGTCTACGTCGGCGTCTTCGTCGGCCTGCTCTTCCTCACCTTCGTCACCGTGGCGATCGCCGGCTTCGATTTCGGCGACTTCAACATGGTGGTGGCGATGGCGGTGGCGCTGACCAAGGCCTCGCTGGTCGTGCTCTATTTCATGAATCTGAAGCACGACCACGACAGGCTGAACGGTGTGATCTTCCTCACCGGCCTCTTCTTCCTGGTGGTCTTCATCGGCCCCACGATGTGGGACGCCTTCACCCGCGACGCGCTCGATCCCGATCGGGCCCGGGCGGTCGAAATGGCGCCTCCGGCCGCTCCTGCGGCACCTGCCGCGGCGCAGTAGCGGGCGCTCCCGCCGGCGGATCGGCGATCATCCGGCCTCGCGAAGCGCCGGCCTCCTGCCCACCGGGCAGGGAGCCGGCGCTTCGTGTTTCATGCGCCGGGACTTCTCGCGGACGGCCAAACGTAGTAATTCCTCTGCCCAAACCGATTCACGGGCCGCCTGCGCGGGTCGATGGATCGCCGACCCGTACCTGCCACTCGTAGAAAGCAAAGGGGCGCGAATGGCCGCACAGGCAACTGCAGCGACCGCAGATCAGAGGCAGCCGAAGGGGCTGTACGTCCTCTTCTCCGCCGAAGCATGGGAGCGCTTTTCGTATTACGGCATGCGCGCCCTGCTGGTGCTCTACCTGGTCAACCACCTGAAGTTCGACCGGGAGAACGCGCTCCAGATCTACGGCCTCTACACCGGCCTCGTCTATCTGACGCCGATGCTCGGCGGCTACCTGGCGGACAAATACCTGGGCGCCCGCAAGGCGGTGCTCATCGGCGGCATCGTCATGGCCCTCGGCCACCTGGCGATGGCCTTCGAGCCGCTGCTCTACCAGGCGCTCGGCCTGCTCATCGTCGGCAACGGCTTCTTCAAGCCGAACATCTCGACGATCGTCGGCGGCCTCTACAACGAGAACGATTCCCGCCGGGATGGTGGCTTCACCATCTTCTACATGGGCATCAACCTCGGCGCCTTCTTCTCGCCGCTCGTCTGCGGCGTGCTCGGTGAGAGCGTCGGCTGGCATTGGGGCTTCGGCGCCGCCGGCATCGGCATGATCTTCGGCCTCCTCGTCTTCGTCTGGGGCCAGAAGCTCCTCGGCACCACGGGCTTCCCGCCGGGCCGCGAGGTGACCAAGGACAGCCGGCTCAACACGAAGGACTGGATGGATGTCGGCCTCTACACCGTCATCTCCTGCCTCGTCGTCTGGGCGGTGATCCTGATCGGCGGCCAGGTGGGCCAGGGCCCGATGCTCATCGGCGGCATCGCCGTCACCGGCGTCGCGCTGGTGGGGCAGCGCGCCTTCACCAAGCCGGATACCAGCGCCACGCCGCTCACGAAGGACGACTGGCAGCGGATCGTCGTCATCGGCATCCTCGCCTTCTTCAACATCTTCTTCTGGATGGGCTTCGAGCAGGCGGGCGGCACGATGACGCTCTTCGCCGACACCCAGACCAACCGGCATCTCCTCGGCTGGGAGATCCCCGCCTCCTTCTTCCAGTCGATCAACCCGATGCTGATCGTCTTCCTCGCGCCGGTCTTCTCGATCGGCTGGAAGAAGCTCGACGAGTCGAAGTACTCGCTCGCCACCCCGGCCAAGATGGCCCTCGGCATGATCCTCCTCGGCCTCGGCTTCGTGGTCATGTACATCGCCCAGGGGGTTGCGCAGGAGACGGGCATGGTCGGCCCGCTCTGGCTGGTCTCGGTCTACTTCCTCCACACGGTGGGCGAGCTCTTCCTCTCGCCGATCGGCCTCTCGATGGTGAGCAAGCTCTCGCCGGCCCGCCTCACGGCGATCATGATGGGCGTGTGGTTCGCCTCCTCCGCCGTCGCCAACTACTCGGCGGCAGCCCTCGAGTCGGCGCTGCACCAATTCCACGTGCCGCTCTACGGCTTCCTCATCTTCAGCTCGATCGGCGCCGGCGTGATCCTCCTGCTGATCACCCCGCTGCTGAAGAAGTGGATGCACGGCCGCGCCTGATCAGGACGGGCGACCGGTAGCATCGAACGGGGCAGCGGGCGACCGCTGCCCCGTTTTCACTTCGGCACCCGCTCCTGGACCATCTCGATCAGCTGATCGAGATCGAAGGGCTTGCGCACGAAGCCGGCGGCGTGGAGCGCCGCGGCCGTGCGCGCCACGTCCGGCGTCGCGGAGAGGATCACCACCGGGATCTCCGCCAGCGCCGGGTCGCGCAGCTGCTCGCTGCGAAATTCCCAGCCGCTCATCTCGGGCATCATCAGGTCGAGGAGGATGAGGCGGGGGCTCACGCCGTTGCGCAGCTGCTCGATCGCCTCACGGCCGTTGGCGGCGATCGCCACCCGGAAGCCCTCGATCTCGAGGAGCTCCCGCAGCGTGTCGCGGATGTCGAAGTCGTCGTCGACGACCAGCACCTGCGTGTCCCCGGCAGCCGTCACGTGCCTCCTAGTCGGCGCTCGGCGCCTCCACGTCCACCAGCGGCGGGCGCTCTTCCTTGCCGGCAAGATGGTGGGCCTGGGCCTCGCCCGGCCGCCGCCGCCGCTCGAAAGCCTCCAGCCGTACCGGCCGCCCCTCCGCTGCCGAGCGGAAGATCGCCTCCACGATCCGCACGTCGGCGAGGCCCTCCTCGCCGTCGGGCTCCGGCTGTCGATCCTCCAGGATGCAGCCGGCGAAGTACTGCAACTCGGGCCCGAATTGATCGACGATCTCGAAGCGCCGTTCCTCCACCTCGCCCCCGTGGTCGAGCTGACGAACCCGGGGCATCCCGTATTCGTAGGCATTGTCGAGGCGGAGATCGCCCTCCGTTCCCACGACCCGGTAGGTGGCCACGGCGCCGCAGTCGAAATCGACGGTGAAGGTGGCGGTGCGGCCACCCGAGAAGCGGAGGACCGCCGTCGCCCCCGCCTCCACCTCGGCGAAGCGCTCGTCCCCGGGCCGTCCCGGCAGGGTCCAGGCGAAGACCTCCTCCGGCTCCGCACGGAAGAGGTAGCGGGCGGCGTTGACGCAATAGACGCCGAGATCCCAGACCGGACCGCCACCCCGCGCCCCGCTGGAGCGGATGTTGCCCCCCTGGAGCTGGTAGCCGAAGGCCGAGGTGAAGAAGCGCGGCGTGCCGATCGCGCCCCGGCGCAGCAGCTCGATCGCCTCGAGGTTCGCCTCCTCGAAGTGGAGGCGGTAGGCGATCATCAACTTCACCCCCGCGTCGTCGCAGGCGCGGATCATCGTCCGGCAGGACGTCTCGTCCAGGGCCATCGGCTTCTCGCAGAGCACGTGGACCCCGGCCCGTGCCGCCCGGACGGTGTAGTCGCAGTGCATGTCGTTGGGCAGGGCGACGTAGACCGCGTCCACCTCCTCGTTGGCGAGGCAGGCGTCGTATTCGTCGTAGCCGTAGAGGTGCCGGACGCCATAGTGGGCGCCCAGCTTCTCGCGCTTCTCCCGCTCGTCCGACACCAGGGCGACCAGCCGTGCGTTCGGCGCGTTGGCGAAGGCCGGCAGCACCTGCTCCTGGGCGATGTGCCCCAGCCCCACCACCGCGTAGCCGACTTTCTCCGCCATCGATTGCCCCCTTCGCCGCCGCCGCCGTGGACGGGGCAAGGCCAACGTTCGGACGACGGCGCGCGGGTGCAACGAGTCCGGGATCAGTTCAGCGGGAGGCGGACGCGGAAGGTCGAGCCGACCCCCGGCTGACTCTCCACCTCGATCGACCCGCCGTGGGCCTCCACGAGCTTCTTGCTGGCGGAGAGCCCCAGCCCCACCCCCGGGATCTCCCCTGCGACGGAGCGCCCCCGGCGGAAGGGCTGGAAGATCCGGGCAAGCTCGGCTGCCGGAATGCCCAGCCCGCGATCCTCCACCTCGACGATCGCCGTGCCCTCGCTCCGTTGGAGCCGCACCTGCACCGGGCCGCCCTCCGGCGAGTATTTGATCGCGTTGCTGAGGAGGTTGCCGAAGACCTGCGCCATCCGGACAGGGTCGAAGGCGAGCTCGACCGGCTCGGCCGGGAGCTGCAGCGCGATCGGGTGGGCGGGGTCCCCGTCGAAGAGCTCGCACGCCTCCTCGATCGACTCCCGCAGGTCGGCGACCTGGAGATCGAGCGCGAGCTTGCCCACCTCGAGGCGGCTGACGTCGAGCAGGTCGTCGACCAGGCGGCGGAGCTTGTCGATCTGCCGCCGCACCACTTCCAGGCGGCGTTGCAGCCGCTCGGGCTGCTCGGCCTCGCGCTCCGCCATCTGCGCCGCGGTCTTCAGGGCGGTGAGCGGGTTCTTGAGATCGTGGGCCACCGCGGCGAGGAAGGTGAGCTGCTGCTCCCGCTGGCGGTCGAGGGCATCGGCCATCTCGTCGAATTGCTCGGCGATCCGCCGCACCTCCACCGGGCCGCTGCGGATCGCCCGTGCCGAGCGATCGCCTGCGCCGTAGCGGGCGATGGCGGCGGAGAGATCGCGGAAGGGGCGGTAGATCGACCGCTGCGCCCAGAAGAGGAGCGCCGCCACCAGCATCGTGAAGAGGCCGGCGATGACGAAGCCGCCGATCGCCGCCGCGTGCCGCCAGAAGCCGGCCCGGTCCACGGCCTCGCGTGCCTGGGCGAGGTTGATCGCGCTGAGACGATCGGACTGGATCAGGGCCTGGTCGAGGATCTCGCTCGCCCGCCGGTATTCGGTGATCGCGTTCTCCTCGTTGGTGTGGACCTCGTCGAGAAAGCGATCGATCGCGGAGCGGAGCCCCTCGAGGACGAGCGCCTCGTTGTCGGAGTTGACGTTCCGCGCTGCGGCGGCGAGTCCGCGCCGCACCTCCTGCTCGTGCAGGTCCGCCGCGAGGCCGTGCCCCTGCCCCGGCGCCACCTGTTGGAGGAAGCGCTCGCGGTTGGCGAGGAGCAGGGCCAGCTCGATCTGCTCCACCGCCCGAACGCTCGCGTCGAATCCGGCGAGCTGCTCGGTGGTGGCGGCGCTCTGCCGCACGAGCAGCAGCAGGCCGATCGCAGCGCCGAGACCGATGAGCAGGATGGCGATCGCCATGGCGGCGATCGCCGAGCGGATGCTCAGCGCACGGGACTCGCGGGGAGCGGGAGCCATGCGCACATGCTATCCCCCCGCGCACGCGGAGGCCCTCGGATTCAGCGCACCGCCTGGACGGTGCCCTGCACGTCGAGGGGCGACGTGGTGAGGAAGCGGACGCTCGGGTTCTCGCGCTCCGCCACGCCGAGCTCCCAGTCGTTGCGAAGCAGCACCACCGGGTGGCCGTCCGTGTCCTCGACGTGGGTGCCGACGATGTCGCGGGCGGCCTTGCTCACGTCGCTCACCCCGTCGAGCCAGCGCGCGTGGGTGAGGCCGAGGCGCTCCACCACCACGTTCACCGAGTACTCGCTCTCGAGGCGGTGCTTGAGCACCTCGAGCTGGAGCACGCCCACCACCGCCACGATCGGATCGACGGCGCCGGCGCCGCGGCGGAAGAAGATCTGCACCGCCCCCTCCTCGGCGAGCTGGCCCAGGCCCTCGACGAGCTGCTTGCGGCGGAGCGGATCCTTGAGGCGCAGGGTGGCGAAGATCTCCGGCGAGAAGCGGGGCACGCCCACGAAGGCGGGGCCCCTGTCGGTCGCCAGGGTGTCGCCGATGCGGAGGAGGTGCTGGGTGTCGACCACGCCGACGATGTCGCCGGCGTAGGCCTCCTCGACGTCGACGCGGTCGCGGCCCATCAGCGTGTGGGCTGCAGCCAGCTTGATCTCCTTGTCGAGGCGCAGGTGCCGGACCTTCATCCCCTTCTCGAAGCGGCCGGAGCAGACGCGGATGAAGCAGAGCCGATCGCGGTGCGACGGATCCATGTTCGCCTGGATCTTGAAGACGAAGGCGGAGAAGGCCTCGTCGTCCGCTTTGCGGCGGCTGCCGTCGCGGGTCTCCCGGTCCACCGGCGGCGGCGCCAGGGTGACGAAGCGGCGCAAGAACGGACCGATGCCGAAGTTGGTCGCCGCGGAGCCGAAGAAGACCGGGGTCTGCTCACCCGCCAGGAACATCTCCATGTCGAAGGGCTCGCCGGCAGCCTCGAGGAGCTCGAGATCCTCCTGGAGCCTGGCGTAGAGCGAGTCGCCGATCCGCGCGGGCAGGGCGGGATCGTCCTTGTCCATGACCTCCTCCTCGACCACGGCGGCGCCATGGTGGCCGCCGGCGAAGAGGTGGACCTTGCCGTCGAGGCGGTCGTAGACCCCGACGAAGCCGCGGCCGGAACCGATCGGCCAGTCGAGGGGCACGGTGTGGATCCCGAGGACCTGCTCCACCTCGGAGAGGAGCTCCAGGGGATCCTTGCCCTCGCGATCGCATTTGTTGATGAAGGTGACGATCGGCGTCTTCCGCAGGCGGCAGACGTGGAAGAGCTTCTTCGTCTGCGGCTCCACGCCCTTGGCGTTGTCGAGGAGCATGATCGCCGCGTCCGCTGCCACGAGGGTGCGGTAGGTATCCTCGCCGAAGTCCTGGTGGCCGGGGGTGTCGAGGAGGTTGCACGCAGCGCCCTCGTACTCGAACTGGAGCACCGACGAGGTCACGGAGATGCCGCGCTCGCGCTCGATCGCCATCCAGTCGGAGGTGACCTGACGCTTGGTCCTGCGGGCCTTCACGTCGCCGGCGAGGTGGATCGCGCCGGAGTAGAGGAGGAGCTTCTCGGTGAGGGTCGTCTTGCCTGCATCCGGGTGCGAGATGATCGCGAAGGTGCGGCGGCGGGCGGCTTCCTGGGAGATGTGCTGCGACATGATCGCTCCCTCAACGGCTTGGAGGGGGCGTTCTATCCGAAAATCGCCGGCAGGGGGCACCTCGCTTCGCGCGCCGCGCCCCGCGACAGGCGACGGGGCCGCCCGATCCAGGCGGCCCCGCCCGGCGCTGCCCGCGTGTTACTGCTGGGGCTGCGGCGGCTGCTGCGCGCCCTCGGGCTGCGGCGCCGCCCCGGGCTGCTGCGCACCCATGCTCTGGATCTCGAGGGTCTGGACCGTGTTCTCCTCGCCCTCCTGCTTGTAGGCGGCGCGCACGCTGGCGCCCTGCTGCAGCTGGTCCTTCTGGACGGGCTGGCCGTTCATCGTGATCTGCGCCTGCTCGCCGAGCTTCATCTCCATCTGCTCACCGGCGGCGGTGCGCACGGTGATCTTCTCGTCCGAGACCTCGGTGATGGTGCCGGTGGCCGTCATCATCTGCTGCTCGGCAGCGGGCTGCTGCGCCGCGGGCTGCTGGGCCTGCGGCTCACCGGCAGGGGCCTGCGCCTGCGGCTCCTGCTCCGCTGCGGGCTCCTGGCCCTGGTTCTGACAACCGGCGACGACGAAGATGGCGGCGAGCGCCAGGAACATTCGCTTCATGCATGCCTCCCGTGCGGCGAAATGCCGCGAACGCACCGCACAACGTGCATCCCGGCGGCAAGCGGTGCCACCGGTGCACGCCCCTCGCGGGCCGGGCTGCCTGCAGGAAAGCCTCGTCTTCCCGGCTCTCTACCGCGCCGGCTGCTGCGTGCCCGCAGGTCCCTGGCTGCCAGGGGTGGCGGAGGGGGTCGGCGTCGGCGCGGGTTCGGCCCTGTCGATGTCCACCCGCCGGGCCACGTTCTCGCCTTCCTCCTCGCGGAAGGAGGCGCGCACCGAAGCGCCCTCCCGGATCGTGGAGGCGGGAACCTCCCTGCCTCCCAGCATCACCTGCGCGCCCTCGGCGATCCGCATCTCGACCACCTCGCCGTTCGCCGTGCGGAGGGTGAGGCCGTCGGGCTGCGCCTCGGTGACCACGCCGCCCACGGTGATCAGGGCCTCGGTCTCGCCGGGCGCCGCCTCCTTGCCGCTCTCGCCCCTGCAACCGGCGAGGGCCGCCACTGCGAGCCCCGCCACGAGCCACCGCTTCATCGTCCACCTCCGTGCGGCATTTCCGTGCCGCTGTGCAGGAAAGCTGCTCCCTCGGCGGCCGAGGTGCCAGCCGGGCGGTAGCCGGCACCCGCCAAAGGGGGGGAGGAACGAAAAAGGCGCCCGGCCAATCTGAGGCCGATGCGCCTTCTTGCCCCTTCCGCCCGAAGCGGCTCAGGGGTGGTTCGCGTGATCCGCGCCCGGTGGCTCGGTCATCTCCTTGCCGATGTTGCCCCGGTGGTTGGGCTCGCGGCTCGGTCCCAGGCCGAAGCCGCCCTGCGCCTCCGCGAACTCCCGGAGCACGTCGTCCGGATCCCGGTATTGCCGGTCCGGCAGCGACTTGAGGAAATTGATGGCGTCGACCGGCGCCTCGCCATCCTCCGCCGCCTGGACGAGATCCTCCCGGGTTGCCGGGTACTCGACCGTCTCGAGGATGTACGACGCGCTGCGCTGCAGCCTCTCTCCTACGCCTCGGGCCATCCGGCGCCTCCCTTCTTCCCGTGGAATGTTACCCACAAAACATGGGCATCCCCGGAGAGCGGGACCACCGTCGTCAGATCTGCACGACCTCGACGACCTCGGGGAGCTCCTCGCGGAGGCGGCTCTCGATCCCCATCTTCAGGGTCGCGGTCGAGGAGGGGCAGGAGGAGCAGGCGCCCTTCATGAAGACGTAGACCACGCCGTCCTGGAAGCGCTCGAAGCTGATGTCGCCGCCGTCCATGGCGACCGCGGGCCGGATCTCCTCCTCGATGATCTCCTTGATCCGGGAGACCACCGGGCCGTCCTCGGCGTTGGCGGCAGCGGCCTGCTCGAGGACCGCGGGATCGACCGGATGCTCGCCGGCGTCGAGGTGCGCGTGCAGCGCCGCGTGGACGCCGTCGTTGAGGGCGGCTGCATCGGCCTCGTCGGCCATGGTCACGGTGACGAAGCTCGGTCCCACCATCACCGCCTTCACCCCGTCCACCTCGAAGAGGCGCAGCGGCAGCGGCGAGGTCTCGGCGGCGGCCTTCTCGGTGAAGTTGGCGGTGCCGCGGGGGAGGAGCGGGCGGGCGACCACGTACTTGAGGGTCGAGGGGTTGGGGGTGAACTCCAACCGGATGAGGTCCTGGCTCTGGGCGTTCATGCGAGTCTCCTTCGGTCGTCCATGGGAACACGAATCGTCCGGCCCAGCTTCCGGGGCGGGCAGATGGCGACCCTGCTGCTTCCCATAGCGGTCCGGAACGCCGATTTCCAGTGAAGTGGCCGGTCTGCTCCGCTGCCCGCCACCCGGATCCCCCCGCCCCGCGAAAAACCCACCGTCCCCACGCTTGTGGCCACCCCGGTGCGGTCTCACCTTCTCCGCCGGGAGGAGCGATGGACGAGCAGATGGACGTAACGAATACCGTCACGCCGGACCGGATCCTCGAGCTGGAGGATCGGCCCGACTGGGCGCTCGATCTCCTCGATTTCGAGCTGCACAGCAACGCCTTCCGGGACGGCCAGCGCATTCCGCCCCGCTATACCGCCGACGGCGACGACCTCTCGCCGGCCCTCGCGTGGGGCAGGCCCCCGGAGGGGACGAAGAGCCTCGCGCTGGTGGTCGACGATCCCGATGCGCCGGGGGGGCTCTTCACCCACTGGATGGTCCTCGGCCTGCCCGCAGCGCCGGGCGATCTGGTCGAGGGCCGGGGCACCGATCCGTCGGACGTCGCCGGGGCGCAGACCCTGACCAACGATTTCGATCGGGTGGGCTGGGCCTCGCCGGCGCCGCCGCGGGGCCATCCGCAGCACCGCTACCGGTTCCGGCTCCTCGCCCTCGACAACGAGCCGCGGCTGCCCTCGTCGTCGCGGCGGGGCGATTTCGACCAGGCGATCGAGGGCCACGTGATCGGCGAGACGATCCTCACCGGCCACTACGGCCGCTGAGCTCGTCGCCCGGGAACGACGAAGGGCCTCTCACTCCCGGTGAGAGGCCCTTCGTGTGTGCGGCTTTTCGCCCGGGAGCCTACTTCGCCTCGACGATCTTCGCGCTCTTCACGTAGTCGAGCTGCGGGAACTCCTTGCGCAGGTAGGCGTTGCCCTCGGTCTGGATCCGGCCCTGGTTGGGGCCGCGGCCCCGGGGGGCCCCTTCGCCGTAGCCCTTGTAGAGACCGTCGACCACGTCCATGCCCTCGACCACCTTGCCGAAGGGGGCGAAGCCCATCCGGTCGAGGAAGGCGTTGTCCTTGTAGTTGATGAAGATCTGCGTGGTGCGCGAGTTCGGGCCGGAGGTGGCGAAGCTCACCATGCCCTTCTGGTTGCTCTGCTTCACCGCGTCGTCGGGAAAGGTGGCGGTGCGCCACTTGCCGGCGACCTGCGGATCGCCGTGGATGCCGAACTGCACCATGAAGCCCTCGACGGCCCGGAAGAAGGCGGTGTCGTCGAAGAAGCCGTTCTTCACCAGGTTGTAGAAGCGGTCGGCGGCGAGCGGGGCCCACTCGCGCTGCACCTCGATCACGAAGTCGCCCTTCGTGGTGGTGAAGTGCGCGCGGTACTGCGCCGGCGCCTGCTCGGTGAGCTGCGCGGGCTGGAGCAGCGGCGAATCCGCCGGCACCGCCGGCTGCGCTGCCGGCGCGGCGGGTGCCTGCTGCTGCTGCTGGGCGGGGGGCTGCTGCTGCGCGGGCTGCTCGGCCTGCTGCTGCTCTTTGCAGCCGGTGAGGGCGAGGAGGACGGTGGCGGCGAGAAGGAGCAGGGTGCGGTTCATGCGGGGCTCCACGTCGAGCGGATGGGGATGTCGGGCAGGCCTTGCCCGTGTGGGGCCGAACCATAACCAGCGGCGCGCGCTCCGTCGCCCTCTCTCGTGACGGACGGGCGGGCGCAGCGCCGATCCGCCGCCCGGCAAACGGGGCAGCCACGGAGCGGCGCGAATGGAGTAGGCTCCCGCGCCATGAGCGGCGACGAGAAAAGCCTGCAGGAGCGCCATGCGCCCGCCTCGATCTGCTTCGGCTGCGGCCCCGCCAACGAGCGCGGCCTGCGGATCCGCAGCTTCCCGCAGGGCGACGTGGTGGTGGCGGACTGGAAGCCGGAAGCCTGGCACGAAGCCTTCCCCGGCATGCTCAGCGGCGGGATCACCGGCACGCTCCTCGATTGCCACAGCAATTGGACCGCAGCCTGGCACCTGATGAAGCAGGCGGGGCTCGCGGAGCCGCCGTGCTGCGTCACCGCCGAGTACGCGGTGCAGCTGCGCCGGCCGATCCCCTCGGGCGAGACGGTCCACCTCGAGGCCCGGGTGGTCGAGTCGAAGGAGGACCGCGCCGTGATCGAGTCGAGCCTCGTCGCCGGGGGCAAGGTCTGCGCGACCTGCCGCGGCACCTTCGTCGCCGTGAAGCCGGGTCATCCCGCGTACCACCGCTGGGGATGAACGTGATCGCTCGCTTCCGCCGCTGGGCCCTGGTCGGCGTCGCCCTCGGGGCGCTGCTCTATCTCGGGCTCTCGCTCCACGCCGGGCTGCCGGCGGTGGCGGACGAGCTGCGCCGCTTCGGCTGGATCTGGGCGGCGCCGATCCTTTTGCTCTCCCTCTTCAACTACGGCCTGCGCTTCGTGAAGTGGCACTACCTCCTCGGCCGCCTCGGCGTGCGGATCGGCTGGGCCGAGGACGTGCAGATCTTCCTCGCCGGCCTGGCGATGACGATCACGCCGGGCAAGGCGGGCGAGCTCCTGAAGCCGCTCCTCGTCCGCTCCTCCACCGGCGCGCCCCTCACCCGCACCGTGCCGGCGCTGGTCGCCGAGCGCGGCACCGACGCGATCGCGGTCCTCGGCCTCGCGGCCCTGGGCGTGACCCACTACTTCGCGGAAGGGGCCTCGGCGCTGCTCACCGTCGGCGTGGTGGGGCTCGTCGGCCTCCTCGTCCTCGCCTCGGAGCGGCTCTCTCTCGGGACGATCCGCCTCACCCGCCACGTGCCGCTCCTCTCCCGCGTCGAGCCGCGCCTCGAGGAGATGTACCGGGCGATGCGCACCTGCCTCGCGCCGGTGCCGCTCATCTTCACCGTGCTCCTCTCGATCGTGGCGTGGGGCGCGGAGTGCGTGGGCTACCTGCTCGTGCTCCAGGGCTTCGGCGTGGAGAGCGCCAACCTCTCGGTGGCCACCTTCCTCTACGCCTTCTCCTCGATCGCCGGCGCGCCCTCGCCCGGCGGCCTCGGCGTCGCCGACACGGCGCTGCAGGAGGGGGCGATGCAGCTCATCGCCGGGATCACGCGCCCCGAGGCGCTGGGCAGCGCGCTCCTCTGCAGGCTCGCCACCCTGTGGCTCGGCGTGGCGATGGGCGGCGTGGTGCTGCTGCGCTACGGCGCCACCCTCGGCGACGCGGCGGCGGATGCTGCAGCGCCGGAGGCGAAGCGGCCCGCAGCCTGATCAGCCGCGGAGCGCTGCGATGGCGAGCAGGAGCCAGGCGGCGAGGAAGGCGAGGCCGCCGATCGGCGTGATCGCGCCGAGGACCCGCACGCCGCTCAAGGCCAGGGCGTAGAGGCTGCCGGAGAAGAGCACGATCCCGGCGAGCATCGTCCAGCCCGAGGCGTCGACCAGGCTGCCGGGGCGCTGCATCGCGAAGAGCCCCACCGCGAGCAGGCCGAGGCCGTGGAACATGTGGTATTGCGCGCCGGTCTGGAAGACCGCCAGCAGGTCCGCCGGAAGCCGTGCCTTGAGACCGTGGGCGCCGAAGGCCCCTGCTGCCACGGCGAGGAAGGCGTTCACCGCGCCGAGTGCCAACCAGATCCGTTCCATGCACGGGCGCTTAGCATGCCGGCAGGGCTCCGGCCGAGCGAAAGCCACCCGTGCGCTGGCGCAGCAGCGCTGCCCCGGCGCGAAACCGTTGACAGATTCGCCGGTCCGGTCCACCGATCCGGCTGGACGC
The DNA here is from genome assembly GCF_041687135.1 of Vulgatibacter sp. Taxonomy (NCBI): domain Bacteria; kingdom Pseudomonadati; phylum Myxococcota; class Myxococcia; order Myxococcales; family Vulgatibacteraceae; genus Vulgatibacter; species Vulgatibacter sp. Next base: position 766,945 of record NZ_JAWLCN010000003.1, on the reverse strand, counting down.
GGCACGTCGCCGCAATAGGATGCGCCCCCATGGCCAACGAACGCAGGGACGGACAGGCAGGAACGCAGGGAGGCGGCCCCGGGGGCCGCGGTGGCTTCGGCGGCGGCGCCGGCGGCAGAGGTCCCGGTGGACCGGGCGGCTTCGGCGGCCGCGGTGGCCCCGGCGGGCCCGGCCGTGGCGGCTTCGGCCGCGACGATCGCGGTGGCCGCGGCGGCAGGCGTGGCGAGGACCGGGGGCCGGTGGGTTTCGAGGGCGCCGCCCTCGAGTTCGCCCGCACCATCGACAAGCCGCTCCTCGCCGCCGACTACGAGGCGCAGCTCGCGCCCCTCGAGAAGCTCGCCACCCAGGCCCGCAAGGGCGGCGGCAAGAACCGCTCGATCGACGAGCTGCCCCACGACTCCCGCGGCAAGCTGCTCACCGCGCTCCTGCGCGTGATGCGGCAGACCAAGCCGGTCGAGGGCGACGAGGAGAAGGAAGGCAAGCGCAAGCAGGTCTTCGCCACCCTCGCCTCGGTGTGGGCCGGCCTGAACGACGAGCGCCGCGCCGAGATGGCGAAGGAGGAGGCGGGCGACGCGCAGATCGCGCCGCACCTGCTCGCGTGGACCGGCGAATGGGACAAGGTCGCGGCGCTCGCCGAGCACGAGCGGCGCTTCGGCGACGCGGCGAAGCTCTACGAGGAGCACGACCGCCTCGACGACGCGGCGCGCCTCTACCGCAAGGCCGGCGACGTGATGCGCGCCATCGGCATCTACACGAAGCAGGGCAACCGCGACGCGGTGGTCGAGGCGGCGAAGGATCTCAAGCCCGAGCAGCAGGAGCAGGTGCTCCTCGATGCGGGGCTCGGCGACGTCTACATGGATCTGCTCGTGCAGGCGGATCGCTGGGAAGACGTGGGCCGGCTCTACGAGCGCGCCGAGCAGTGGGCCGACGCGGCGCGGGCCTACGAGAAGGTGGGCCGCACCCACAAGGCGATCCGCGCCTGGGATCAGGCGGGCGAGACCGCGGAGGCGGAGCGGCTGATCGAGGCCGAGGTGCAGGAGCGGCTCGACGCCAGCGATCGCAACGGCGCCGCGAAGCTCTGGGCCCGCTTCGGCAGGTCGGCGAAGGCGGCGGAGCTCGCCACCAACCCGCTCGATCGCTTCCGCTGGATGCGCGAGGCGGGGCAGGTGGAGGAGGCGAAGGCCCTCGCCCGCGAGGAGCTCGGCAAGGTGCAGGAGGCGAGCAAGGGGCCGCTGGACCAGGCGCCCTGGCTGGCCCGCTCCGGCGACACCGCCAACGCGCTCCGGATCTACGACGAGCACCGCAAGCCGGAGGACGCTGCGGCGCTCTTCGAGGAGCTCGAGGATTGGGAGCTCGCCGCCCGTTGCCACGAGGTGGCGGGGAAGACCCGGCGCGCTGCGGATCTCTTCGAGCGCGCGGGGAATACCGAGGCTGCCGAGCGGCTCCGGGCGATGGAGCCCGAGAAGCCGAAGGCCCCCGCCCGCAAGCCCGGTGGCGGCGGCGGTCGTGGTCCCGGTGGCGGCGGTCGCGGCGGCAGGGGCCCCGGCGGCGGCGGCCGCGGTCGTGGTGCTGGCGGCGGCGGCAGGCGGCCGCCCCGCGGCGAGGGCTGATCGCGGGCCGACGACATGAGGAGAGCGGGCCGGGCCTTCGGGCGCCGGCCCGCTTTCATTTGGCCCCGGGGGTTGCGGCGCAGGGCCGGATCTGGAAGCTTGCGCGCCCTTCTGCGGGTTGATCGCCAGATGGACGCGCGCTACGGAACTGCGCGCACCGCCCACCCGAGACGAAACCGGAGCAACATGGCCACCAGCTGGGAGCTGAAGCAGCAGATCGAGGCGCGCCTCGCCGACGAGCAGGGCACGCTGATCAAGGACGCGCCGGTGCGCGTGGCCCTCTGCTACCCGAGCCCCTACCACGTGGCGATGTCGTCGCTCGGCTTCCAGACGATCTACCGCGAGATCCACCAGCATCCCGCCGCCACCGCCGAGCGCTCCTTCCTCCCCGACGACGTGGAGGCGTGGCGTGCCTCGCGCACGCCGCTCTTCACCTACGAGAGCGGGCGCCCCGTCTCCGAACACGACATCGTCGCCTTCTCGGTGGCCTACGAGATCGAACTCGTCGGCCTGCTCGACGTGCTCGATCTCTCCGGCCTGCCGGTGCTCCGGGAGGAGCGCGGGCCGGAGCATCCCCTGGTGGTCGCCGGCGGGCCGCTCACCTTCTCCAACCCGGTGACGATGGCGCCCTTCGTCGACGTGGTGGTGATGGGCGAGGCGGAGGAGACGATCCACGCGCTCCTCGCCCACTACGAGGGCACCCCCGATCGCGAGCGGCTCCTCGACCAGCTCGCTGCGCTGCCGGGTTTCTGGGTTCCCTCCCGGAGCATGGTGGTGCCGGCGGTGGGCAAGGCGGAGGACGCGCGCCTGCCCGCGCGCTCGCAGATCATCACGCCGCATACCGAGCTGCGCTCGATGTACCTGATCGAGGCGGAGCGCGGCTGCTCCCGCGGCTGCACCTACTGCGTGATGCGGCGCACCACCAACGGCGGCATGCGCACGGTGACGCCGGAGCGCGTGCTCGAGCTCATCCCGGCGGAGGCGCGGCGGGTGGGGCTGGTGGGCGCCGCGGTGACCGATCACCCGAAGCTGCCGAAGCTGCTGCGCACCCTCGTCGAGGACGGGCGCTCGGTGAGCATCAGCTCCCTGCGCGCCAACCGACTCACCGACGAGATCGTCGGGCTCCTGCGCCAGTCGGGGGCGAAGAACCTCACCACCGCCAGCGACGGCGCTTCCGAGCGGCTCCGCGACGCCATCGATCGCAAGACGAAGGAGAAGGATCTCCTCAACGTCGCCGAGCTCTGCAGGAAGCACGGCTACCAGCAGCTCAAGCTCTACCTGATGGTGGGGCTGCCCGGTGAGACGCAGGCCGATCTCGACGAGCTGCTGCGCTTCGGCACCGAGCTCTCGAAGATCATCCCGCTCGCGTACGGCTGCGCGCCCTTCGTGGCCAAGCGCAACACGCCGATGGACGGCGCGCCCTTCGAGGGCATCCCGGCGATCGAGAAGAAGCTCGAGTACCTGCGCCGCGGCTTCAAGGGGCGGGTCGACATCCGCGCCACCTCCGCCCGCTGGGCGTGGGTCGAGTACATGGTGGCGCAGGGCGACGAGCGGGCGGGGCTGGCGGCGATGGACGCGTGGAAGGGGGGCGGGAGCTTCGCCGCCTGGAAGCGCGCCTTCAAGGAGCGGGGCGTGCAGCCCCACGCGGCGCGCCGCGTGGAGGACGGCAGGCTCAAGCTCCCGACGCTGGCCCACTGGCCCCAGGTGGCGGCGCCGGCCTGACAACACCGCGCTTCAGAAGTAGTACGAGGCGCCGACGGTGAGCGGCACGTAGTATTTGTCGCCGGGCAGATCGTAGAAGGGCAGCTCGGCGCGCACGTCGAGGCTCAAGCGCGACTCGTAGAGACGCAGCGCCTCGATGCCGACCTCGACGAAGGCGCCGAGGCCGGTCTTGCTGCCGTTGTAATCGCCGTCCTCCACCTCGAAGGCGGACCAGCCCACGCCGCCGCCGAGGAAGGGCGTGACGTTGGTGGGGAGGAAGAACCAGCGGCCGCCCACGCCGAAGGCGAAGAAGGCCGCCTCGTCGCCGTCGTTGCTGCCGGCAGCGAAGCGCAGGTCGCTCAAGGCGGCGAAATCCTCGCTCTCGAAGCCCCAGCGCAGCAGGAAGCCGGCGCCGGGCACCACGTTTGTCCCCGGCACGGCGATGCCGACGAGGCCGAGGCCGAAGAAGCTCTCGCCGAATTTCTTCTGGTAGCGGCGGGTCTCCTCGCCGACGAGGGTGCTGACCGTAGCGGTCTTGTCCACCGATTTGTCTTCGACGATCGCCCGCACCAGCCGCGGCGCCGCCACGGGCGTCTCCTCGATCCCGGTGAGGAGGAGGTCGCTCTCGGCCTCGATGGCGCCGTTGGCGTCGACGTGCTGCAGCGAGAGGAAGACCTTGTGCCCGAGGGGGCGGAGGTTCACCCGCCACGCTTCGCCGGTGGCCTCGAAGGCCGGCTCGCCCACGGCGATCCCCTCCTTGCGCAGGTGGCTGCAGACGATCCCCGCCACCGTCTCCGCGTCCGCCGGATCGAAGGTCGGCGCCGGACCGATGAGGCAGGCAGCCTGCGCTTCCGCCGCTGCGGGAAGGGCGAGGGTGGTGGCCAGGGCTGCGAGCGCTGCGCGGTACATGCGACCTCCGTAGGGTCCTTTGGTGTAGCAGAGACTGTGCCCGCTGGTGAATCACTTGTGTCGACGCGGGGTTGGAGAACGGCTGCCGGTTCGCCGCCTCCGGTACCCCTGCCATCCATGTCAGCGTCGAGATGCTGGGGTAGAGTGCGCGCCCACGGAGAGACGGATGACCAGGGGAAGACCGGCCATGGAGAGGAAGGAATGAAGCGGCTCCTGGTGGTCGGCTGCGGCGGCATCGGCGGGGTGATCGCCGCCACCCTCGCGGAGCAGCAGGTGCCGCTCGCGGTGGTGGCCCGCGGCCCCATCGCCGAGGCGCTGCACCTGCGCGGCTTCGACCTGCGCGACGAGAAGGGGCGAAGGCTCGTCCGCGGCCCCGTCGAGGTCCACGAGTCCCAGCCTCCAGGGCCCTTCGATTTCGTGCTCCTCGCGGTGCCGCCGGATCGCCTCGAGGAGGCGGCTCGCGCCGCGCTGCCCTCGCTCGGGCCGGACGGCGCCCTCGTCTGCCTCCAGAACGGCCTCGCCGAGGAGCGGCTCGCTGCAGCCGCCGGCGTCGATCGGGTCGTCGGCGCGGTGGTGGCCTGGGGCGCCTCGGCGCCGGAGGCCGGCGTCTACGAGCGCACCTCGAGCGGCGGCTTCACCCTGGGCCGCCTCGACGGCGCTGCCGATCCCCGCCTCGACAGCCTCGCCTCGCTCCTCGAGCACGTGGGGCCGGTGCGGATCACCGAGAACCTCCGCGGCGCCAGGTGGAGCAAGCTCGCCCTCAACTGCGCGGTCTCTTCGCTCGGCGTCATCGGCGGCGACCGGGTCGGCGCGCTCCTGCGCTTCCGCTTCGTGCGCCGCCTCGCCCTCGAGGTGATGAGCGAGGCGGTGGCGGTGGCGGAGGCGGAAGGGGCCCGGCTCGAACGGATCGCCGGCACCGTCGATCTGCAGTGGATCGCGCTCACCGAAGCGGAGCGGGCCGCAGCCGCGGGGACGCCGACGCTGCTGGCCAAACACGGCCTCCTCCTCGCGGTGGGGGCCCGCTACCGGCGGCTGCGCTCCTCGATGCTCGCGGCGATCGAGCGGGGGCGGGTGCCGCCGGTGGACTTCCTCAACGGCGAGGTGGTGGAGCGGGGCGTGCGCCACGGGATCGATGCCCCGGTGAACCGGGCGATCGTGGAGCTGGTCCACGCCATCGCGCGCCGCGAGGAGCGCTCGGGTCTCGCCGCCCTGGAGCGGCTCTACCAGCAGACCCGCGCCGGCCGCCGCGCCGCCTGACGATCGGCAACCTCACGGCACGTCGACCCGGAGCAGCTCCCGGAAGAGCACCTCGCCCACGTCGAGGAAGAGCCGGGCCCCTGCTGCGAGGCCGCCGCAGTGGTAGGGCTCGCGGGCGAGGGTGAGCGCCACGCAGCGGCCGAGCACCGCCTCCCAGAAGGGCTCCGAATCCGGCGGCAGCAGGAAGTCGCGGATCAGCTCCCGGGGCCACGGCAGGATCGACGTGGGATCCGCGTCGCTCGGCGTGGTGAAGCAGTCGAGATCGACGTCGAGGAGCACCGGCCCGCCGCCCTCGAGCCAATCGGCGAGCTGCTTCGCCTCGGGCGTCGCGGAAGGCGTGCCCCAATCCGCAGCGAGCTGGTCCACGGTGCGGGCGCGGAGCAGGCGGTGCACGCCGCCGCGCCGGTCGGTCCAGCTCTCCCCTGCGTGTGCGCCGACCGGCGAGGCCCTGGCGATGGCGAGCACGTCGCCGACGATCCCCGCCTCCATCGCCGCCACCACGTGATCGGTGTTGCGGATGGTGAGCGACCAGCGGGCGTGCTCGTCGATCGCCCGCAGCCCCGCGCTGCGATCGGGGACCGCCGCCGGCGCCTCCGGTGGCACCAGGTCGAAATGCCGGTCGAGGGTGACGAGGAGGGCAGGGGGCTGCCCCTCGAGCGCCGCCGCCCAGGCGGGCAGGGCGAGGCGGTGGGGATCGAAGACCCACGCGGAGGTGGGGCCCCGCCCGCCACGGAGGGAGAGGCGCGTGATCCCGGCGAGCCGGGCTGCGTCGTGCGAGGGTGCCATCGGGCGAGAAGGTAGCCCGGCCTGCGCCGCCCTGGCATCCGAGATCGTGGCGCCTCGCCCCACGTCCCTCCACACCATCGGAAATCCGATGGGGAGCGGGGACGCCCCGTCCACGAAATCCCCACTCCACGTAGCTATCCGCCTCGCTCTGCGCAGCAGGACGCTTTGTCGACTGCGGCACGCCCCTTGCGAAGTCGGCCTGAGCCGTGGCGACCGAGGGGATGGTCCACGGGAGGAGCCTTTCATGACCCAGAAGCGCAACCTGGTCGTGCTGCTCGCAGCGCTGGCCCTCGCCGCCACCGGCTGTGGCGACGACGAGAAGAAGCCGGCGAACGTCGGCGGCAGCGGTGGCGCCGGCGGTGGCGGCGGTGGCGGTGGCAGCGGTGGGGAGCAGCCCCGGCCCGATGGCCCGACCCTCGGGACCAGCGAGCACCTCGGCACCTTCCTGATGTCCCAGCCCCAGGCGGTCCTCGTCGCGGCGTCGAAGTCGATGGTGCTCATGGGCACCAAGGGCGTGATCTACGACCCGGCCAACTTCGGAAAGCCGGCGATCGTCCCCGAGGAGCGGGGCGGGATCGACACCACCGTCGAAGCAGGCCTGCTCGTCCTCGACACCACCACCGGCCAGGCCCGGGTCCTGGGCGAGGACGACGGTCTCCCGAAGATCGTCTACGGCAATCCCTTCGAGAGCTGGGGCGAGCACGTCACCTCGGTGATCGATCTCGACTGGGCGATCACCGATCGGACCTTCGTCGGCGCCGGCTGGAACTACCTGCTCAAGGGAAATATCGCCGACGACCACACGATCACCTTCCAGAGCGCCACCGTCCGCGCACCCGGCAAGGAGAGCGACGCCGTCGTCTTCCACACCGCCGTCGTCGGTGAGACGGTCTTCGCCGGTGGCGATCAGGGCCTCGCCATCGCCGCCCTCGAGAACCTCGAGGTCACCGGCTGGGTCGACTTCGGCCTGCCCGAACGCACCATCCACGCCCTCGATGCCGGCACACTCGCAGGCGAGGGCGTGGTCTCGGTCCTCTACGGCAAGCCCGATTCCCCCTACGCCGAGTGGATCGGCCTCGCGAAGCCCGACGGCAGCTTCACGCAGATCCCCGTGCCCGAGGGCTTCTTCCCCTCGAGCACCCTGGTCCGCGAGAACCGCGTCCTCTACGGCTTCCGGACCCCGGACAAGGCCGGCGCGATCTTCAGCTGGGAGGCGAACGACCAGGGGATCTGGGAGCTCACCCAGGCGATCGGCCCGGTGGAGCTGATCACCGACGGCAAGGAGTGGCCCATCCTTCCCAACCGGATGGTCTACTTCGAGGGCGGCATCGTCGTCGGCGGCGGCCTCTCCGAGGCGACCCTCGGCGGTCCCGGCGGCGGCGTGGCGCACATCCGCTACGACGAGGTGCACGGCTTCGTCGGCCGCGCCACCGATCTGCTCTCGAAGAACAGCCCGCTCTTCGACCAGCTGCCCTGGATCGTCGACGTCCTCGCCCCGACCTCCACCGGCGATCTCTACATCGCCGGCCGCCAGCTCTGCAGCGAGCACAAGACCCGGCAGCTTCCGCTGCTCCGCTTCGAGGCGATCGACGACCGCGATCAGCTGGTGCAGCCGTGGGTGAGCGGCGTGCGCTCGATCGCCGTCGATCCCGTGAACGGAGAGACCTGGATCGGCATGCGCGACGCCGGTGTCGGCGCCTGCGAAGGCCTCTCGATCAACCAGTCGCTCTGCAGGCTCCGCGCGGATGGCGCCTGCGTGATCAGCACCCCGCAGGTGAACGTCAACGCCGACTATTTCGCCGTGACCCCCGGCGTGGTCGACATCGCCTTCGGTGATCCCGACCGCCACCAGGTCGCCCTCGCCACCTACCGCGACGCGCTCTTCCTCCAGACCGGCTCGTCCAGCCGCGCGATCCCGACCCACTTCGCGCCGCACCTGAACCTCACCATGACCGGCATCGACTGGGGCGAGAGCGACGGGACGACCGATCGCCTCTGGGTGAGCTCGATCATGGAGTACGACGACTTCAACGGCCCCGTGGTCAGCGACCGCGGCCCCCATGGCCTCGGCTACATCGAGATGAACGAGATGGGCGTGCCCACCGCGATGCGCCGCTACGTGCGCAACGAATCGGACAGCGCGGTGGAGACCGACGTGCCGGGCCTCCCCTCGAACATGACCTGGGACGTGCTCGCCCTCGACGGCAGCAGCGCCCTGGTAGCGATGGGGATCGAGCGCCTCTCGAAGAACTACGACCACATCCTCGCCGAGCCTGCCGACAACGACACCCACGGCGGCGTGGCCCTCGTCGACGGGGAGTCGGTCGAGCTGATCGCCGCCCCTGAGGGCTTCACCATGAACGAGATGGTGGCCCTCGCCCGCGCCGAGGACGGCACCATCTACGCGCTCGACGCCCACGAGGGCATCTTCACCGTCGACCCGGCCGAGAAGAAGGCGGCGCTGTGGAGCACCGCCACCTGGGAGGCCACCGAGGAGAAGCCGGAGCGCGGCCTCTCCCTGGCGGTGGACGCGAGCGGCAACGTCGCCGTCGGTACCACCCACGGCCTCCACGTCTTCGGCGCCGACACCGGCGTGACCCGGGCGATCGAAGACATGGAGGCGGGCTTCGTGTGGGCGGTGACCTTCGTCGAGCCGGGTGTCCTCTACGCCGGAACCGACGAGGGCCTGCGGCGCATCGCCATCGGCGACGCGGCGCTTCCCGCGAAGGGGCCCGAGCTGCTGGCGAGCTGGCCCTTCCCGCTGCCGATCGAGATCTGCGGCGACGCCGGCGGCTGCGCCTGCGCCACCGACGCCAACTGCGCGCCCAACAGCGACTGCCTCTGCAGCTCCGCAGGCGGCACCTGGGCGTGCATCTGCACCGAGGCCGATTCCTGCAACGGCGCACCGGGCGGCGAGGGCTGCGAGTGCAACCCGGGCAGTGCGGATCCGTGCGCCGGCGACCTCGTCTGCGAGACCGCCGAGAGCGGCCAGAGCCTCTGCGAGAAGCCGGACGAGCCGGAATGCGGCGGCGTTGCCGGCTGCTCGTGTGGCCTCGGGACGCCCTGCGCCGAAGGCTTCACCTGCAACTTCGCCTTCGGCTTCTGCGAGGTCGACCGCGGCTGCGAGGCGGATTGCAGCTGCACCGGCCCCGGCACCGTCGGCGGCTGCCAGGAGGGCCAGGCCTGCGTGCCCATGGGCATGGGCCGCCAGGAGTGCGTCGACACCGGGCCCGCAGGCTGCGAGGCCGACTGCAGCTGCACCGACATCGGCAGCACCACCGACGGCTGCCACGAGGGCCAGATCTGCGTGGAGATGATCGGCGGCCAGCAGTGCGAGCCCGCGCCGAGCTGCGAGGACGATTGCAGCTGCGCGGGCCCGGAGACCGAAGGTGGCTGCCCCACCGGCATGGTCTGCATGGACTCGATCGACGGCACCCGGAGCTGCGAGCTCCAGGGCCGCGGCTGAAAGAAGCGAATACGGCGCCGCCCCGGTCTGCGGCGCCGCAGGGAGGGCGGGTGCTTCGACCCACCCGCCGCCCCTCGCGGATCCGGCACCCCTGGGCCGGGTCCAGGCGAAGAGCCCCCGCCGTCCCCATCGGCGCGGGGCTCTTCGTCTATCCGGCGGTCGATCCCGTGCGAAGCGGTGCACTGGCGCGCGGGCGGAAAATCGCCCTATCTGCGCCCTCGACCTTGCTGCTCTCTTCTCGATCGACGGCTCCCGCTGGCTGCGTTCGCAGCCCGGCAGCCGGACCAGAAGAGGTAGCTGTACATGCGGTCGAAACACGGTGGCGCGCTGCTCGCAGCGCTGGTGGTGGGAACGGTCGGTTGTGCGGACGACGCGCCGAAGCGGGTGCGGGGCGGCGGCGCTGGCGGATCGGGCGGTGGTGGCGGGCAGGAGCGGCCCGCAGGGCCGGAGCTCGGTGCGCGGGAGCAGCTCGGCACCTTCCTCGAGTCGCAGCCCCGGGCGGTCCTGGTCGGTGCGGAGAAGCCCCTCCTGATCATGGCCACCAGCGCGGTGGCCTTCGACCCGGCCTTCTTCGGCAAGGTGGCGCGGACCGAGGAGGCGGTGGCGCTCTCCGCCGGGCTGCTCGTGGTGGATACCTCCACCGGCACCGCCCGCGTCCTCGACGAGAAGGACGGCCTGCCGGCAATGCAATACGGCGATCCGGCGCAGCCCTTCGAGGCGGTGGCCTCGATCTTCGATCTCGACTGGGTCACGGTCGACCAGCGCTTCGTCGCCGCGGGCTACGAATCGCTGATCGCCGGCAGCGTCGCCGCCGACGGCGCGCTCACCTTCCAGCACGCGAAGCTCCGCGCCGAGGGCAAGAGCGCCGACGCGGTGGTCTTCCAGACCGCGGTCCTCGGTGATCTGGTCTTCGCCGGCGGCGACCAGGGCCTCGCCATCGCCGCAGCCGAGAACCTCGCAGTGCAGCGCTGGGTCGACTTCGGCACGCCCGATCGCACCATCCACGCGCTCCACGCAGGCAGCATCGGTGGCGAGGGCGTCGTCGCCGTGCTCCACGGCGCACCGGACGCTCCCGCCGCCGACGCCATCGGCGTGGCGAAGGCCGACGGGACCTTCGAGGCCATCGACCCGCCCGAGGGCTTCCTGCCGATCAGCACCCTGCTCGTCGACGGCCGCGCCTTCTTCGGCTTCGTCACGCCCGACAAGGCCGGCGCGATCTACGAAGCCACCAGGGACGATCGCGGCTGGAGCCTCGAGCTCGCCGCCGGTCCGATGGAGCTGGTCACCGACGGCAAGCGCCATCCGGTGGTGCCGGGCCTGCTCGCCTACGACCCCGACCAGCGCGCGATCCTCGTGGGCGGGCGGATCGTCGAGGGTGCCCCCGGTGGCCCGGGCGGCGGCTTCGTCGCGCTCCCCTACAGCGAGGAGGCGGGGATCCGCGCCCGTGCCACCGACGTCGTCACCAAGAACGATCCCTATTTTGCCGAGCTGCCGTGGCAGTTCGACGCGATCGTCCCCGACGGCAAGGGCGGCGTCTACCTGGCGGGCAGGCAGCTGTGCAACGAGCACAAGATGCGGCAGCTGCCGCTCTTCCATCTTCGCCGCGCCGCCGGCGTCACCGAGCTGGTGCGCCCCTGGATCGACGGCGTGCGGAGCATCTCGGTCGATCCCGTGAACGGCGAGACCTGGCTCGGCCTGCGCAACGAGGTCACCGGTCTCTCGTGCGAGGGCCTCGCGGTGGGGCAGTCCCTCTGCCGCCTCCGCGCCGACGGCGCCTGCGTGATCACCACGCCGCGGGTGAACGCCGACGAGAACCTCTTCGCCGCGACCCCCGGGGCGTCGGCGGTGGCCTTCGGCGATCCCGATCGCAACCAGATCGCCGTGGCGACCCTCCGCGACGCGCTCTTCGTGCAGGACGGCGCGCTCTCCCACGCCATCCCCTCGCAGATCAACCCCGGCCTCAACCTCAACCTGAGCGGCGCCGCGTTCGAGGGCGAGGAGCTCTGGGTGAGCTCGCCGATCGAATACGACGAGATGCACGACGAGAAGGTCAACGATCGCGGCCCCCACGGCGTCGGCATCTTCAGCCTGGGCGACGAGGCGCCTCCCAAGGCACAGCGCCGCTACGTGCGCAACGAATCGGACATCCAGGAGGAGCTCGACGTGCCCGGCCTCCCCTCGAACATGGCGTACGACGTCCTGCCGCTGGGCAAGGGCCGCGCCCTGATCGCGCTGGGGATCGAGCGGGTCTACGTGACCCACGACCACATCCTCCCTGCGCCTGCGAAGAGCGCCGCCGCAGGCGGCATCGCCCTGGTCGACGGGGAGAAGGTGGAGATCATCGCCCCGCCCGCAGGCGTCGCCCTCGAGGAGGTGGTGGCCCTCGCCCGCGGCGGTGACGGCACCCTCTACGCACTGGATGCCTGGGAGGGCATCTTCACCATCGACGTCGAGACGAAGAAGGCGAAGCGCTGGAGCACCGCGACCTGGGAGGCCACCGAGCCCTTCGCCGAGCGGGCGCTCTCCCTGGCGGTGGACGCGGACGGCCACCTCGCCGTCGGCACCACCCACGGCCTCCACGTCTTCGGCGCCGACACCGGCGTGACCCGGCCCCTCGCCGACATGGAATCCGGCTACGTCTGGTCGGTGGAGTTCGTGCAGCCCGGCGTGCTCTACGCCGGCACCGACGAAGGCATGCACCGGATCGCCGTCGGCGATCGCCAGCTGCCGGCGAAGGGCCCCGCCTCGCTGGAGCGCTGGCCCTTCCCCCTCGAGGTGGAGATCTGCGGCCCCGCGGGCGAGTGCGCCTGCGTCCAGGACAGCCAGTGCGCCACCGGCAGCGACTGCCAGTGCGGCGACTTCGGCAAGGGCTTCGAATGCCTCTGCACCCCGGCGGACGCTTGCGTGGCGGAGCCCGGCGCCCTCGACTGCGCCTGCGATCCCACCGCTGCGGACCCTTGCGTCTACGACCTCGCCTGCACCACCGACGACGCGGGCCAGAGCACCTGCCAGTTGCCGGGGCCGCCGCCCTGCGAAGGCACGGAGGGCTGCCCCTGCAGCGCCGAGGGGGAGTGCGCCGAGGGCTTCGAGTGCAACTTCATGTTCGGCCTCTGCCAGGCGGTCCCTGCCTGAAAGGCCGCCTCTCACCACGGGTATGAATCGGGGAGGGCGAAAAATCGCCCTATTCGCCCCCCGACCCCGCCCCCGATCCTCGACGGGCCGCCCGGGAGGCCGCGCAACGTGCGCGGACCTCCGACCGGGCGGCCCGAAGGCAAAGGGGGAGGTGCCCGTACATGTTCTTCAATCGTGGTGGTGTCGCGCTGCTGCTCGCAGCGCTGGCAACGGCTGGCGTTGCCTGTAGCGAGGACGAAAAGCCGCAGCGGGTCGCCGGAAACCCGGGCGGCAGCGGGGGAGGCGGGGGCAGCGGCGGGAGCGGCGGCGAGACGCCGCGCCCGGAGGGCCCCGCCCTCGGCGACCGGGAGCAGCTCGGCGCCTGGCTCGGCGCCCCGCCCCGCGCCGCCCTCGTGGGCAACGAGAAGCCGCTCCTCGTCGTCGGCACCAGCGCCGTGCTCTTCGATCCCGCCCACTTCGGCAGGGCGGAGGTCCCTGCGACCACGGTGGAGCTCGCGGTGGGGCTGCTGGTCGTCGATACGTCGACCGGCGAGGCCAGGGTCCTGGGCGAGGACGACGGCGTGCCGGTGATGCGCTACGGCGACGCCTCGGTGAACCTCGGCGAAGCCGCTACCTCGATCTTCGATCTCGACTGGGTCACCGTGGACGAGCGCTTCGTCGCCGCCGGCTACCAGTCGCTCATCGCCGCCGACGTCGCCGCCGACGGCAGCTTCTCCTTCCAGCACGTGAAGCTCCGCGCCGAGGGAAAGACCGCCGACGCGGTGGTCTTCCAGACCGCCGTGGTCGGTGACCTCGTCTTCGCCGGCGGCGACCAGGGCCTCGCCATCGCCTCCGCCGAGAACCTCGAGGTGCAGGCCTGGGTCGACTTCGGCGCCCCCGACCGCACCATCCACGCCCTCGCCGCCGGCATGCTCGCCGGCGAAGGGGTGGTCGCCGTCCTCCACGGCGATACCGACGCCCCGGTTCCCAACTCCATCGGCCTCGCGAAGGCCGACGGCTCCTTCGTCTCGATTCCAGTGCCCGAGGGCTTCCTGCCCACCAGCGCCGTCGTCACCGAGAGCCGCGCGCTCTTCGGCTTCATGACCCCGGAGAAGACCGGCGCGATCTACCAGTGGAAGAAGAACGCCGAAGAGGTCTGGACCTTCGAGCAGGTGGCGGGCCCGATGGAGCTCACCACCGACGGCGAGCGCTACCCGGTCGTCCCCGGCCTCCTCGTCCACGACCCCACCCGCCGCGAGCTCCTCGTCGGCGGCAGGATCGTGCAGGGCGCCATCGGCGGTCCCGGCGGCGGCCTAGTCTACCTCGCCTACACCGAGGACGCGGGGATCTACGCCCGCGCCACCGACATCCTCCCGAAGCAGGAACCCTACTTCGAGCAGCTGCCCTGGCAGTTCGACGTGATCGTGCCCGACGGCAAGGGGAGCCTCTTCATCGCCGGCAGGCAGCTCTGCAACGAGCACAAGATGCGGCAGCTCCCGCTCCTGCAGCTCCGCCGGGCCGAGGGCGCGATCGAGCTGATCCGGCCGTGGATCGACGGCGTGCGCAGCGTCGCCATCGACCCGAAGAACGGCGAGACCTGGCTCGGCCTCCGCAGCGAGCTGCCCGGCATGGCCTGCGAGGGCATCGCCGTCTCCCAGTCGCTCTGCAGGCTGAAGGCCGACGGCTCCTGCCTCGTCACCACGCCGCGGGTCAACGCCGACGCCGACTTCTTCGCCCCGATGCCCGGCGCCGCGGCCGTGGCCTTCGGCGATCCCGACCGCAACCAGATCGCGGTGGCGAGCGTTCGCGACGCGCTCTTCGTGCAGGACGGCGCTCTCTCCCACGCGATCAGCTCCCAGATCGATCCGGGCCTCAACCTCCGGCTCACCGCCGCCGCCTTCGACGACGAGGTGCTGTGGGTGAGCTCGATCTTCGAGCACGACAAGATGTACGACGAGAAGGTGAACGACCGCGGCCCCCACGGCGTCGGCCTCTTCCAGCTCAACGAGGAGGCGAAGCCGAAGCCCGTCTTCCGCTACGTCCGCACCGAGTCCGATCTCCAGGAGGAGATCGACGTGCCCGGCCTCCCCTCGAACATGGCGTACGACGTCCTGCCGCTGGGCAAGGCGCGGGCGCTGGTGGCGCTGGGGATCGAGCGCGTCCACCAGAGCTACGATCACATCATCCCCGCCCCGGCGGAGAACGACGTGGGCGGCGGCGTGGCGATCGTGGAGGCGGAGACGGTCGAGGTGATCGCCGCCCCAGAGGGCAGCGCGATGCGCGACGTCGTGGCCCTCGCCCGTGGCGAAGGCGACGTGATCTACGCCCTCGACGCGAACGAAGGCATCTTCACCATCGACGTCGAGGCGAAGACGGCGGCGCGCTGGAGCACCGCCACCTGGGAGGCGCCGGTGCGCGCCCTCTCCCTCGCCGCCGACACCGAGGGGCACCTCGCCGTCGGCACCACCGACGGCCTGCACGTCTTCGGCGCAGATACCGGCGTCACCGAGGCGATCGTCGAGATGGCAGCGGGCTACGTCTGGTCGGTCGACTTCGTCGCCCCCGGCGTGCTCTACGCCGGCACCGACGAGGGGCTGCACCGGATCGCCGTCGGCGATCGAGAGCTCCCGGCGAAGGGGCCCGCGACGCTGGATCGCTGGCCCTTCCCGCTCGAGGTGCAGATCTGCGGCACCCAGGGCGGCTGCGTCTGCACCCGGAGCAGCCAGTGCGCCACCGGCAGCGACTGCGCCTGCACCGACGCGGGCGAAGGCTTCGCGTGCACCTGCACCGAGGCGGATCGCTGCGTCGCGGAGCCCGGCGCCGATCGTTGCGCCTGTGATCCCGCCGACCCGGATCCCTGCGTCTACCAGCTCGAATGCCTCACCGACGAACGGGGCAACAGCAGCTGCGAGGTCCCGCCGCCGCCGCCCTGCGACGGCACCGAGGGCTGCCCCTGCAGCGCCGAGGAGGATTGCGCCGAAGGCTACGAGTGCAACTTCGCCTTCCGCCTCTGCCAGCTCGCCGGCGGCCCGCAGGCCTGTATGGACGATTGCACCTGCACCGGCGAGAACACCACGCAGGATGGCTGCCCCATCGGCTACCACTGCCAGGGGCAGCTGGGCGGCGGGAGCATGTGCGAGGTCGACCCGACCTGATCGACCCCAGGCCGATCGAAGAAGGGGCGGTCCACCGACCGCCCCTTCTCCACAGCTTTCGCAAAGTCTGTGGGAAAGCTGCGGATCAGCCCGGCGCGAGGCCCGCCCAGAAGACGCCACCGGCGCCTTCGGGGTGGGCCCGCTTCTCGCCGGCGTGGAAGGAGCGCAGCTCCTCCAGCGTGTCGCGCACCTCGATCGCCGCGCCGAAGCCGCTCGGATCGTCCACGTCGTAGATCAGCGTGCCCGGCGCCTGGAGCCGCCAGACCTCCTCGAGCAGCGTCGCCTCGTGGCGATCCGGCGCGCTGCGCTTGCCGTCCTCGCCGAGGTGGGCGACGCGCACGCCGAGGAGCCTGCCGCGGGCGACCCCCTCGAGCATCTCGTCCACCTCGCGGATCTGCTCGTCGCCGTCGTGGCTCGTGGCGCCCGCCATGTCCCAGCAGAGGCCCAGGTCGCTGGGGAGGCGGCGGACCACCCGCTCGTCCACCCGGGCGAGATCGAGCACGAGCCGGGCCCCGTTCGCCTGCACCCGCAGCTTGAGCGCGTCGAGATCGAGGAAGGTGCCGTCCTCGCGCACGCCCCAGGAGTGGGTGCTGGCGGTGACCACCTCGAGGCGCAGGCCCCGCACCACGTCGGCGAAGGCGGCGAGCTTGCGCTCGTCGGTGAGCTGGTTGAGCACCGCCGGCCCGATGTGGAGCCAGGAGGCGGTCACCCCGGCGATCTGGAGGCAGCTGGCGATCCGCCGGGCCTCGCCGGGATGGAAGACGTCGAAGTGGCGGGGCTCTGCATGGAGCTCGAGGGCGGTGAAGCCGTAATCCCGGGCCATGCGCAGCGGCGCATGGTCGAGGGGCTCCGCGGCGAAGAGGCGCGTCGAGAGCAAGGCACGCATGGAAACCTCCGGGCAGCCCGCGAGGACACGGGCGGCGTCTACCCGGCAACTTAGTTCCGGCCCGGCCGGGAGGGATCTGCCGGTACCGGCACGGCCCGCCGCAGGGGGCCCGTCCAGGCGAGCAGCGCAGGCGGCGCCCGGCGCGGGGTCACGGCGAGGCCCCTGCTGAAGGGCGAGGCTGCAGGCAGGCAGACGCCCCGTGGCCCCGCCACCGCAGCGGGGACGCGGTGGCAGACCCCCGCGCCGTCGATCACCTGCACCGCCGGGTGGAAGTGGCCGATGACGAAGGGGCCCTCCCCCGGGGGCGGCGCCCTGTCGCCGTGGTGGAGGAGGAGCCCGTCCACCGCGCCGTCCGCGATCGCCTCCACCTCGGGGAAGTCGACGAGGAAGCCGCGGTCGTGGTTGCCCAGCACCACGGTGACGGGGACGCCGAGGGCGTCGAAGACCTCGTGCACGTGGGCGCGCTCCTCCGCCGAGGGGCGGGGCGCCTCCACCACGTCGCCGAGGAAGATCACCCGCTCCGCCTCGCTGCGCCGCACCGCCTCGACCAGGCGATCGGGCAGGCCGAGATCGAAGGCGGGGACCAGCGCTCCACGGCGGCGCAGCGTGTGGGCGAAGCCGAGGTGCGCGTCGGCGACGAGCAGGGTGCGGCTCGGCGCCGAGAGCGCGATGCCGCCGGGGAGGAGGAAGAGCCCTTCGCGGATCTCACGCACCTTCGATCTCCCAACCGGCGAGCGCCGCCTCCGAGAGCTCCGCCAGGGCGCGGGAGGGATCCTGCGCGCGGAGCACCTCGCGGCTGATCGAATAGACGATCGGCAGCGCGAAGGGCGAGGGCCTGGGCAGGTCGTGGACGGGAAGGGCGCCTGCGTGGAGCCGCGCCGCCGCCTCGACGGCGCCGGGCAGATCGAGCTCGTCCTCGAGGTAGGCGCGGTGCACCTCGCGGAGCAGCGGGTGCGCCGGATCGTGCGCGCGCAGCGCGCGGTAGAGGGCCCTGCCGCTCCAGAGCTGCGAGCGCCCGGGGCGGCGCCGCAACCGCGGCAGGAGCTGGCCCACCTCCGCCACCGCACGGAAGCGCCGGGCCAGCGACTCACCGTCCTCCAGCGCCCGCTCCATCTCCTCCACGAGCCCTTCCGGATCGAGGGCGCGGTGGAGCGCCTCGTCGTCCTCGGCGACACGGCGATCGACCTGGAGGAGGATGCCGAGATCGTCCACGTTGCCGAGCGCGCTGCCGTCGCCCGCGAGGCGGCGGGCGATCACCTGCGCCAGCACCGCGTTGATCGCCCGGCCTTCGTGGAGGTGGAAGACGAGCTGCGCGGAGCGGCGGGCGACGAGCCGCTCGACGTGGGGACGATCGCGGGAGGGCAGGGCGGAGGCGTGGCGCTGCAGCTCGCAGAAGCGCGCCACCGACGCCGCGAGGCCCGGGGGCATGCCCGCCTCCCGCAGGGCGGCGATGGCGCCCTCACGGCCCGCCGTGTCCAGGCCCCGGTCCACCGCCTCCACCAGATCCGAGAGCACCGCGGCGAGGCCGGGGGTGAGGGGGAACCGGCTGCCGTGCCAGCGGGGCAGCTTCACGGTGCCGCCGCCCGCGGGGGTGGCCAGCGCCTCGCCGCCGCTCATCGAGACGAGCTGGAGCACCTTGCCACCGAGGACGAAGCGATCGCCGGGCTTCATGTCGGCGAGGAAGCTCTCCTCCACCTCGCCGAGCCAGCGGCGCCCCGTAAAGACTTGAATGCGGGCCTCTTCGAAGATGGTCCCGATCGCCTGGGCCCAGAGGCGGAAGGTCTTCGGTGAGACCGGCTCGAGCACGCCGTCGCGCACGCGGATCCGCGCGGCGCCCGGCGCCTCCTCGCCCACCGAGAGCGGCAGCCCGCCGCAGAGGTAGCGCACGGTGGCGTCGAAATCCCCGCGATCGAGCGCGGCCCACGGCGCCGCCCGGCGCACCGCTGCCCAGGCCTCCTCCACCGGCGTGTGCCGCAGCGCGAAGCCCACCAGCTCCTGGGCGAGCACGTCCAGCGGCGCCCGTGGCGGGTGCACCGCCTCGAGCCGCCCCTCGCTCGCGCCCCGGCGGATCGCCGCGCATTCGAGCGCATCGGGGAGCGAGACCGGCACCAGCGCCCCCTCGGCCACGCCGCCGGGCCGGTGGCCCGCGCGGCCGATCCGCTGCAGCGTGCGGGAGACGCCCTTGGGCGCGCCGACCAGCAGCACCTGGTCCACCGCGTCGAGATCGAGGCCCAGCTCGAGCGACGAGGAGGCCACCACCGCCTTCATCTCCCCGGCCGCGAGGCGATCCTCCACCAGCGCGCGCTCCTCCTTGCCCAGCGAGGAGTGGTGCACGCCGATGCGGTCGCCCTCTTCCGGCAGGAGCACCGAGAGGGCGAGGCCGAGGCGCTCGGCGGCGGAGCGGGTGCCGGTGAAGACCAGCGCGCAGTTGGCCTTCTCCACCTCCTGCGCCACCGCGTGGGCGGCGCGGGCGGGGCCGTGTCCGGCGGGGGGCAGCTTGCGCCCCTTCGGCGGCCCGACGATGCGCAGGCGGTGGGTCCGGCGCAGATCCACCTGGGCGATGGTGCAGGGGCGCCCCTCGCCCACGAGGAAGCGCGCCATCCGCTCCGGCGGGTGCGCGGTGGCGGAGAGGCCGATCCGCTGTGCCGGCGCCGTGGCCCCGCCGTCCCTGCGGAGCAGGTCGAGGCGCTCCAGCGCGAGGCTGAGCTGCGCGCCGCGCTTGCTCTCCGCCAGGGCGTGGAGCTCGTCGACCACCACCAGATCGATCGCCCCCAGCAGCCGATCCGCCGCGGGATGGGCGCAGAGCAGCGCCAGCGACTCGGGGGTGGTGAGGAGCACGTCGGGCGGCGCCACCTGCAGCTTCTTGCGGCGGGTGGCGGTGGTGTCCGAGGTCCAGGTGGCGGCGCGCAGCGGGCCTTCCGGCAGATCCCGCGGCGCCGCCTCGAGCAGGGGCTCGAGGTTGCGGGCCACGTCCTGGGTGAGCGCCCGCAGGGGCGAGAGGTAGAGCACGCTGGCGCCGAGGGGGCGCCTGCCTTCCTGCGCAGCGGTGAGGAGGCGCGAGATCCCGGCGAGGAAGCCGCAGAGCGTCTTGCCGCTTCCCGTGGGGGCGAGGACCAGCACGCTGTCGCCAGCCAGCGCCGCGGGCAGGGCCCGGGCCTGGGCGTCGGTCATGCCGCTGCCGAAGCGGCCGCCGAGCCAGCGGCGCAGGGTGGGATCGAGTCCCTCGAGGCGCGTCCAGGGCGCTCTGGTGGGGGAAGTCGCCAAGCGGCAGAGGGAACGCGCGAGGGGCGCGGGACGATCCCGCCTGCGACGAGAAATCGGCCTTACGGATGCGCGCCGATCTCGGCGCACTCGAAGCGGACGGCCCGCTCGAACTCGTCGAGCTCGAAGGGCTTGGAGATCACGCCCTGCGCCCCCTGCTCCTCGGCCATCTTGCGCAGATCACCCGGCGCGATCGCGCTCATCAGCACGATCGGCGCGTTCCCCACCTCGCCGCGGAGCCGCGGCACCAGATCGTCCCGGCTCACGTCCGGCAGGGTGACGTCGGTGACCACCGCGCAGGGATGCCAGGTGGCCAGGTGCTCCTCCGCCTGCCCGATCGAGCCGGCGACCCGCACGTCGTAATCGAAGTCGCGGAGGAGCTCGCCCAGCAATTCGGCGAGCTCGGCTTCGTCTTCGATGAGCAGGACCCGGTGTCGATGCATGCCCTTCCTCCGACCTCTCCGCGGGAGGGTAAGCACGACCCGTCAGGTGCGGCTCGCGTTTTCGCGCAACTGCCGGATCACGGCGCCGTAATCGGGTTTTCCGAAGACCGCGCTGCCTGCCACGAAGACGTTCGCCCCGGCGGCCGCCACCTCGGCGATGTTCTGGGGGCCGATGCCGCCGTCGACCTCGATCCAGAGGTCGTGGAGGCCGCGCGCCTCCGCCATCTCGCGCAGGGCGCGGATCTTGCGGAGGGCCGAGGGGATGAAGCTCTGCCCGCCGAAGCCCGGGTTGACGCTCATCACCAGGACCATGTCGAGGTCCTCGAGCACGTACTCGATCGACGAGACCGGGGTGGAGGGGTTCAAGGAGACCGCCGCCTTCGCGCCCGCCTTGCGGATCTGCTGGAGGGTGCGGTGGAGGTGGGGGCTCGCCTCGACGTGTACGGTGACGATGTCCGCGCCTGCGTCGACGAAGGCCTCCACGTACTTCTCCGGCTCCACGATCATCAGGTGGACGTCCAGGGGCCTGGTCGCCGTCTTCTTCACCGCCTGCACCACCAGGGGGCCGATGGTGATGTTGGGGACGAAGCGGCCGTCCATGACGTCGACGTGGACGAGGTCGCAGCCACCCGCTTCGATGGCGCGCACCTCTTCGGCCAGGCGGCCGAAGTCGGCGGAGAGGATCGAGGGAGCAATCAGGGGGGTGCGGGCCACGGGCGTCTCCACGGGAAGTGTCCTAGCGGACGAAGCGCGGAGCGGTATAGCGCAGCCCTCGGGACGGTGCGAGTTCAGGCGGCCCGGGCAGCGGCGGCGCGGCGCACCAGCTCGATCAACTCGTCGATCTCGTAGGGCTTGGGCAGGGCGAGGCCGCCGCCCCGCTGCCAATCGCTCACGCCCTCGGAGTCGCCGCTGACCAGCACCTGCCTGCAGCGGGGCGCGCGCCGCGCCAGCTCGAGCCCGAGCTCGGGGCCGGTGGTGTCGGGAAGCCGGGCGTCGAGCAGCGCCACCTGCGGGTCGAAGCCCTCCAGCAGGGCCAGCGCCTCGGCGCCCTCCGCAGCGGCGCGGATCACCACGCCCTCCTCCTCCAGGATCATCTGGGTGAGGTTGCGGAGCTCCACGTCGTCCTCGACGACGAGTACACGCAGGCCTGCGAGTACGACCGACATCCATTCTCCCATCTGGTTGGAGGCGGACGGACTCTATCCGATCGGGACGGCCTCCCGGAAGGCCGAGCCGTGTAGGGAAAATTCACCCCTGGCGGGGTTTTCAGCTTGACCGGGAGGGCTTTACGTCCGCCGGAGGCGCGCGGCGTAGAAGCCGTCGATCCCCTGCCGCTGCGGCCAGGCGTCGAGGATCCAGCCGCCTTCGGACCAGCCCGGCGCAGGCTCGAGGGGCGCCTTCACGAAGGCCCCGCCCTGCCGCTCGAGGAAGGCGCGCACCTGGTCGGGGCCCTCCTCCGGCAGGATGGAGCAGACCGCGTAGACGAGGATCCCGCCGGGCCGCACCTCGGTCGCCACGTTGTCGAGGATGAGCGCTTGCGTCTCCACCATCCGGGCCACGTCCTCCGGCGTGCGCCGGTAGCGGAGCTCGGGGTGGCGGCGCAGGGTGCCCAGCGCGCTGCAGGGCGCGTCCACGAGGACCAGATCGAAGGGGCCTTTCGCCGCAGCAGGGAGCGGCTTGCTCGCGTCGGCGCCGAGAGGCCGCACGATCCCGTCCAGGCCCAGCCGCCGCGCCTCGTCGCCGATCCGCCGGGCCTTGCGCTCGTGCACGTCGACCGAGATCACCTCGCCGGCGCCGCGCTCGGCCAGGTGGCAGCTCTTGCCACCGGGCGCCGCGCAGGCGTCGAGGACCCGGGCCCCTGCGGCAGGGCCGCAGAGCTCGCCGACCAGCTGCGCCGCCTCGTCCTGCTGGGAGAAGAGCCCCTCGGCAAAGGCGGGAAGCCGGGCCAGCGAGCCGCCGCCCTCGACCAGCAGGCCGTCCTCCGCCAGCGGCGTCCGGCTGATCCGCGCGCCGGCGGCCTCGGTGGCGAGGCGGGCCTCGAGGGTTTCGCGGGTGGTGCGCTTGCGGTTCACCCGCAGCGTCGGCGGCGCCGGCTGGTCGATCGCCGCGGCGAAGGCCAGGGCCTCCTCGATCCCGAGGCGGGAGAGGAGCCGCTCCGCCAGCCAGCGCGGCAGCGAGCCCTGCACCTCGAGGGCGCCGAGGGGATCACTCGCCGGATCGGGGAGGGCCGGCGCGCCCTCGCGCCCGAGGCGGCGGAGCACCGCGTTGATCAGCCCCGCCGCCCTGGCGAGCCCGACGCGGCGGGCGGTGTTCACCGTCTCGCCCACGGCAGCGTGGGGCGGGATCCGCGTGTAGAGGAGCTGGTAGGCGCCGAGCCGGAGCAGATCCCGCACCCGATCCTCGAGGCCGGCGAGGCCGCCCTTCACCAGCGGCGAGAGGGCCCGGTCGAGGGCCACGCGCCTGCGCAGCACGCCGTAGGCGAGCTCGGTGGCCAGCGCCGCGTCGCGCGGATCGAGCACACCGGCGGAGGAGAGCTCGGCGTCGAGGGCGAGGTTGGCGAAGGCGTCCTGCTCCTCCACACGGCGGAGGACGGCATAGGCGATGGCGCGGGCGTCGGACATCGGCAGGCGGGTAGCAGGGAGCGGGCCGCGCCGCAAGTCAGGGAATGATCTTCCGCGCCCGCAGATCGGCGAAGAGCCGCAGGAACATCCCTTCCGTCTCCACGTACTCGTGGAAGCCGAACCGCCGCGCCTTCGAGCCGTCGGCGATCAGGTCGTAGTCCCAGGAGAAGACCGCGTCGCCGAAGCGCCACGACGAGACCTCGCTCCAGTCGAGGGGACGCAGCCCGTGGCGCTCGACCATCGAACGCCAGAGCGGCTCCTTGTCGGCCATCACGCTCTCCAGCGACATCTGCAGCGGGGGCGCCGTCTCCAGCTCGAAGAAGCGGGCGATCTTCGGCCACATCTCGTTCCACCGGAAGAGGTCGCCATTGGTGATGTTGAAGGCCTGGTTGGCGCAGCGCGGATCGGTGGCGGCCCAGACCGTCGCCTGCGCGAGCAGGCCCGCGTCGGTCATCTCGAGGAGTTTGTCGTACGCGCCCGGCTTGCCGGGGAAGCGCAGCGGCAGGCCGAGCTCCTTCGAGATCGCCGCGTAGATCGCGAGCACCAGGGTGAGGTTCATCGGGTTGCCGAGGGCGAAGCCGCAGACCACCGAGGGCCGGATCGCCGACCAACTCCAGCGCCTGCCCTGCTGCCGCCGCTCGAGGAAGTCCTGCTGATCGACGTTGAACTCCGGCGGCATGTGGGGCGGATCGTCCTCCCGCGCCGGCGTCTTGAAGGGGCCGAGGTGGGCGCCGTAGACCTTGTAGCCCTGCATCAGGCTCACGTGGCGCAGGCCGCTGGCGACGGGCTCGATGGCGTCGAGCACGTTGACCAGCATGGCGAGGTTGGGCGCGACCAGCTCCGCCCAGGTCGGGCGATCCTGGAAGGCCGCGTAGAAGACGTGGGTCACCTGGGTGAGGCCCGCGAGCTTCTCCCTGCTGCCTTCGCGATCGAGCAGATCCACCGAAAGATGGCGCACGCTGCCGCTGGGCTCGCCGCCGCGGTCGGCGGCGGTTTCGACCTGGCCATCCGCGTGGGCAGGCTGCCAGAGAGCCGGCTCGTGGCTCGGAAGCTGGCGCGGGGCCACCGGGTGATCTGCGCGGCGCCGGCCTACTGGGCGCGGCATCCGAAGCCGCTCACGCCCGCCGATCTCGCGGCGCACGAATGCCTGCTCTGGAATACCGACGGACGCAACGAGGCCACCTGGACCTTCGGCACGGAGGCGGTCCGGGTGAGCGGCAGGCGCAGCTCCAACGACGGCGAGCTGGTGCGGACGTGGGCGCTCGCGGGCCTGGGCGTGGTGCGCAAATCCTGGTGGGACGTAGCGGCGGACCTCGCCGCCGGCAGGCTGGAGCCGGCGCTCGCCTCGTTCGTGGAGCCTGCCGATCTCTACGCGGTCTTTCCCGGCGGCCGCGATCTGCCGCAGCGGTTGCGCTGCCTCGTCGACCACCTCGCCGTCGGCCTGCGCACCGCGTAGCCCCTACGCCGCGCGGTTTGCCGTGAGGCGCTCCTCCACGAACTCCCGCAGTGCGCTGGCGCTGAAGGGCTTGTGGAGCACCGGCACGGTGGTCTCGTCGAGGAAGGCCCGGGCCCGCTCGGTGAAGGCGCCGCCGGTGAGGAAGGCGGTGCGGGCGAGGAGCGCCGGATGGGAGCGGGCGAGCTCCTCGTGGATCTCCATCCCGGTGACCTCCGGCATCATCAGGTCGCAGAGGAGCAGATCGAAGGGCTCGCCGGCCCGGAGGCGCTCGAGAGCCTCGCGGCCGTCGCGGGCCACGTGGACCTCGTGGCGGGATCCCAGGCTGCGCTGCACGGCGTTGCAGATCAGCGGCTCGTCGTCGATCACGAGGATCCGGCTGCCGCCGCCCGGTGCCCGTGCCGCAGCAGGGGCGGGCGCTGGCGGGCCAGCCTCGGGCGCCTCCGCAGCTGCCGGCGGCAGCTCGACCACGAAGGTGGTGCCGCGCCCGACCTCGCTGGTGAAGGAGAGCCTCCCGCCCATCTGCGCCACGAGGTTGCGGCAGATGGAGAGGCCCAGGCCCGTTCCCAGCCCAGCGGGCTTGGTGGTGAAGAAGGGATCGAAGATCCGCTCGCGGATCGCCTCGGGGATCCCGGCGCCGGTGTCGTGCACCTCGATCACCGCGCGACCCGACGGCGCGGTGCGGGTCACCACCCGGATCCGCTGCTCACCGGCATTGCCCTCGGGGATCGCCTGCGCCGCGTTGACGAGGAGGTTCAAGAAGACCTGGCCGAGGCGGCCGTCGTTGGCGACGACCGGCGGCGTCGGCCCGAGCTCCTGCTCGAGGAGCGCGCGGTGCTTGAGCTCTTGGCGGGCGATGGAGAGCGAGGCGGCGAGGACCTCGCGCACGTCGAGGGGGCCCTGGCACTCGCCTTCGTCGCTGCGCGAGAAGGTCTTGAGGTCCTGGACGATCTGCCGCACCCGATCGCTGCCGCTCACCGCCTCCTGGAGCGCCACCCGGATTTCGGCGTGCTTGTCGTCGTCCCAGGCGCCGAGCTCGTGCACCGCGTATTGGAGGTTGGAGATCACGTAGGCGAGCGGGTTGTTGATCTCGTGGGCCACGCCGGCAGCGAGCGTCCCCACCGAGACCATGCGGTCCGCCTGCACCAGCTGGCTCTGCAACCTGCGGCGCTCGGTCGAGTCGCGGACCATCAGGAGCAGCGCCGGCGTGCCGTCGAAGAGGATGTCGATCACCGTCGGCTCGCCGTAGCGGATCGACCCGTCCTTGCGCTTCCAGGCGAAATCCCGCGGCGCGAGCTTCTCGCCCATCTTCTTCGCGGCGAGCCGCTCGTAGGCGAGCGCCAGCTCGTCCGGCGGGAGGAAGTCGCCGGGCTCCCGGGCCTGCAGCTCGGCGGTGGTGTCGTAGCCCAGGAACGCGGCGGCGGCGGGGTTGGCGTAGAGCACCCTGCCGCCGACGTAGATCACCATCGCCTCGGGGGCCTGCTCGATCAGCGCCCGGAAGCTCGCCTCGGAGCGCTGCAGCGCGAGCTCGGTCTGCTTGCGCTCGGTGACGTTGGTGGTGATCCCGCGCACGACGTATTCGCCGTCCTCGAGCCTGCTGCTCACCACGCCGTGGAGCCAGATGATCGGGCCCTCCTCGGTGCGGAAGCGGAACTCGATCGCGCCGAACCCGCCTTCCGTCGAGAGGCGGGTCATGAAGTCGGCGACCCGCTGCCTGTCCTCGGTGACCACGCAGGCCGCGAAGAAATCGGCGTCGACGAGGTTCGCCACCGGCCAGCGGAGGAGCTGCTCCGCCGGCTTGCCGTGGGTCCGGTAGCAATTGGCGGTGCGGTCGAGCTCCCAGATGATCCCGGGGAGGTGGTCGACCAGGGCCCTGGTGCGGCGCTCGAGCAGCGCCAATTCCTCGGTGCGGATCCGGACCCGATCCTCGAGGAGGCGCTCGGCTGCTGCGTGGTTCCGGACCACGATCCAGGTGGCCCAGCCCGAGACGAGGAGGGTGAAGACGATGCCGCGGAGGAGATGGAAGCCGCGGTGCGGATCCTGCGCCGTGGGCGTGAGCCACAGCTCCAGGGCGTCCCAGAGGCCGAAGAGCCCCAGGGTGAGGAGCGCACCGGCGCCAAGCGCAGCCAGGGCGGTCTTGCGACCGCTCCGCGCCCGGATCTCGATGCCGAAGAGACGATCCACCGGTGCCCCGCTCCCGCTTCGCTGGAATGTCGGGAGGATGACATAGCCGACGGGGTGGGAGCAAAAGGGCTGCTACTGCTGGTGTTCCCGCTCCGAGGCCTTCTCGAGGAGGGCCTCCCGCCTGCTGGCGAAGATGCTGGTGAGGATCGAGGTGAGCAGCACCCCGAGGATGATCCCGAGGGAGACGTAGACCGGGATCTTGTACCAGCCGCTGAGGAGCATCTTCACGCCGACGTAGGCGAGGATCACCGCCAGGCCGACCTTGAGGTGGACGAACTTCTCCACCACGTTGGCGAGGAGGAAGTAGAGGGCGCGCAGGCCGAGGATCGCGAAGATGTTCGAGGTGAAGACGATGAAGGGATCGAGGGTCACCGCGAAGATCGCCGGGATCGAGTCCACCGCGAAGACGAGGTCCATCGCCTCGATCACCACCAGGGCGGCGAGCAGGGGCGTGGCCAGCCGCTTGCCGTTCTCCACGATGAAGAACTTCTGCCCGTGGTAGCGGTCGGTGGTGGGGACGAAGCGGCGGAAGAGGCGCAGCGCCGTGTTCTTCTGCGGATCCGGATCCTCCTCGCCGGCGAAGAGCATCCTGCCGCCGGTGTAGACCAGGAACGCGCCGAAAACGTAGATGATGAAGTGGAAGCGGTCGATCAGCTGCGAGCCGATCAGGATGAGCACGCCGCGCATCACCAGCGCGCCGAAGATGCCCCAGAAGAGCACGCGGTGCTGGTAGATCTTCGGGATCCCGAAGCTGGTGAAGACGAGCACCATCACGAAGAGGTTGTCGACCGACAGGCTCTTCTCGATCAGGTAGCCGGTGAGGAACTCCAAGCCCTTCTGCGCGCCCATCGCCCACCAGATGTAGGCGTTGAAGAGCAGCGCGAGGGCGACCCACACCACCGTCCACGTCCCCGCTTCCCGGCTCGAGACCTCGTGGGCCTTCCGGTGGAAGACCCCGAGATCGAGGGCGAGGAGGAGGACGACGATGGCGAGGAAAACACCCCACAGAAGGGGGGTACCGGAACCGAGCTCCATGGGCACCTGCCTACGCGAACGGGGGAAGAATCGCCACAGGGAGTTGGCTGGGGCACCCCCCACCCACGCTTTTCAACCGGCCAGCAGATCGAGGGCTTCGAGATAGGAGCCGGCGCCCTTGCCCACGATCTGCGCCTCGCAGACCTCGGCGATCCGGCTCTCCCGCCGCCACGGCTCCCTGGCGTGGATGTCGCTCAGGTGGACCTCGATCGCCCGCACCGCCACCGCGGCGATGGCGTCCCGGATTGCGTAGGAGGTGTGGGTGTAGGCGCCGGCGTTGATCACCAGCGCGTCCATCCAGCGGCGCTCCTCGTGGATGCGGTCGATGAGCGCGCCCTCGTGGTTCGACTGGAAGGTGCGGACCTCGAAG
The DNA here is from genome assembly GCF_041687135.1 of Vulgatibacter sp. Taxonomy (NCBI): domain Bacteria; kingdom Pseudomonadati; phylum Myxococcota; class Myxococcia; order Myxococcales; family Vulgatibacteraceae; genus Vulgatibacter; species Vulgatibacter sp. The sequence continues at coordinate 738,697 of NZ_JAWLCN010000003.1, read as the reverse complement.
CCGAGCGACGCGGCCTTCTCAAGGACCAGCCCGTCGAGATCGGCCAGGGTCATCGTCCCGTAGATCTCCGGCTGCCGCTCGCCGAGCAGGTTCAGGTTGGGGCCGTGGAGCACGAGGACCTTCACGCTTCCTCCAGCGCCGCGTCGATCGCCTCGCGCAGCATGCCCTCGTCGGCGCGCAGCGTCGCCGCCTGCCCGAGGGCGGGCAGCACCACGTAGTGTACGTGGGCGCCCTCGCGCTTCTTGTCCCGGCCTGCTGCGGCGAGGAGCGCGTCGGTGTCGCGCACGGGAAGCGGGCCTGAGGGAAAGCGGCGCAGGAGCGCCAGGGCCCGCTCCGCGTCCGCGCGGCTGAGCCCGGCGTAGCGCTCCGATATGCGCAGAGCCGCCCGCATCCCGTAGACCACCGCCTCGCCGTGGGTGAGGGCGCCGTAGCCCGCCGCCACCTCGAGGGCGTGGCCCACGGTGTGGCCGAGGTTGAGGACCCGGCGCAGGCCGCTCTCCTTTTCGTCGGCGGCGACGATCCGCGCCTTGATCGCGATCGAGCGGGCCACCGCCTCGGCGCCGGGCCTCTCGGCGATCGCCTCGAGATCGCGCTCGAGGAGGGCGAGGAGCTCGAGGTCGCCGAGCAGCGCCGCCTTCACGATCTCGGCGAGGCCGCTCCAGCGCTCGCGGATCGGCAGGGTTTCCAGCGTGCGCAGATCGGCGAGGACGAGGCGCGGCTGGTGGAAGGCGCCGATGAGGTTCTTGCCCAGCGGGTGATCGATCGCGACCTTGCCGCCCACCGAGGAATCGACCTGGGCGAGGAGCGTGGTGGGCACCTGCACGAAGGGCGTGCCCCGGTGGAGCGTCGCCGCCACGAAACCGGCGAGGTCGCCGACCACGCCGCCGCCGAAGGCGACGATCGTGTCGCTCCTGCCGATCCCGGCCGCGAGGAGCGCGGTCCAGAGGCGCTCCGCCTGGGCGAGTGATTTGCTCGCTTCGCCGGGCGGCACGGAGAGCACCAGCGCGTCCGCCGGGAGGGCCGCGCCGTGGAGCGCGAGCACCGTCTCGTCGGTGATCACCGCGATCCTTCCGTGCAGCCGCGCGGCGAGCGTGTCGAGGAGCCCCGCGCCGACGAGGACCTCGTAGGCGCCGGAGGGCGTCTCCACCGGAACGGTGATCATGGCTCGTCTGGCGCCGTGGGGCTGCCGCGGCCCGAGCCGCCGGCGAGCGGCGCCAGCGGTCCTTCGATGGTGCGGAGCAGGCCGACGATGGCGCCAGCCACCTCCTCCGCGGTGAGGGCGGTGGTCTCGAGGTGGAGGTCCGCGCGGGCGTACCAATGCTCCCGCTCCCGGAGGATCTCCGCGAGCTTGCCTGCGGTATCACCTGCGCCTGCGAGGAGCGGCCGTGCCTCCACCGCCTGCTCGTTGGCGGCGAGGCGCCGGGCCAGCTCCCACGGCGGCGCGTGGAGCCGCACCGTCACGCCGGCCTCGCGCATCCTGCGCCAGGCGAACTCGCCGAGGACCGCGCCGCCGCCGAGGGCGACGACGGCGGGGCCCTGCTCACAGGCCTCCTCCAGCGCGATCTGCTCCAGCCTGCGGAACTCCGACTCACCGGCGCTGCGGAAGATCGCCGCAATCGAGGCGCCGGCCCGGGCCTCGATCCGCGCGTCGAGGTCGACGAAGGGGCGGCCGAGGCGGTGGGAGAGGATGAGGCCCGCGGAGGTCTTGCCCGCGCCCATCGGCCCGAGGAGGAAGACGTGGCCGAGGCGGGCGCGGGTGGAGAGGCGCAGGCGGGCGAAGGGGGCCCGCAGGCCGTGCATCGTGTCGCCGCCCAGCGTCTCGAGCAGCGCGTCCGCCAGCGCCAGCGCCACCATCGCCTCCGCTACGATGCCCGCCGCGGGGACGGCGCAGGTGTCGCTGCGTTCGATGTGGGCCCGGCGCTCGTGGAGCGTGCGCAGATCGACCGAGGGGAGCGCGTTGGAGACGGTGGCGATCGGCTTCATCACCGCGCGGATGATCAGCGGCTCGCCGTTGGTGATCCCGCCCTCGGTGCCGCCGGCATGGTTCGAGCCCCGGCGCAGCCGCTCGTCCACGAGGTGGATCGGATCGTGGACCTGGGTGCCGTGGAGCGCGCCGGCGGACCAGCCGTCGCCCACCTCCACCGCCTTGATCGCGGGGATGGAGAGGAGCGCCTGGGCGAGGCGCCCGTCGAGTTTGCGATCCCACTGCACGTGGGAGCCGAGGCCCGGCGGCACGCCGGTGGCCACCACCTCGATGGCGCCGCCCAGGGTGTCGCGGCGGCGGCGGGCGTCGTCGATCCGCTCGATCAGCTGCTTCGTCGAGTTCTCGTCGAGGGCGCGGACCTCGGAGCAGTCGGCGAAGAGGGCGAGCCCCTCGGCGTCGTGGCGGTGGAGCTCGGGCCTCGCGTCGGCGCCGCCCACCGCCTCGATGCCGCCGATGTTGCGGGTGTAGGAACCGATCGAGATCCCGAGGTTGCGCAGCATCGCCCGGGCCACCGCGCCCAGGGCCACGCGCATCGCCGTCTCGCGGGCGGAGGCGCGCTCGAGCACGTCGCGCAGGTCGCCGGTCTGCCCGTATTTCAGGGCGCCGGCGAGATCCGCGTGGCCCGGCCGCGGCGTGGTCACCGCGGCGGGATCGGGGCCGCCGGGCCCTGCCGACATGCGCTCGGTCCAGTTGGCGTAGTCGCGGTTCTCGATCTGCAGCGCCACCGGCGAGCCCAAGGTGGTGCCGAAGCGGACGCCGGCGAGGATCTTTGCCGCGTCCTGCTCGATCTTCATCCTGCCGCCGCGGCCGTAGCCCATCTGGCGGCGGCGGAGATCGCGATCGATCTCCTCCGAGTCCAGCGGCAGGCCCGCGGGCATGCCTTCGAGGATGCCCACGAGCGCCGGCCCGTGGCTCTCACCTGCAGTGAGAAAGCGTAGGCGCTTCACGTGATCTCCCGGACGAGCTGCTGGTGGAGGCGGGTGGCGAGGAGCGGCGGCGTGGCCTGGCCGGTCCAGAGGCGGAGCTGCTCGATCGCCTGGTGCACCAGCATCCAGAGGCCGTCGATGCTCGCGGCGCCGGCGACGGTGGCCCGGCGGAGGAGCGCGGTCTGCAGGGGCCGGTAGACCATGTCGAGGACGGTGAGGCCGGCGTGGAGCGGGCAGCCGGCGGGCAGCGGATCGGCGTCGCGATCCCGCAGCCCCAGCGAAGTGGCGTTCACCAGGATCTCGGCGTGGGTGATGGCGTTGGCGAGGCTCTTGGCCTCCAGCGGCAGCACGCTCACGAAGCATTTGCCCGAGGGGCCGGCGAGCCCCGGCACCTCGCCGAGGCGGATGGCGCCGGGACGCTCCGGCGGGCGCTCCCCCGCCTCCCAGCTGCGGCGCAGCTCCCCTTCCGGCCAGGCGAGGCCGGTCTCCACCAGCTCGAGGCCGAGGCGCATCGCGCGCTCGGCGCTGCGGTTGGCGATCACCAGGCTCTTCGCACCGGCGGAGACGCTGGCGAAGGCAGCGGCCCTGGCCGCGCCGCCGGCGCCGAGGAGCACCACCCGCGCAGCGGCGAGCCGCTCCCCGCCCTCCTCGAGGGCCTGGCGGAAGCCGGTGAGATCGGTGTTGTAGCCCTGCACCGTGCCGTTGCCCGAGCGCACCACGCAGTTGACCGCGCCGATGCGGCCGGCGAGCGGGTGGACGTCGTCGAGCAGCGGCAGGATCGCCTCCTTGTGCGGCAGGGTCACCGAGACGCCGGCGAGGGCGCCGCGGCGGACCCGCGCCACTGCCTCGGGCAGCTCCTGCGGGGTGACGCGCAAGGCGGTGTAGTGCGCGTCGATGCCGAGCTCGGCGAAGAGCAGGGCGAAGATGCGGGGGGAGAGCGAGTGCTCCACCGGGTCGCCGATCACGGCGTACGTGGTTCGACCTGCCGACATGCGGGGCGGCACGTTAGCACGCGGGGCGGGCCGTCACCCCCGAAGTCGCACCGCACCGCGACAAAGGCCGCCGAGGAGGGAAAAGAAGCCGGGGAAGGAGATGTCGACCCATTCGGCGCCGCGGATCGTCGTCTCGCCTGAGGCGATGAGGCCTGCCACGGCGAGGCTCATGGCGATGCGGTGATCGCCGTGGGAGTCGACGGTGGCGCCGCGCAGGGGGGTGGGGCCGTGGATGCGCAGGCCGTCCTCCTGCTCCTCGATGTCGGCGCCCAGAGCCGTGAGGCCCGCGGCGATGGCGGCGAGGCGATCGGACTCCTTCACCCGGAGCTCGCCGGCGCCGCGGATCTCGGTGGTGCCGTGGGCCTGGGTGGCGAGGGCGGCGAGGAGCGGCACCTCGTCGACGAGGGCGGGGATCTCGTGGGGCTCGACCACGGTGGCGTGCAGGGTGCCGCCATGGCGGGCGGTGCAGTCGATCACCGGATCACCTGCGGCTTCACCTCTCGGCGTGCGGGTGATCCGCGCGCCCATGCGATCGAGCACGTCGAGGAGGCCGGTGCGGGTGGGGTTGCCGTCGACGTGGCGCACGGTGACCGAGCCGCCGGGCACGAGCAGCGCCGCGCCGAGGAGGAAGGCAGCGGAGGAGGGATCACCGGGGACGTGCAGGGTGGCGGGGGCGCGGAGGCTGTCGGTGCGGTGGATGGTGGTCTTTGTGATCGACGCCCCGAACGCCGCGAGCATGCGCTCGGTGTGATCGCGGGAGAGCGAGGGTTCACGAACGGAGGTGGTGCCTTTCGCCCAGAGCCCCGCGAGGAGGAGCGCGCTCTTCACCTGGGCGCTGGCGATGGGGAGCACGTGATCCACGCCGTGCAGCGGGCGGCCCGGCGCGAAGTGGAGCGGCGCCCTGCCGTCGGTGGTCTCGCAGGCCGCGCCCATGGCGCGGAGCGGATCGATCACCCGGGCCATCGGGCGGCGGCGCAGGCTCTCGTCGCCGTCGAGCGTGCCGCCGACGCCGCTGCCGGCGAGCACGCCGGCGAGGAGCCGCATCGTGGTGCCGCTGTTGCCGCAGTCGAGCGGCGCTTCCGGTGCGCGCAGGCCGTGGAGGCCGACGCCGTGCACCGTGCCGTCCGCATCGATGCGCACGCCGAGCTGGCGCAGGCAGGACGCGGTGGAGCGCACGTCGGCGCCGGTGGAGAGCCCCTCGATCCTGCAGCGGCCTTGGGCGAGCGCCGCGAAGATCAAAGCCCGGTGGGAGATCGACTTGTCTCCGGGGACGGTGGCCTCACCCTCCATCCCTGCTGCGGCGCGGACGATCGCATCCATCAAGCGTGCCTGTCGGGATCGAGGATCTGGCCGGGGCTGAGGCGCCGCCCCGCCACGTAGTCCTGCGCCGCCATGCGCCGCTTGTTCTCGGGCTGGATCTCCTGCAGCTCCAGCGCCGTGCCCTCACCGGCAGCGACGAGGAGCGGCCGCAGGGCGATCACCTCGCCCGGCTTTGCGGCGCTCGAGCTCGCAGGCCGCTCCGCCGGCGCGGCGCGAATCACCTTGAGCAGCTCCTTGCCCTCGGGCCCAAGGAAGGTGAAGGCGCCGGGCCACGGGGTGAACCCGCGGATGCGGGTCTCGATCCGGTGGGCAGGGAGGTGAAAGTCGATCCGCCCGTGCTCCTTCTCGAGGATCGGCGCGTGGGTGGCCCGGCTCTCGTCCTGCGGCACGGGCGTGAGCGCGCCGTCGACGTAGGGGACGAGATCGCGCCGGAGGATCGCGCCACCCAGCTGCGCCAGCTTCTCGTGCATCGAGCCCGCGGTGTCCTCCGGCTCGATCGGGATCGTCATCACGCTGATCATGTCGCCGGTGTCGAGCCCCTCGTCCATGCGCATCAGGGTGACGCCGGTCTCCGCGTCGCCGTCGGCGATCGCCCACTGGATCGGCGCAGCGCCCCGCCACTTCGGCAGGATCGAGCCGTGCACGTTGACGCAGCCGCGCCGCGGCAGGTCGAGCAGATCCTTCGGGAGGATGCGGCCGTAGGCTGCCACCACCGCCACGTCCGGCGCGAAGGCCCGCAAGGCTTCCGCCAGCACGCCGTCCCGGAGCTTCGTGGGCTGGAAGACCGGCAGGCCGTGAGCCTCCGCCCAGACCTTCACCGGCGGCGGGCTGAGCTCGCGGCCGCGGCCCTTCGGCTTGTCGGGCTGGGTCACCACCGCCACCAGGTCGGTGACGGCGGCGGTGGCCTCGACGATGGGCACCGCGAAATCCGGGGTGCCGAAGAAGACGCTCCTGGGCCGGTGGTTGCTCATGGGCGCGAGATAAACCAGTCGAGGCTCGTCCTGCAATCGGTGCCGCTCGAGGCGTCGTCTATCGGCGCTGCGCGTGGCCGATCGCCAGCAGGTGCAGATCCGCGAGGTTCGTGCCGGTCTCCCAGGCCGGGATGCAGGCGCCGACGCGGGCGCAGGCAGCGGCGCTCGCTGCGTGGGCGAGGGCCTCGCCGATCTCCACCTCGCCGTCCGCCACCGTGCAGCCGTCCACCGCGGCGCCGGCGTTGTCGCTGTTGCCGTCGCGGCCGTCGCTCCCTGCGGCGAGGAAGGCGGCGTCCCGCCTGCCAGCGAGCGAGAGCGCCACCCGCAGGGCGAGGTGCTGGGAGCGGCCGCCGGTGCCAGCCTCCCGCGGGAGGATCACCGTGGGCTCCGCCGCCACCGCGAGCAGCGTGCCCGGCGGGTGGCTTTCGGCGAAGAAGGCGGCCCAGCGGGATGCCACCACCTCCACGTCGCCGCCGACGAAGTGGTCGAGGGCGGTGGCGGCGAAGCCCCGCTCCCGGGCGATCTTCGCAGCGGCCCGGGGCAGATCGAGGGGGCCTGCGAGGATCCGCTGCTCGATCCGCGGGTCCGGCTTTTTCGGCGTCTCCGCGCCGCGTTCGAGGTGGGCCCGCACCGCGGGTGGCACGGCGAGCCCCTCGATCACCGCCAGCGCGTCGGCGCAGGTCGAGTCGTCGGGCGCGAAGGGCCCGCTGGCGATCACCCGCGGATCGTCCCCCGCCACGTCGGAGAGGGTGAAAACGCGGATCCGCCCGGCGCCGCAGGCAGCGCCGAGCCTGCCGCCCTTGAGCTGGGAGAGGTGTTTGCGCACGGCGTTGATGCGATCGATCGAGACGCCGCCCCCGAGGAGCCGCTTCGTCGTCGCCTGCAGATCGGCGAGGGTGAGCCCTTCTGCCGGCAGCTCCGCCAGCGCCGAGCCGCCGCCGGAGAGGAGCACGAGCAGCTCGTCCTCGGGCCCGAGGGCGCGGACGAAATCGAGGACGCGTGCGCCTGCTTGGAGCGACCCGCGCCCCGGCACCGGATGCTCCCCGGCCACGAACTCGATCCCCTGCGGGATCTCGCTGCCCGCGTGGGCGACCGCGAGGCCCTGCAGCGGACCCCACGCCTCTTGCGCGCCGCGGAGCATCGAGCCGGCGGCCTTGCCGAGGGCGAGCACCGACAGGCGCCCGGGGCGCGCCGTGCCCGCGAGCGCCTCGCACACCAGGCGGTTGCCGGCGAGCGAGCGCACCGCGTCCCGGTAGATCGACACCAGCTCTTCCCGCAGCGAGACCATCGGCTCAGCGGCCGGAGAAGGAGGGCGGCCGCTTCTCCACGAAGGCGGTGACGCCCTCGATCGCGTCGTCGCTGCCGATCCCCATCGCCGCGTGCTCCACCGCAGCCGAGAGTTCGTGGCCGAAGGAGTCGTTCGCCTTGAGGCGGCTCTTCGCCGCTGCCATCGCCAGCGGCGCGTTGGCAGCGAGGCGGGTGGCGAGCTCGAGCGCCGTTGCGAGTACCCGCTCGCTCTCCACCGCGCGGTTGGCGAGGCCGAGTCGCTCCGCCTGCACGCCGTCGAAGGGCTCTGCCAGCAGCACCAGCTCCAGCGCGCGCCCGAGGCCGATGAGCCGCGGCAGGTAGTGGCCCGTGCCGCCATCCGGCACCAGGCCCCGCTTCACGAAGGTGTAGGAGAGCTTGGCGTCGCTCGCGATCACGCGCAGGTCGCAGGCGCAGGCGAGATCGAGGCCGAAGCCAGCGGCGCTCCCCTGCACCGCGGCGACGGTGGGCTTGTGCAGATCCCAGAGGGCCCGGATCGCGCCGTGGAGCTGGCCGCCCAAGACCCGCCGCGAGAGCGCGCGGCGGTTCGCCGGGGAGGGATCCTCGGCGAGCATGCCCATCAGGTTGGCGAGATCGATCCCCGAGCAGAAGGAGCCGCCGGCGCCGGTGAGCACCACCGCGCGGATGGCGGGATCGTGCTTCGCGTCGTCGAGGGCGATGGTGAGCGCGTCCGCGAGCTCCGGCGTGAGGGCATTGCGGGTCTCGGGCCGGTTGAAGGTGAGGATCTGCACCGCGCCTTCGCGTGTGCGCTGGAGGATCTCGGCCATGGGGAGTTCACCTCTCGGGCAGGGGTTCCGCCGAGCAAGCCGGGGACCGACCCGCGAGTCAAGGCGGGTGGGGCGCGCCCTTTCCGCAAGCGGACGGCGGCGGCCCGCCCTCGCAGCCGTGGGCTTCCAGCGGCGTGAGCACCGGATCCCCGGTGGGCCCGATGCAGGCCACCAGCGTGGCGCCCGGTGCGTGCGGCCAGGCCCAGGCGCCGTAGCCGTCCTCCTGCACGTCGATGCGGAAGCAATAGCCCTCGTGGAAGAGCACCTGGCCGTGCAGCTCCACGCCCACCGTGGGAAGGAGCGAGCCGCCGAGCGTCGCCCCGTCCACCGGATCGGCTCCCGCCAGCTGGCGGATCGTGCCCCACGCGCCCGTCTCCTCCCGGTAGCGGCCTTCCGCCCATTGGATCCGCCGCAGGGTGGAGATCGCCTCGCGCTCGAGCTGCGCCTGCCCGGCCACCCGCATCGCGGGCAGGCCCCAGGCAGCGATCCAGAGGACCAGCAGCCCCAGCGAAAGCAGCACCCCGCCCACGATGGCAGGGAAGTGCCACCACGGCCGCGGGGGCGGCGGCGGGGGGAGCACGCGCAGGTGGCGGAAACCGGGAGAAGAAGGACGCATCTTGAAGGCTGTGAGCGAGCCGATCCGCATTGCAATCAGCGCCTGCCTCCTCGGCAAGGAAGTCCGCTTCGACGGCGGGCACAAACACGACCACTTCCTGACGGATGGCTTCGGCCGCTACGTCGAGTGGGTGCCCTTCTGCCCGGAGGTCGAGATCGGCATGGGGATCCCCCGGGAGCCGGTGCGGCTGGTGCGGGTCGACGGAGCCTTTCGCCTCGTCGGCACCAGGAGCCTCGAGGATTGGAGCGAGCGGATGCGCCGCCACACGCGCAAGCGGGTGAAGGGCCTGGGCGACGTGCACGGCGTGGTCTTCAAGAAGGACTCGCCGACCTGCGGCATGCTCCGGGTGAAGGTCTATCCGGAGGGCGCGCTCCACGGACAGAAGGACCTGGGCTCACCCGGGCGCGACGGCGTCGGCCTCTTCGCCAGCGCCTATCTCGAGGCCCATCCGCTCATCCCCGCGGAGGAGGAGGGGCGGCTCAACGACGCCAGGCTGCGCGAGAACTTCGTCGAGAGGGTCTTCGCCTACCGGCGCCTGCGCACGCTGCTCGACGAGCGCTTCAGCGTGGGGCGGCTCGTCGCCTTCCACGCCGCGCACAAATACCAGCTCCTCGCCCACTCACCGGTTGGCTACAAGGAGCTCGGCAAGCTGGTGGCGCGGGCGAAGGAGGTGAAGGTCTCCGAGCTCAAGGAGGCCTACGCCGCGGGCTTCATGAAGGCGCTGGCGGCGCCTGCCACCAAGCGCCGCAACACCAACGTGCTCGAGCACATCCTCGGGCATTTCAAGAAGCTCATCTCCGCCGGGGACAAGGAGGAGGCGCTCGCGCTCATCCGCGACTACCAGCACGGGCTGGTGCCGCTGGTGGTGCCACTCACGCTGCTGCAGCACTTCCTGCGGCAGAGCGAGGACGCGTGGCTGGCGGCGCAGACGTATCTGCAGCCGCATCCGAAGGAGCTGATGCTCCGCAACCACGTGTGAGCTACGCGCGGGGCAGGCGGAAGACCGGCACCCGCATCCACTCGGGCTCGGCGTAGCGGCGGCAATTCTCGTAGAGGAAGCCGAGGACGTGCTCGCTGCTGTCGAGGAGCGCGGGGTTCTCCCGCTTCCAGGCCTCGAAGCGCTCGCGCAGGCCGGGCTCCGTCTCGAGGAGCTCCTCCGCCACGTCCTCGAAGACGTAGTCGCTGAAGCGCTCCTTGCGGTGGAGCACGGCGTCGAAGAAGCCCCAGCGGAAGAAGCTGTCGTGGGCGATCGGCTCGAGGGTCTCGATCACGTAGCGGGCGCGGTCCTGATCGACGGGGACGAGGAAGTCGCCGGCGCGCGCTTCGTAGCGGAGGCGCTCGGTGGCGAGCTCGAGCTCGTCGTGGAGGTGGCGTCCCTCGAAGGGATGGGAGCGCGGGTGGTAGCGGAGGACGCGGTACGCCTCGACCTCGAGCGTCTTCGCCTCGGCGACCGTCTTCACGTGCACGCCGTTGAGGCGGAGCCGCTCCACCACCTCGCGCCACGCCTGCGGGATCACGTAGGCGGCGGGCGCCCCGATCTCCGCGGCGGGGACGAAGCGGTCGAACCAGGCGATCGCCTTTTCGAAGGGGGCGCTGCGGTCGTAGCGGAGGCGCTGGTAGGTGCCGAGGCGGCTCGGCTCCCAGCGGGCCTCGAAGCCCTTCAAGCGGAAGGTGCGGTGCCGGGTCTCGTCCAGGCGCCACTGCACCGGGAAGGTGCGGCGCTTGCGATCCGCGGCGCGGGTCTCGGCCTTCAGGCCGCGGATCTCCTGGCCGTGGGCGACCGTGAACGCGAGCGCCGCCTCGACGAGGTGGCGCATGCTCGCGAGCCGCTCACCGAAGGGCTTGAGCATGTGCGTCTCGGGCATGAAGCCGATCACGTGGTGCAGCGCCGCGTAGCCGGTGGAGAAGCGCGGGGTGTCGAGGAAGTCCTCGATGCCGTCATCCGGGATCTCCTTGCGCGTGTTGATGTACGGGCACATCGGAAAGCCGCGCGCCGTCATCTCCTCGTAGAGGTGCGGCAGCATCCGCTCGCGGAGGAAGGCGCCGAGTGGCCCGCCCAGCTTGTCCGGCTGGGTGGCGATGAGCGTCATCACGTGCTGGTAGTCCGCGCCGTTCGAGGTGTGGGTGTCCACGAAGACGTCCGGATCCCAGGCGCTGAAGAGCTGGTTGAAGCTGCGGGCGTTGCGCGAGTCGCACTTCACGAAGTCGCGGTTCAAGTCGAGGTGGCGCGCGTTGCCCCGGAAGCCGAAGGCCTCCGGGCCCTCCTGGTTCACGCGGCTGGTGTCGTTGCGTTTGAGCGCGCCGTCCACGTTGTAGATCGGCACGAAGACCAGCACCGTGCTGCCCAGGGCGTCGAGGCGCTGCGGATCCTCGCAGAGATCGCGGACGAGCATCATCGTCGCGTCGATCCCTTCCGGCTCGCCGGGATGGATGCCGTTGTCGAGGAAGAAGACCGTGCGGCCGGCGGCCTGGATCGCCTGCCGATCGAAGACGCCGTCAGCGGAGATGACGCCGACGTGCAGCGGCTCGCCGATGTCCGTCTCGCCGGCGGTCTCGAAGCGGAGCACCCCCGGGTGCTCACTCGCCAGCCGCTCGTAGAAGGCGATGCACTCCGCCCACGTGGTGGTCTGGTTGCCGTTCCCGAGCTCGTAGGGAGTCTTCATCTGCGCTCTTTCGAGAAGGGGTGGGGGTAGCCATGCAGGCCCCGGTCGGGAGCTGCCGTTCGCCCTGATGTTTCCGCCAAGACAGGGCCGATGACAACCGCCGAGCTTCCCGCCGATGCACCGATGAGTTCACCCGGGCCATGCCGTCATGCTCACCTGGAACCCCGACCGGAGGAACGACGATGGAGAAGATCGAGCCGACGAACGAGCACCGCTGGCTGCAGCGGCTGGTGGGCGAGTGGCAGTGGCAGAGCGAGATGGGCGGCGAGAACGTGAGCGGCAAGGCCCGCGTCCGGAGCCTGGGCGGCCTCTGGATCGTCTGCGAGTTCGACATGCCGGACTTCGAGGGCAAGCCCGGCACGGCGCTCATCACCCTGGGCTACAACATCGGTAAGCAGCGCCACGAGGGCACCTTCGTCGCCTCGATGATGGACTTCCAGTGGGTCTACGACGGCCAGCGCGAGGGTGATCGCCTCAACCTCGACACGCAGGGGCCGGCGATGGACGACCCGACGAAGCAGGTGCCCTACCGCGACGTGGTCGAGATCGAGAGCGACGATCGCTGGTACCTGCGTGCCCTGATGCAGAAGGACGGCGCCTGGCACGAGTTCATGACCACCACGTACCGGCGGGTGAAGTAGCCGGCGCTCAGTGAATGCGCGGCTGGATGGGCAGCCGGGCCACTAGCTGCGCTTCCACTTCCGCCAGCTCGGCGAGACGGGCCTGCACGCGGGCGGGCTCGTCGTAGAGCTCCGCCAGATCGACGAAGAGCGTGTAGTGGCCGGCCTCTGCCCGCGCGAGACGCCGGTAGAAGTGGCGCAGCTCCTCGTCCGGCAGCCCCTCGCCCAGCAGCTCCAGCCGCTCGCACGAGCGCGCCTCGATCAGCGCGCTCACCAGCAGCCGGTCCGTGCGCCGCTCCGCGAGCGTCGTGCGCACGTGGGAGAGGAGCTCCTTCGCGTACGGATCCCCCTCGTCCTTGCCGAGCACGAGCCCCCGCGCCGAGATGAGATCGTAGACCTGTCGGAAGTGGCGCAGCTCCTCGTGGGCGAGGCGCGCGCAGCGTTTGATCAGCACGTCGTGGTCCGGGTAGGCCGAGACCAGCCACATCGCCGAGGCGGCTGCCTTCTTCTCGCAGTGGGCGTGATCGACGAGGACCTCGTCGAAGCGGGCCACCGCCAATTCGAGCCAACGGGGATCGGTGCGGGAGCGGAGCGGCAACATCGCCGCGCACCTTAGCCGCTTTTCAGTCGGCGCGGATCATCCGGAAGGCCGCGCCCTGCACGAAGCCCAGCTTGCGGTAGAGCGCCACCGCCTCGCGGTTCGCCTCGTTCACGGTGAGGGTGAGGCGCGGCAGCCGCGAGAGCTGCGTGCGGCAGAGCTGCCCGAGCCCCTGGCTCGCGTACCCCAGGCCCCGGAAGATCGGCGGGGTGTAGACGCCCTCGAGCTGCGCGCCGAAGGAGCCCACCGCGCCCATCGCCACCTGGAAGACCACCTCGCCGTCCTCCTCGAGCACGTAGAGGCGGCCTGCGTCGATGCGGGCGGCGGTGCGGTCGCGGTAGCCCGCCGGATCCTCGGCGAGGGGATCGCGCCCCGTCTCCTCCTCCTGCATCGCCGCAGCGTAGGGGAGCACCTCCGGCAGATCCGAAGCGGTGGCGAGGCGCAGGCCCGGCGCGGTCCAGGGGCCCATGTCCTCGGCGGTGATCCGGTAGAGGCGGTGGGCGTGGACGAGCCAGGGCTCCTCGGTGCCGCCGGCCTCCCAGAGCGAGTCGGCGAGATCGCGCCTGCCGATCACCCCGCGGATCTGGCCGCGCAGCGCTTTGCCCAGCTCCTGCTGCTCCTTCTTCTCGCCGCCGATCGGCACCGCGAGGCGGGCCTTGCCGATGATCGCCACCGCCGCCTTGAGGGCGCCGCCCTGGCGCAGGCCGTGGAAGAGCACCTGCCCCGATCCGATCCCGCGCTCGTCGAGGATGGCGCAGGGGAAGCAGTAGGTGACGGGGTCGGTGGCGAGCAGGGCCCGGAGCTCCCCCTCGTCGGCTCTGGAAAGGCGCGAGATCACGGGGACACTCTAGCCGATCCGGGGGGCATGTTTCGATCCCCTGGCTACGGGAGTCGGTGCAGGGCCTCTTCCGGCAGGCGGGCAGGCGCCCTGCCGACCCGGGCCGGATCCCAGCGGGCGACGAGCTCCCCCGGCGTGAGGCGCTCGTCCTTCTCGGCCAGCCCCGAGAGCCAGGCGAGCAGGCCCGTGATCGCCTTCGGATCCTCCCCGCGCTCCATGAGCTCGGTGAGCGAGGCGGCGCCGTGGCGTTTGGCGAGGCGCGCGCCGTCGGGGCCGAGGAGGAGCGGCAGGTGGAGGAAGCGCGGCACGGGCAGCCCCAGCGCCTCGAAGAGGAGGATCTGCCGGGGCGTGGAGGAGAGGAGGTCGTCGCCGCGGACCACCTCGGTGATCTCCATCGCCGCGTCGTCCACCACCACCGCGAGCTGGTAGGCCGCCACCCCGTCGGCGCGGCGGATGACGAAGTCGCCGGTGAGCGCGTGCACGTCGAAGCATTGGAGGCCGTGGATCCCGTCCTCGAAGCGGACCGGGTGATCCGGGACGAGGAAGCGCACCGAGGGGATCCGGCCCTCCCGCGCCCGGGAGGCGGCACGCTCCTCGTCGGGCGTGCGGCAGCGGCCGGGGTAACGGGGCCCCTCCTCGCCTGCGTGGGGGGCGGAGGCGGCGGCCACCTCGGCGCGCGAGCACCAGCAGTGGAAGGCCTTGCCCGCCTCGAGGAGGCGGTCGGTGGCCGCCTCGTAGAGGGCGAAGCGCTCGCTCTGGGTGTAGGGGCCGAAGGGGCCACCCACGTCCGGGCCCTCGTCCCAATCGAGGCCCAGCCAGCGCAGGGAGGCGAGGATCCGCGCGGCGGCACCGGGGCGCTCCCGCGGCTTGTCCAGGTCTTCCATCCGCATCACGAAGGCGCCGCCCTGGGCGCGGGCGGAGACCCAGGCGAGCAGGGCGGTGCGGGCATTGCCGAGGTGGAGATCGCCGGTGGGCGAGGGCGCGAAGCGGCCACGGACCTTCATGGAGGCGAAGGTAGCGCGGGAGGGCGGGGCGCCCCACCGGGAAAGGCTTTCAGGCGGCCTGCGTTGTGGGGTGGGGGCGGGCAGGGGAGCGGCCAGCCGAGCAGGCGCCGGGCCGCTGTTCCCGCAGCGTTTGCGTCCCTAGGTTTGCAGCCGAGAGTGTCGCCGTTGGAAGGGGCAGGAAGGGGTAAGGGCGTGCGAATTCTCCACATTTCCGATGTCCATGTGCAGATGGACTACGACGCCGACTCCTGGCGACGGATGGGCTGGCGCCGGATGGCGGGGCAGCTCGAGCTGAAACTCGCCAGGCGGGCGCGCCGGTACGTGAAGGCGCCCGAGACGATCGGCCGGCTGGTGGAGGAGGGGCTGCGCCAGGGGGCGGATCACGTGATCCTCTCCGGCGATCTCACCGCGCTGGCCGTCGACGCGGAGTTCGAGGCGGCGCGCAAGGCCTTAGGCCCGCTGGCGGATCGGCCGGATCTGCTCACGGTGGTGCCCGGCAACCACGACATCTTCACCCCCGGCAGCCGTGACAAGAAGCGCTTCGACAGCTGGTTCGGGCACCTGCTCGGCAGCGACTTGCCCGAGCTGCGGGGCGAGGGGGCGTGGCCCCACGTGCGCCTCGTCGGCGAGGACGTGGCGGTGGTGGGGCTCTGCTCGGCCCGGGTGCCGCTGGTGCCGGGGATCGCCTCGGGGCTGGTGGGCGAGGCGCAGCTTCGTTCGCTCGAGAAGATCTGCGCCGACCGGCGGGTGCGGGGGCGGTCGATCCACGTGGTGGTGCACCACGCCCCGTTGCGCTGGGACGGCTCGGTGGACCGGCGGGATCACGGGCTGGCGGATGCGCGGGCGCTGATCGACGTCTGCGCCCGGGGCGGGGTGGCGGCGATCCACTGCGGCCACATCCACATCCGCTATGCGTGGCAGGTGCCGGGCGGGCCGATGGTGGTGGGCGGCGGCAGCTCCACGTGGCTGGGGCACGAGGGCTATTGGCTCGTCGATGCCGAGGGCGGCAGGCTCACCGGGCTGCAGAACATGGCCCTGGCGCCGCTGGAGGCGGAGGTCGAGGCACCGGCGGGGCTGGTGCCGACGACGGGGTGAGTCTTCCGGCTGGTCTGGACGGAAAAAGGCGCGCGGCCGTTGGGCCTGCGCGCCTTTTCTCTGTGGGGGCTTTGGGCTTTCAGCCCTTCTTGTGCGTCGCCGTGACCACGGTGCGGACGCCGCCGCGGACGAAGAAGTCGCCGGTGACCTCGAGGAAGTGCGGATCGGTGGCGGCCACCAGGTCGTCGCAGATCTGGTTGGTCACCGCCTCGTGGAAGGCGCCTTCGTTGCGGTAGCTCCACAGGTAGAGCTTGAAGCTCTTCAGCTCGATGCACTTCTCGTCCGGGATGTAGCGAACCTTGATGTGCGCGAAGTCCGGCTGGCCGGTGAGCGGGCAGAGGCAGGTGAACTCCGGCGCGTCGAAGAGGATCTCGTAGCGGCGGGCCGGCTTGGGGTTGGGGAAGGTCTCGAGCTGCTTCGACGGGAGGCTGGGCATGGTGGCTTCTCTGGTTCTCGGTGGGCCCGCGCGCCCTTGGCGGGCGGCTGCAGGCGGCAATTTGTCGGTGGAACGCACGGGCGCGGGCGGATCGTCCGGGCGGCTCGCGGGCCTTCTAACGCCAACGAGCTCGTCTCCGCCAGTGGTGCTGCGGGGCGGGGGCCTTCAAACGACGAGGGCCCGGTCGCCCGGGCCCTGCTCGTGCTCGAGGGTGGGCGGCTCTTAGCTCGCCTTCTCCTCGGTCTCTTCAGGCTGGGCCGCGTCGGCGGTGCTGGCCTCGGGGGCGGCGGCAGCCTGGGGCGCCTCGCCCTCGACGGCGGGCTCCTCGTGGGACTCGGTGGTGTTCTCCGCGTCCGGGCCTGCCTGGAGCGAGTCGGCCTTGAAGCCGTAGGTCTCGCCGCCACCGCGGTTGTAGAAGCGCAGGGCCCGCGAGTCGATCTTGACCGCGCCCTCTGCCGCCTCGCGGGTGACCAGCGCCGTGGCCAGCTCGCCGGGCATCGGCTTGTCCATGATCGCGAGCTGCCCCGCCTCGAGCGCCTTCAGCTGCTCGGGCGTGAGGAAGATCTTCATCACCTTCTTCTTGCGGGAGGAGAAGAAGAAGGCCTCGTCGCCGCGCTCGGTGACCTCGTGCTTCTCGCAGAGCTCGCGAAGGCCTTCGAGCTTCTTGCGATCCTCGAGGGCGCGCTTGCGGTTCTCCTCGCGTTCCTTGGCGAGCAGGCGCTCCTTCTCGCGGAAGGCCGCCTCCTCCTCACGCTTGCGCTTCTCTTCCTCGGTGAGCTCGCGGGGAGGCTGCTGGGGACGGCCGCCGCCACGGTTCGGACCGCCGGGCCCGCGCCCCTGGGGCCTACCCCCGCCGCCACGCGGCGCGCCGCCCTGCTGCTGGCGGTCACGGGATGCGCGCTTGCGCGCCTCGAGGTCGGCCTCGGCCTTCTTGGCCTGGTCCTCGGTGACCAGACCGGCCTGAAGCAGCTTGTCGCGAAGGCTCTGCAGTCCCATTCGGCTCTTCCCACTCACCCGGAAATCGGGCGCGCTAAAATGCCCCTACTCCCCCTTGCGCGCAACCGATCAAGAAACCTTCTTGACATGGACAGGGCGCGCCAGTAGTTATCCCGCCCGAAAGCGACGGCGGCCTGAAAGCCAGCACGGCGCGACAGATACATTCCGCGGTAGCTCAGTTGGTAGAGCAGGTGACTGTTAATCACCGGGTCCGAGGTTCGAGTCCTCGCCGCGGAGCCAGAAAATGAAAGGCCCGGCAGCCCACATGGTCGCCGGGCCTTTTGCTTTCCTGGATGGCACGGACGGTCGTGTTACGCATTCTAGCTCGCTGCGTTGACACGCAACCGAGTGACCGCTAGGCTGGCCGCTAATTTAGCCGCCTGCCCCACCGATAGCACGAACAACTCAGCGCATCGCCGGCGGCCGCGAAGGGATCGCCTTGGCACCGAGTGACGTGTCCCAGTCTTTGACGACCGAGAGAATTCGAACTGCGAAGGAGGAGATACGTGCAGAGTATCTCGATGAATCGCAGCGTTTTCCATGGATCGTCGGCTACTCGGGTGGAAAGGACTCGACGCTCGTTTTACAGTTTGTAATCGAGATGTTGCTCGACCTCGCTCCGGACGAGCGGACGCGGCCAATACACGTTCTTACAAACGATACCCTCGTCGAGTCTCCAATCCTTGCCAACTACATCGACAAGATGCTCGAACTGATTCGGGCAGCGAGCGATCGCCTTCTCTTGCCGATCACCGTCGTCAAGACCTCTCCTCAGCCTGACCAGACCTTTTGGGTCAACCTGATCGGTCGTGGGTATCCATCGCCGAACCGCATGTTCAGATGGTGCACTGATCGTATGAAGATCAGGCCGACATCTGATTATATCACGAGCCAGGTGGCGGCTAGCGGGCAGGTTGTTCTGCTCCTCGGTGTGCGGCGTGCTGAATCGGCGGTTCGCGCTGCCTCGGTAAACAAGTATACACCGAAAGATGGACGCCGACTCAACGCTCATAACACCTTGAAGGGATGTTTGGTCTTTCGGCCAATCGTCGATTTCGAAACTGACGAGGTCTGGCAAGTTCTCTTGCAGCGCCCGCCACCTTGGGGTGGCAGCCACCGTGAGCTCGTGACGCTGTACCGCAACGCGCAAGGGGGTGAGTGCCCGCTCGTTCTCGACAAGGATGAAGCTCCTTCGTGCGGGTCCTCCTCATCGCGCTTTGGCTGCTGGACCTGCACCGTCGTCGAGAAAGATAAGAGCATCGAGGGGTTCATCGATAACGGTTTCACCCACCTGGAACCGCTCATGTACTTCCGCGACTGGCTGGCGGCAATTCGCAACGATAGGTCCAGGCGACAGAGGACGCGCCGGAACGGTCTCGTCACGTTGATGAAAGACGGCTCGGAGGTCCCGGGCCCTTTCACTCTCGAAGCCCGGCAAGCGATTCTGGAAAAGCTTCTCGCGGTTCAGGACGAGGTCGGTCTCCCATTGATCTCGGACGCTGAACTTTCAGAGATCAAGCGATTGTGGGCCGAAGACACGCTCGCTGAGGCGCAGAGTGTACTTGGTGCCCTGAGGAACGCTAGAAGCGGAGCTAAGCCATGAACGGTATCAAGCTTATCGAGCGTGGACAGGGAAGCGACCTTCTCAAGAAGCGGTGCCGCGAAATCGGCGTCTCGATCGAAACGGTTCGGCGACTCGTCCAGGCAGAGTTGGATCAGGTCGGCCGCGGACGCCGACACGGACTCTTCAACCAGTTCGACGAGATTCTCAGCGATGCAACGGAAGGAGCTGCCGGTGTACCTTCGGAAGATTCGGCTGCTTGACTGGAAGCTCTACGGTGGAGAGCACACTTTCGATTTTCCAGCTCCTGGCAAGCGTAGGAACGTCATCCTTGTTGGGGCGAAGAACGGGTACGGAAAGACGAGCCTCTTGGAGGCTATCGCTCTCGGCCTATATGGGCGTGACGGCTTGGCGATCGTGGCGCGCGCCGACTCGCTCGGTGATGATGAGCGCAGACGCCAGAATTATCGCAAGTTTATCGAAGGCGCCTGGAATGACCGCGCCCGAGCGGAAGGCCGAACTTCGATGGCCGTCGAACTCGATTTCGAGGACGACACCGACGGCCAGAGCATCAACATCAAGCGCACCTGGAACTTCACAGTCGATGGGCGTTTGCTCGGCGATGGCGAGAGCGTAACCATCGACCACAACGGCAAACGCCGCATGCCCGGTAAACTGGAAGATAAAGACGACTTCGCTCGCGGCTGGATTGCGAAGGCCGCGCTTCCAGCACATCTCGCCGAGTTCTTCCTCTTTGACGGCGAGCGGGTCCAGAATCTCGCCCGCCGGGAGATGGCGATCCAAGTCCGCCACGGGATTGAAGGCTTCCTCGGCGTGAAGGTGATGCGCGACCTCGCCACCGACCTTCGCACTTACGTTGGAATGAAGCGCAGCGAGGTCCGCGGCGCTGATAGCGCCCTGCTTCTCAGCTTGCAGGAAGAGGTGGAGGCAATCGATTCGCGTTTGAACGAGCTGCGCGAACTACAGCTCGCGGCACAGGAGCGCTTGCGGCACGCGGAACGTGAGTGTGACGAGCTGCGCGGCCGCATGTCGGGGATGAGCGGCGGCGCGGTGCAGAGCGTCAAGCGGCTTGCTGACGAGCAAAATCGAATCGATCGGTCGCTCGAAAAGATGATGGGCGATTTGACCGAGCTCCTCGGCGGAGATTTCTCCCTCGCCCTTGCCGGTACCGCCGTCAGAGAAGCACTTCGGAATCGCCTTGTCGCCGAGCAAAGACTCGCCAAGTGGGAATCCGGTCTGGAGTCGAGCAAAGGCCAGGTCGGTCGCTTTCTGCGGGCGTTCGCGGTCGCAGAGCCGCAGTTCCAGCCGGCACTCTCCGAGACCCAACGAGAGGTTCTTGAGAGAAAAGCCGAGGCTGCATGGACGGCAATATGGCATCCGCCTGCCGACGGCTGTGCAGAGGGCTACCTCCATCCCTCCCTCTCGGATCTCGACCGAGCTCGTGTGATTGAAAATCTGGATGCGGTTTCGAAGCTTGGCCAGGAGAGCATTGGCCAACTCTTGCACGAGATGAATGGTCTTCGTGACGAGCATGAAAAGCTCAAGAACCAGATCAACACCTACGCTAGCTTCGACTCGGTCATCGCCGAACTAACGTCGGAGCTTGATAAGGCCGTCGGCGAGAGAAGCCAGGCGGACAGCGAGATCCGTGCGATCGAGCGCGAAATCAACGGTCTAGACCAGGCGCGAGCCAATAAGCACGCCGAATTGCAGCGCGAGCGTGTTCATTTCGCCGAAGCGCAGCCGCTCATCGCGAAGGCCGACCTTGGCGAGCAGATTGCCGATATGATCGGTCCCTTCATCGAGGAGGCGGTGGGAGGTTGTGTCGACGACATCGCCACCAGGATGACCGATGCATTCGCTGCGATGGCGCACAAGAGCAATATCGGGCGGATCGAGATTACGCGGGACTGCGAGGTCCGTCTAATGCCGCGAAACGGGACGGACGATATCCGCTCACTCGATCAGTCGGCCGGCGAGAATCAGATCTTTGCTTTCTCTCTTATTTCGGCGATTGCTCAGGCCGCCGAAGTGCGCTTCCCGCTCATTATCGATACCCCTCTCGCGCGCCTTGATGCCAAGCACCGCGAAAATGTGCTGCGACACTTCAGTGATCGTGCCGGCGAGCAGATTATCCTGCTTTCCCAAGATACTGAGGTAGTCGATGCATTCAAGGACGCGATCGGCACGAGAGTCGCCGAGACCTTCCTCATTGAGCACGAGGGTCGTAGCGGTTCGCGTGCTGGCCGTGCCCGTGTTACGCGCGGGAAGTATTTCTAGGAGGCGAAGCATGTCGGTATCCGCATCGTTTACATTTGAAGACATCGCACGTGCCGCCTTCACCACCTCGACGAAGGCCGACGACATTAACAGTGAGTTTGCTGGGCCTGGGAGGCTCGCACTTCGCGGGCGCAACTACGCTGCACGCTTGGCAATTGCTCGGTCGTTGTCTGTCGCAGGTCCGCCTCCTGCATGCGGGGATAGCGGCGGGAAGACCATCCGAGGCACCAACCTCTTCGGCGACAATGCACGCACGTGGATCTCGCTTCTTGTCCAGCACGCTGAGCTGAAGGACGCTTCGCTTTCCGATCTCCAGGATCTCGTGAGGAGGCACTGGGCAAGGGGAGCGGAGCTCCTTGAGGAAGACTGGCAGGCATGCGAGGGCGATTATGATCGTTTCCTCGTCCATCTTGCCGCTCAGGCTGGGCTTGGCGCTGGAGGTGAAGTCCCCACAGGCTCCGCGCGACCAACGTACGGTGAGAGCCGGGTGGTCTTTGCCCCTCGTGCAGTGCCGGTCAGTTTGCCTCTTGGCCCCCTTAGCGTGAACGCGGCCAACGGCGAACCGGTGGCATTCCGCATCAACGCCAAGGGCACGTCGCCGCACGTTGCCGTGATGGGCACGCTCGGGACCGGCAAGACCGTCATCGCCAAGAGCATGCTAGTCGCCGCCCATAAACAAAGCGGATGCCCCGTGCTCCTGTTCGATATGGGCAAGGGAGACCTGGCTGCCGACAAGTCCTTGGTCAGCGAATTGGGGGCACAGGTGCTTGAGCCCCCCCGCCAGCCGATTCCCCTGGACATGCTGAGCGCGGATGCAGCCGATTCTGTAGCACTTGCTAAGGCAGCTCTCAGGTTTAGGGAGTCTTTCTGTCGTATTCCCCAGGGGTCACGCCTAGGAGATATCCAGACAGCGCTCGTCGGTGAAGCGGCGACGCGCGCCCTCCTAGGCTCAAGACCTGTCCGACTGGCCGATGTCCATGAGCGCCTCAAAGAGGTCTATGCCGAGAAGAGGCGGAAGGACGATCTCGCGATTACCACATTCGACGATATGTCGAAGTTCAAGCTCTTCGAGCCGCGGATGCCCCCGGAAGAGTTTTTTTCGCGGAGCTGGGTGGTCGACGTCCACAATCTTCCCGAAGTCGCCCAGCGACTTATAGTGTTCATGCTGCTAGACGCAGCCTACGCATATTTGACCGAGCTGGCGGATGCGCCCACCGATTCCGATGGCAACAGGGCGATGCGGCTGGTCGTGTGCGTTGACGAGGCTCGCAAGGTCCTCGCCTACGAGCAGGCTTCGCTTATTGGCCTGGTTCGAGAGTCGCGGTCCAAGGGCGGCGCCGTCATGATGATCTCTCAGTCGCCTGATGATTTCGCAGGCGACGAAGAGAACTTTCTCGAGAATCTCGGCATCGGCGTCTGCCTCAAGACTAATGCTAAGCCCGCGGTCTTATCTCACATGCTAGGCCGAGCGGAGGACCTTGCTGGCCTCGCAAGCGGTATCGCCGTTACCCGCCTTCCGGACAAGGGCTTCGTTAAGGTCCGAGCGTGGGACGAGGAAAGCTTTCGCTGATGAGCGAAGTAATGGACCCTGTGCCAGCGGAGGAGAGAGCGGAGGAGCTGCCGCCTACTCATTGCCACGCCTGATCGCTCGGTACATCTGCCCCGGTGGCGATGACTCCGTTACACCGGCTCCATCGCTAAAGTAGCAGCCGCGCGTGCCGAGAAGCTGGCCATGACCGAGCCGACCTTCGCGCGCGCAGGCTCTGGCTGGCGAGCAAGTTGGATGCCTGTCGCCAAGGAAGCACGCGCGGGTGGACCCTGGCGGACAAACTATGGCGGCACCAGATTCGAAAGGTCCGGATGCTCAGCGACGAGGCCCGCCAGCCTCCGCGCGCCACTCGAGCAACTCGATTCTAGCTTGTCGGGTGGCGCCGAGCCGCCACCGCGCACCGACGGGAAGCGAGCCCATCACCCCGTCAGGTTGGTAATGGAGTCGCGAGTGTCGCCTCCGCGCAGGTCTGCCCCGACCACTGCTACTAGCCCGTCTAGGTCGAAAAGTAGTCCTTCTCGCTAGACTCACCGCCGCAACCGCGAACGGAGGACTTTCCGAAGCCTGAGCACCGCTATCCTGCGAGTCGGGCATAATTAGCCCGATCCGCTTGCGGCAAGTCTTTGAGCGCTAGCAGTCCAAGGCGAAGTGCGAGCGTGTTTCGAATGCGCACGCGCCCCTTTCCGCTTGCCTGGAAGAAATCGTCGGACAGGTCGACCCCAGCGGCGGGCGCCAGCTTGTCCAAGAAGTATGCGATAGACGCCCGCCGGTTATGCTCAAAGTCTTCAAGCAGCTTACGCATAATGTCAAAAAACGCCTGTATGCCAACCGTTCTGACTGCATAACCAGGCTCCGAAACCCAGAAAAGCTTTGACACTGCGGCGAAGAAATTGAGGACGACGGCGTAAAGAACCACGTCGTTTCCTGTGAGAAACAGAAACCGTAAAGGTGTGCCGTCATCCTTAAGAGTGCTGCGGCGCCGCTTGGAGGACTCATAGCCATTCAGCGAGTTTCGGTCGGCCTGTGGCCGGCGTGAGAAAAGAGAAAGCAGGCCGTCAACAACCGTAGCCATGGATACGCGCCATTCACCTGAGGGTGTCGCCTCCCGGTCGACTAGCGCGACCTTTAGATGGTTCTTGAATGGCGACGCGTCGTCGGCGTTTAGTCGCCGTGCGAGGAAGACCGCGAGCTTCTCTGGCGACCAAGACGCTGCCGGCTCCTCATCTAGGCTATAGCCAAAGAGCTCATAAGCTAGGCTGCGGTCGACCTTCTTCTGGTTGAAGTTGATGGTCGCAAACAGGTACGCCTGATAGGCCAATGGCAAGTCAACGAAGATTGAGCACGGCATCGTCATGTCAAGACGCGCCGGCTCGGCAAAGCTAAATCCGGCGACGCGGTGCTGACCGTCCACGATGCGTGCAAGTGGCGTGGCCGATGGAATAACGAGTTCGTAGCAACCTGGTCGCGTGTCGTCGACGAACCATCTAGATGAATCATTCGTCGAGCCACCATCCGGTGGGCTATTCGCGGCAAGGATGATGCTGCTCGGAAAGCAGGCGTCGACACCGTTGATAAAATCTCCGATGGCCTCCGCTCGCTTTGGATCGAGGATGCGCTGCCCACCACGAACGCCGTAGGAATCCTCCCCTGCCTCTTTTTCGGCGGCGGCCGAGTAGGTGACTGACTGGAGTACTCGCGCTGGGAGTGAGGCGATAAAGAATTCACCGAGCGGCTGCTCGACACGGAGAACTGGCGTTACCAAAAATGCTCTTCTCGCAGCGTTCATAGTGCGAAGTCCGCCGTGGAGCCTTCCAGCTCGGTGCTTACGTCACCGCCCGTCGCGGCGGATAAACTAGGTTCGTCCTCAACGACAGAGCCTGTCGGGTTCAAAACCCACCAGAGCCCCAAACAAAGAAGCGACGCTATGATGCCTGTAGCGAGGGTCGCACGCGGATGAGGCAGGATAAAAGTCACGAAGCTCAGTATTATACCGGCGGAGACGAGCCCGATTGATAGCACCGTGATAGCGCGTGCTAAGCGGGCGATCGCGAGGTGAACGAGCATCGGACCGCATAGTGACAAGGAGGCCCCAGCAGCAGCGCGACTCATCTGAATCACCGCGGACGACGTGTAGCCCTCCGAGGTCATCATCGGCCTGAACACTTCGACCCACGTACCAAGGTGGCCGGCGCCTAGCACAAAGAAGGTGAAGTAGATCGCAAGCTCGGGATGCTGGAAGGGCAGTGTGATGCGGTGCGCTATGTCGCCCCTGAGCGCCTTCCATTTGGTCTCGCTTGTCGCCGCGCCGTGCGTCATTCCGCTGGTCCTCCCGTTGTCGGCACTGTAGGTAAAAGCCAGTGACGAGCGCAAGACGCGTCGGACAACAGAGCGCTCACGGCCTTGACCCGACCACCCTGGCAGGCCGCCAACGCCACCTACTTATGAGTTGAGGCTCGTTGATACCGGCCGGGCTAAGGTAGACGAGCAATCCATCCCTGCGCTGCAATTGTGAACGGCGCCACTCGTACCGAGTAGCTGCTCGCGCGCTTCGCGGCGGCTCTCGAGCTGCGCTCCGAGCCTCACGCGGTGCTAAAGAGGGACTCTGTCGCCGCGTTGTTATAGCAGTTGAGCTGGCGGCTCACGCTGCTGGTGACGCCTCGCTTCTTCGGCAGCTCTCGGTAGTCGCTGGGGGCGGGCTGCCCTGATTCCAAACTGTAGGGCAGATGGCAGAGGGCCCGTGGCGGTGTGGCGCGGCATCGAGCGCACGCAGGACGAGGTACCGCTCATTGACCGTGCTTATCGCCCCAGCCGGCGCCGCTCGTTCGTCCGGGTTGGGCCTGCCCCGATTTCGTGGACACCCACCGAGGTCACCGACGGGTGAGGAGGGGGCGGGATTCTGTGGTTAGACGTTCGCTTCACCGGGTAGTGTCCGACCGCTTTGAGTCTCCTTCAACTGCGCAAACACCAGCTCGATAGACCGCAATAGTGAGAGCGCATCGTCATAAGCGACACCGCGGAAGTGCGCGATATCATTCCTGCGATCGGCTATCAGAGTGAGCGGACCAACCGCCTTGTCGATCATTATGCCGAGATTCTGAGCGACAGAGATGAGTTCACGAAGTGTTAGGAGGTCTGCAGCATTCTGGTCCGACTTGCCGTCCTTCCCGCGCCTTCTCTCGATTGCTTTGTCAATTGTCTCTTGCTCTGGTAGTGCGCGACCAATCGCATCCATCACCTTCTTGGCTTCGCCATCTTCCAGCTCCAACTTTGCCACCTCGGCCACTACGGCCCGTTTCGCATCGCGCAGTCCCGTCGCCGTCTTAGTTACACTTGATGCCGACGACAATCGCGAGGCACTAATGTCTGCACGCAATCCCAGCTCGAGCGTAGCTACGGGCGCTAGCAGAGTCATCGCACGTGCGATGGGCGAATCAACTCCTCGCACGCCAGCTCCGGCGCCATTTGCCGACGCCCCGGCCAGTGCTTGCGCGACGATTTGACCCACTATACCCGAGCGGATTCGATAGGCGCGGGCGAGTGGATCGTAACCAAGAAGTCCGTCAAAAAAGAGCTCCTGCAGCCACCCAGTCCGCTGCGCCTGCGGAGGATGACCATATTCGGTGGAGCCTGCCGCAAGCTTTTTGAGCAGCACGGCCACATCTGGCTGGGATGAGTGCTTTTTAATGATATCTCTTATCCGGAAACTCGCAGCGCTGTCCGCCAACATTGCTACACGCCGCTCCTCCAACACCTCCCCGCTCCAGGCTTCCATGTTTGTCGGTATTCCTGCGATCAGTTCCTTGGCCAATGCAATGTCACTTCCCGCTACGTCCGCCAACCAAGCGGGAAGGATTGGGGAATAGCTAGGAAGCTGGTTCGCGCGGCAAAGCTCCTCCATTTCAAGGATCGATCGCCAGGGAGAGCCGAAATCAGCCCACGCTACTTGCAGGCTGCTACCGTTGAGCCCCAAGGAGCGGAGAACCCCGTTTGCGTCGACAGCACCTTCGAAAAGGAACGAGGCGCCGGCCTCACTTGCACCAACGTAGCCGCCGAGTGCTGCTCTAAGGATCCAATCGAGTGCACCAGAGGAGCTTCCACGATGGCAATTCGTGCAGACGAACAGACACCGTCTTCCTCTCTCCCTGAACTCACGAGCAAGTTCAACCATCAAGCCGTTCGGATCACTGGCCAACGAGGAGAAGGGCGTCTGACTAGCGATCGCTCCTGCGACTAGGTCCGAAGAGGGAAGGCGCGCCAGATCAATACGAGCCAAGAGCGTGGAGGAATCGAGAGAGCGTTCGGCGAGACGAGCCGCATAGTGTGTAAGCCCGATGCCTCGCTGGCCACAAAGGAAGACGACGCCGCCGCGGCGCATCGACGCACCGATGACAGCCTCGTCACTTGCGCTAAACCGAGCCATTGGGCGTCCTTCTTCCTCGGCCGATTTTGGCCTTCTTTAGCACCCGTTCAAGCCGGTCTCTGGCCAAAGATTGTCTCGCGCCAATGTCCTCCTCCTCGGGATAGAGGGCGAGCATGCACTGGGAAAGGTTGCCAGAAACCTTGCTGTATTTCTTTGCAGCACTGGAGGGGGTTTCGCCGTTGTATACAGACCACCACAGAATAAGGAGGCCGGCGATGCGCTTCATTGCTGCATCACTGTAGCGAACGGTGTCAGAGGCTACGTTCAGGCCAATTGCCGCCCAGAGTCGCGAATCGCTGTCATCCTGCAGGATTGCATCCAGGTTGAAATGGCCGCGCTCCCACATCCAGTTAAGGAACGACAACCATTCGTCGAGGAAGGCTTCTAGGGTCGGCTTGCGCCGAGAGTCACGCGTTCTCTCGCCCCAGGCATCTACAGTCGCTCTGATGATTGCCTTCTGGAACACAGCAAAGAACGGCCACTTGCCATCCTTCAGTGCGGCCAGCTCATGCAAGGGTTCGTCTAATCTAGCAGACCGCTCGGTACCCCACTCGTCAATCTGCTGAAGCTGGGCCCTGCGGGGCAGAACCAAGAACGCAGCCAACTCGCCCGAGAGAGCGTCCCGAGCGCGAACCTCATCGATAAAGTCACTATAGGCCTGAAAACGCTGGAGCGTCGAAACAATGAGCTGTCGCCAGCGAACCTTGAATGCTTCGTCTGCGGCCTTTAAATAGACCGATGGCAGCGTTACAAAGGGAACTTCGTATCCCTCACGAAGATGTACTCGTTCGACGTAGTCTTTCAGGGGAGCGACGTTTGGATATGTCGCCGGCTCAGAAGCGATTTGTTGGGAAACTCCAAGAGCGCGTTCAATCGAGTCAACATACCGGCGAACCTGAGCCTCATCCATCGGATCACGAGGCGTATCGAGAGCCAAGACGCTCTCTACGATGGAGTACAGCAGTTCAACGGTAGTGATGAATGGAGCGGTCTTTTCGCCGACGTTGAACTTGGCAGTATCGGTGTGCTGCCAGTGGACGACTCCAAGCGGCAGCCGACCCTCCTCTACTTCGCCAATCGTAGAGGAGACCATTTGCCTTACACAGCGGCTCTTGATGTCCTGGTCGTCCAGTAGAATTTGTCTTGCACGCTTCACGCCTTTTGCGTGTTTGTTCAAATCAATGAAAATCTCCCGAACTACCGCGAGGATTGGGTTTTCGTCGGGGAGAGCCTGCAGATGGGCGGTGTCAAAGCCGGCACGTTTGTCGGCAATCAAGAACAGGACGGAGATCTCTGTAGATAGCGCGTCGAGGCTTAGGCTTCCTTCGTTGAGCAACATTTGCAGCGCCGCGAGGCGATGCTGGCCGTCAATGGTAGCGGGGAAGATTCTTGTCGGGTCCCAGCGCACGAAGCCGTGGGGTGACGAATCTGCTTGGATGAGCTGAACTCCACCGATGTTAGACACGGACCAAGGGGACGCCCGGAGACTCGGTTTGGGTTCGGGTGCATTGCTGGCGTCACCATACGAGGACGTAATGTGGCGCTTCTCGTCGAGCGGCAGCAGGGCCACCGTAATCGAGTTGAAGAACTTCAGCTTGTCAGGGACCCGCAGGTAGCCCTGCACGATACTCTTGCGGACCCGGTCCCAGTCGATCTCCCTCTGAAAGAGCTCTTCCAGCCTCCAGCGGGCTCGAAGGTCGGCCGGTAGGTTCTCGACGAGACCGAGCTCTTTAGCGACCTCCTCAAGCGACATTACGCCCGAGAAGTAGGGTATCGCAGTTCGTGACAGTGCAAAGCGCCCCCGAAGTATCGGTCGAAGCTTTGTGTAGTGGACTTCCTGAGCCTCGACTAGTGCCTCTTCGATTCCCATTTTCTTGCTCCGCGCAGCAGGCTGACGCCATTGCGAGTCTCGCCGGGCGTGATTGAGTGCGCAAGGTGCTTGAAGCGGCCCGTATCCGCGGACCTGTGCTTGTCCGTCCCCATTAGAGTCGAACAAGCCCATGTCCTCGCTAATACGCGCCGCTGGGAGACCTGCTGCGTCTCACCGGCGCGCAAGAAGTGGTGAACAATCCCACCCTACCGCCCACCGGCTCCACCACGCCTCACGCCTCTGGCGGGGGGTGGCAACCGACGATGGCGGGCGCCTCCTGGACGAGCACGTCGTTCTGCAGGGCCTCGACCATGAAGAGCGCGAAGTCGATCCGGCGGGTGCGGTTGCTAGCGAGCACGGGATCCCCCACGTGCCGGCTCCACACCGGCAGCCCCTGGCTCTCGCCCTCCTCGAGATCGCTGCCGCGCACCACGGTCCAGCGCCGCCCGCTGGCGAAGATCCGCTTGCACGCCTCCACCTGATCGTCGACCTCGGCGAAGCGCACCACCCGCGCCAGCCAGGTGAAGAAGGCGAGCATCCACCGGAAGCCCCGCGAGTAGACGTCCTTGCCGTCGCGGGTGATGTGCCAGCCGCAGGAGAAGACGAGCCGCGCGTCGGGCGGGGCGAAGTCGAGCACCGCCTGCGCCGTGCCGCTGGAGTAGGCCTGCACGCCCCACGGCACGAGCACGGTGAGCACGCCGTCGCAGCCCGCCACCGCGCGGCGGATCACCTCGCGGTCGTTGGTCGCCCCCGGGACGATGGTGATCCGGTCGGCGAAGGCCGCGAGCTTGCCCACGCTCTGCGCCCGGCAGACAGCGACCACCTCGTAGCCCCGATCCAGCGTGTGCTGGACCATGTACCGGCCGAGCTTCCCCGAGGCGCCGACGATGCAGACGCGCATCGGGCGCCCGCCCGTGCCGTGCTCCCTGTTCTCCGTGCGATCCATTCTCCCAGCTCCTTACGCTGTAAGTCGAATGCCACGACAGATCTAGTCGTACGGTGTAAGGTTGTCAAATCGGCCTCCGACGCCCGGCTGGGCGCGGTACACCGAGCGCAGGAGGAGTGGGTAGATGGCAGGAAAGACCAGGCGGCGGGCCGAGCCCCGGGCGCCGCTCACCAGGGAGCGCGTGCTCCGCGCCGCCGTGGAGGCAGCCGACGAGGGCGGCGTCGCCTCGCTCTCCATGCGCAAGCTCGCCGAACGGCTCGGCGTCGAGGCGATGTCGCTCTACCACCACGTCGCAAACAAGGAGGAGATCCTCGACGGCATGGTCGACCTCGTCTTCGCGGAGTTCGATCTGCCCGGCGGCAGGACCGGCTGGAAGCAGGCGATGCGCAAGCGCGCCCTCTCGGCCCGCGCCGCCCTAACACGCCACCCCTGGGCGATCGGCCTGCTCGATTCGCGCAAGAACCCCGGCCCCGCCACCTTGCGCCACCACGACCAGGTGCTCGGCTGCCTCCGCCGCGGCGGCTTCTCCATCGCCCTCGCCGCCCACGCCTTCTCGGCGCTGGACAGCTACATCTATGGCTTCGCGATGCAGGAGCAGAGCCTGCCCTTCGACGACGAGGAGAGCCTGCAGGCGGTGGCGGAGCACATCCTCGAGGGCCTCCCCGCGGACGAGTACCCGCACCTGCGCGAGATGACCGAGGCGCACGTGCTGAAGCGCGGCTACTCCTACGCAGCCGAGTTCGAGTTCGGGCTCGATCTCATCCTCGACGGCCTGGAGCGGCAGCTCTCGTAACGGGGGCCCGCCCGGATCGGTTGGGCGCCGGCGGACCACCGGCGCTCACGAAGGCCCCCACCTACCCGCAAGCGCGCCGGTAGCCGTTGGGCGCGCAGCCCACCTCCGCCCTGAAGTCGTGCGCGAAGTGCGCCTGGTCGGCATAGCCGAGGTCGAGCGCGAGCCCAGCCAGGTCGACCGAGCCGCCCGCCGACAGGATCGCCGCGGCCCGATGGATGCGCGCGCGGCGGATCATGAGCTTGGGGCCTATGCCCACGTACTCCCGGAACTGGCGTTGCAGGCGGCGCGGCGAGACGCCCATGCGCGCCGCCAGGTCGGTCACCCGCGTGAGCTCCGTGTCCTCCAGCACCACGCGGGCCGCCTCGACCACCATCATCATCGCAGGATCCGGCTCGGGGAGCCGTGCAACGAGGAAGTCCTCGAGCAGCGCGACGGCGTCGGCGTCGCCCGGACACGCTCGCACGTCGGAGGCGAGCACACTCGCTGCCGGCCCGAACACCTGCTCGAGATCGACCGCTCGATCGTTGAGCTCGTGGACGGAGCGACCCCAGAACGGCCGAAAGGCGCCCGGTCGGAACTTCGTTGCGACCACACGTCCGGCCCCCTCGAGGGCTTTGGACGCGCGCCGCGTGACGACGCCGTGCACGGCGGCGCGCTCCGGCTCGATCGTCAGGTTGACGCAGGGATGGGCGACCATCGGCTGCACGAACGAATCGGCGACGGACCAGCGCACGACCCAGTGGCGCTCGACGTAGGGTGCCAACGCCGGGCCGGGCTCGAACCGCGTCAGCTCGAAGGCGGTCGTGGCCGCGGCCGGATAGAGGATGCCACCCGTCCCGGTGCTGGGTCTCATGACGCGTTTCTACAATCGCGCCGGGCGCGGCGCACCCATACTGACCGCATGACAGCTACCACCAGCAACGGCTCGCTCGTCCACCTCGACGACGCGCGGACGATCCCGATCGAACACGCCAACCGATTCGCCGCCACCGCACGTCCTCTGGCCAGAGCTGCGGGGGGTGGGGCGATCGGGGCTACCCACTACGAGGTGCCCCCGGGGAAGTCGGCGTTCCCCTTCCACTACCACTGCGGTGTCGACGAAGCGCTCTTCGTGCTGGAGGGGCAGGGCACCCTGCGACTCGGCCCCGAACGGCATGCGGTGCGCGCCGGACATTGGGTCACCTTCCGGCCCGGACCCGATTCCGCGCACGAGCTGGTGAACACGGGCTCCACGCCGCTTCGCTACCTGTGCCTGTCCACCCAGGCCACGGCCGACGTCATCGGATATCCAGACTCGCAGAAGGTGGCCGCGGTGGGCTCGAGCAGCGCGGACTTCTTCGACCCGCCGTGGATCCGGGGCCTCTACCGGATCGCCGACACCGTGGAGTACTACGATGGCGAAGACGACCGCTGAGGCGGC
Organism: Vulgatibacter sp.; assembly: GCF_041687135.1. Lineage (NCBI taxonomy): Bacteria > Pseudomonadati > Myxococcota > Myxococcia > Myxococcales > Vulgatibacteraceae > Vulgatibacter > Vulgatibacter sp. Next base: position 706,685 of record NZ_JAWLCN010000003.1, on the reverse strand, counting down.
GGACGGGTTGCCGATCCTCGGCTTCCCCGACGCCGGGGCCTTTGGACGCTGGCTCGCGATCCACCACGCCGAGAGCGCCGGGCTCTGGTTGAAGATCCCGAAGAAGGAGAGCGGGACGCCCGGCCCGTCCTACGCGGAAGCGCTCGACGAAGCGCTGCGGTTCGGCTGGATCGACGGGCAGAAGGCCGCCCTCGACGCCTCGTTCTACCTGCAGCGCTTCACGCCTCGCCGGGCGCGGAGCAAGTGGTCGAAGATCAACCGCAGCAAAGCGGAGGCGCTCATCGCCGACGGGCGGATGGAGCCTGCCGGACAGGCCCAGGTCGACGCCGCCCGCGCCGATGGCCGGTGGGAGGCAGCATACGATTCCCACCGGACCGCCGAGATCCCCGCGGATCTCGCGGCCGCCCTCGACGCCGCCCCCGCCAACGCCCGCGCGTTCTTCGACGGCCTCAGCTCGGCGAACCGCTACGCCATCCTCTACCGCGTCCAGACCGCCAAGCGCCCCGAGACCCGCGCGCGGCGCATCGCGACCTGCGTCGAGATGTGCGTCCGTGGTGAGACCTTCCACTGAGATACCGTCTGCCGCAGCAAGCGTGCCTGTAGCGGCAGCTCGCATCATCGACCCGCGCAGCGCCGCGATCCCGCCGGCGCTTGCACCTCCCTTCCTCGGCAAGTAGCGTGGCCGCGATGATGACTTTCAGCGTTTTCCTGCTCGGCTGATCGCGCCCCCCTGAGGCTGCTGATCCTTCGCGCACGCTCCGCTGCCATGCAGAGCGCGAGCGCGGCCCCATGCCTTTTGCAGGAGAACTTCATGTCTCATCCTCGTGCGCTGTCCGCAGCGCAGATCGAATCCTTCATCCACGATGGCTTCGTCCGCATCGACGACGCCTTTCCCCGCGAGCTGGCCGACGCCTGCCGCCAGATCCTGTGGCGCGCGACCGGGTGTGTGGAGGACATGCCCTCCACCTGGACGCGACCGGTCGTTCGCATCGGAGAGATTGCGCATCCCCACTTCCGCGAGGCGGCGGCGTCGCCCGCGCTCGTCGCTGCGTACGACGCGCTCGTCGGCGCGGGGCGGTGGCTTCCGCGGGGGAGCCTCGGCACCTTTCCCATCCGCTTCCCGTCACCGGAGGATCCAGGCGACTGCGGCTGGCACGTCGACGTGAGCTTCGGCTGGGAGGGCGAGCCGGATTTCCTCAAATGGCGCGTGAACCGCGACTCGAAGGGCCGGGCGCTGCTCATGCTCTTCCTCTTCTCCGATGTCGGCGCGGACGACGCGCCCACCCGGCTCCGCGTCGGCTCGCACCTCGACATCGCGCGCCAGCTCGCACCACACGGTGAGCGCGGGCTGACGCTCGGCGAGCTCGCCAGCAATGGGTTCTCGGAGTCGGCGCACCGCCGGGAGGCGCTCGCCACCGGGCCGGCGGGCACGGTCTACCTCTGCCACCCGTTCCTCGTGCACGCAGCGCAGCCCCATCGAGGACAGGTGCCGCGCTTCCTCGCGCAGCCTGGCCTCCTGCCGCGCGTTCCATTGGATCCGCTGCGAGCCGATGGCGCCGCGGCATCGCCGGTCGAGCGTGCGATCCGGATGGCGCTCGAGACCTGAGCACCCGAGCCGCGCCGCAAGCGTGCGGCGCGCGCTCTCCAGCAAGCGAGCCGACGCTGTCGCGCTCCGGGAGCTCGAGGGCTTCCGCCAATGGACGACCCGATGTGGCATCGGCCCCCTTCGTCCCGGCGAAGGGGGCCACCCGGGGGAGGGTCGGCTCGGCACGTGCGCCGTGCGTACCCTCGCGCCCATGGCGATCTGCAGGGCGGGACGCTCACGGCTCGCGTGTGTGACCACTCGGCCGGCAACGTCGCCAGAACCTGGGAGCACGATCGCGGCCGGCGTGGCGAAGCCCCGACCGGACACCGATGGAGACACGCCGATGAGCTCCACCCCGAATCGACCCGCGGCCAGCACGACCATCGAGACCAGCCCGTCCGCACTGCGCGCGATCATCAAGGACGCGTACATCTACGGCTTCCCGATCGTGGACAGCTACCGGATCCAATACTCGTACTTCGTCGATCGCTCCCACCCCGAGTACAAGGGCGACTGGAACCAGCCACACAGCGTCGCGCGCGTCTACACCCCGCAGGACAAGGCCCTCCAGACGCCGAACTCGGACACGCCCTACACGTTCCTCGGCGCGGATCTGCGCGCCGAGCCGCTGGTCCTCGGCGTCCCGGCCGTGCCGGAGGACCGGTACTACTCGCTGCAGTTCGTGGACATGTACACCCACAACTTCGCCTACGTCGGCAGCCGGTCCACCGGCAACGAAGCGGGGCACTTCCTGCTCGCGGGACCGGCCTGGCAGGGAGCCGTCCCGGAAGGCATCAAGTCCGTGATCCGATCGGAAACGGAGTTCGCGTTCGTGCTCTACCGCACGCAGCTCTTCGGCCCGAGCGACCTGAAGGAAGTCGAGAAGATCCAGGCCCACTACACGGTGCGCCCGCTCTCGCAATTCACGGGGCAGACGCCTCCACCGCCCGCCGCTCCCGTCGAATTCGAGAGGCCGTTGCCCGCCGATGCGCAGAAGACGTCGCCGGCGTTCTTCGACATCCTCAACTTCCTGCTCCAGTTCGCGCCGACCCATCCGAGCGAGACGGCGCTCATGAAGCGCTTCGCCACGGCCGGGATCGGCCCGGGCCGCTCCTTCGATGTGGCAGCGCTTTCGCCTGACCAGCGCCAGGCCGTCGAGCAGGGGATGGCCGATGCGTGGCAGGAGTTCGCCAGGTTCAAGAGCGAAGAGGTCGATACGGGAAAGCGAAGCAGCGCCGATGGCTTCGGGACCCGCGCGTTTCTTCACAACGACTACCTGATGCGGATGTCGTCGGCGGTGCTCGGCATCTACGGCAATTCGAAGGAGGAGGCCAACTACCCGGCCTACTTCGTGGACGCCGACGGCAACCCGCTCGATGGCGCGACCGGCCGCTACACCGTCCGATTCGCGGCGGGCCGGCTGCCGCCGGTGCATGCCTTCTGGTCGCTCACGCTGTACGAGCTGCCTTCAAGCCTGCTCGCCGAGAATCGGATCAACCGCTACCTGATCAACTCACAGATGGAGCCGGATCTGCTTCGCGACGCGGACGGCGGAATCACCCTCCACGTCCAGCACGAGTCGCCTGGCAAAGCCAGGGAGGCGAACTGGCTTCCCGCCCCCAGGGCTCCCTTCTTCATGGTCCTGCGCGAGTACTGGCCGAAGCCCGAGGCGTTGGACGGCTCGTGGAAAGTGCCACCAGCAGTCCGTGTCGGTCTGCCCGCAAACGCCTAGCGCAGCGCAGCGTCGCCACCGGCCCGAACGGCCCCGAGCTCCTCACCGACATCCAGCGCGCCCAGGTCAGTTATGCTCAATAATACCGATGAAGCGGCGAAAGGCCGATATCACGGTCGCTAACATCGACCAGACCGTACAACATCGGTAATATTTGCGGGTGACCGCGAATCTGCCATCCACGTTCTGGAACGAGCCCCCACACCTCCCGCATGGACTGGTGCTCGAGCGGTTGGAACGGGTGCTCGCCCCTCGGCGCGGCCCCGGTGGCCACGACGTGGACGACCTTGCCGAGCTGCGCTGGCCTGGGGGAACCGTTCGGCTGCTCATCGGGTACAAGGCACCCCTCCTCGCCCGCGACGTTCCGGCGGTTCAAAAGCGCATCCGCGATGCCGCCGATCGCTGGCGCAGCCTCTCGACCGAACGGAGCCAGGCCACGCCCTTGCCGGCCGTAGTGACGGAGGCCGCGTCTCCCTCGGTCATCGAGGCCTGCCTGGCTGAGGGCCTTGGCGTCTTCGACCGGCGAGGCACCGTCGTCGTCCGCGGGCCGGGGGTGTTCATCCACGCCGACGGGAAGGGAAAGTTGCCGGTCGCGCGTCCGGCACGCGGAAGCCTCTTTCGCGGTGTAGCGGGCCGCGTAGCTCGTGTTCTTCTCGCAGATCCGACCACACCGCGAACGGCCCAGGCGATGGCGACTCTGGTGGGCGCGGGCTACGCAACGACGTTCAACGCACTCGCCCGCCTGGAACACGAGGGATTCGCCGAGCGGCTTTCGGCTCGCTCGGGCTTCTTTCTCCGCGATCCGCTGCGACTCGTTCGCGCGTGGATCGACTCGGGCGAGCGGACCGCCGTGGCAGTGGAGGCCTACTACGCCCCGGCCGTCACCCCCGAGGCGCTGGCACGTGCACGCGCCGCGCTCGATGAGCAGCAGGTGAAAGGCATCTGGAGCCTCGCGAGCGGGCTTGCGCCGGACGAGCTCCACGTGAGCGGCCTGCCGCACGGAATCTACCTGTCGGGATCCAGCGCCCCTGTCGAGCGAGCACTGCAGCTCCGCCGCACGACGCCGCACAACTTTCTCGTGCTGCGGGCGGAGCCGGCGGCGGAAACCGACGCCGGCGGGATCTACATGAGCCCGCGCACGCTCGGTCACGGATCTGGCGTCTCTCTGATCCAACTGGCGGTCGACTGCGCCGGCATTGGTGGTCGCGGGCCGGAGCAGGCGCGCTTTCTCATCGATCGCTACGCCGATTCGATCCGCAGAGGTGACCCGTGACGGAGTAGGAGCGCTTCGAGATTGTACTGGGCGAGCTGGGGCGCCAGCCGCCGGTCGGCGGCGCGTCGGTGGACGTGGTCGTCGGCGGCCGGGAGCTCGGCCCCATGGTCCTCACCGCGGTCCTCCTCGGTGGCGAACCGCTTCGCGGCGACATGGCCGTTCTCGTCTTCGCACCGGCGCGTGCCTGAACCAGAATTGGGTGTAGCCAAGCGCAGAGTGGCTCGAGCGCCGGGAGGAATGACCAGATGAGCGTCCTGATCCCACACGAGTACGAAGGCTGGTGGCGGATCACAGAGACTTCCCAGTGGATGAACGAAGGCCTCGATCAGCTGGGCCCGGCCTTGCTCTCGCTGACCGGTGTCGAGGACCGGCTGCGGATGCACTGCCTGCTCGCCTACGTCGACTGCAAGCCCACCGCGATCGGCGTTTCTTTCACCTGGCGGGGCGCCTGGGAATACGACCAGGTGGCGGGCTCGGGCCGCGTCAGGTTGCGCAGGGACGGCCGGCTCACGGGCAACATCCGGATCAAGGACGGCGACTCGAGCTCCTTCCTCGCGGAGCGCACGAGCGCGCCGGATGAACCGATCCCTGCACCCCCCAGCTACCGGGACAAATGGCGGCGGCGCTGGTGAAGCGCAAGGCGCCCGGCCCCGTGGGACCAGCCGTCCGAGGCGCCTGAAGCGCCGCGGTTCACCCCTCGCCCGACTTCGGCTATCACTGCGCCCGCATCCAGCCGCCGAAGGACGAGATGGCCGCCTCCGCCCAGCACCCCCTCGCCGAAGAGATCCTCCGCGCACCGACCCTCTACGCGCTGCTTCCCGTAGCCGAGCGCGCCGCCGCAGCCGAACTCCTCGGCATGTCCCTGGAGGCCCTGGCCGAGAAGGGCGGGCTGAGCCCCGCCTCTGCCGCCGCGCTTCAGGACATCCTCCGCAAGGGCCGGGTGAAGACCGTCCGCGACCTCATCGCCGGCGCCCACCCGACCATGCCCCGCTGGAAGGCGCCGCGCGGGGCGGCGACCGAGTTCCTCTCGGCGCTCAAGGCGCTCTTCCTCGACGCGCTCGAGGCCCCGCTGCCCACCTGGCAGAGCCGGGCGGAGCTGCTGGCCTGGGCGCAGGCCGAGGGCATCGCGGACGCGCTCACCGCGCCGCTGCACCGGCTGGGCTTGAAGACCGCCACGATCCAGCGCCTGCGCCTCACCCGGGCCGACAGCTGCGCGCTCATCGACGCGATCGTGCCCGACGACTACGGCGGCGCCCGCATCCACGCCGCGCTCGGCGCTGCGGGCCGCGCCGAGGTGGCACAGGAGGCGACTCGCTACCTCACCGAGCTCGCTGCGGCCCTGCGGCAGACCCGGAAGGTGGCCGAGCAGGCGAGGGCGAGCTGGCCCCCGCCTGGCGCGTCCGCCGGGCTCGCCGCCACCGGAGAGGTGCTCCTCGCCGAGTTCGAGAAGCGCCGCGAGCAGGCGCAGCGCGATCTCCCCCTCGAGCTGGTGGAGGAGGTCCGCGCGGACGTGACCGCCGATCCCCCGGCGATCCGGGTGAGCATGCGGGCCCCGCGCGCGCGGGCCGGCACCCAGCTCGAGGCCGTCCGCATCCGCCTCGCGCTGGACTCGCCCTCGTCCACCTGTGATTGCACGGTGGCGCGCACCGGGTCCTGCTTTCACATCCCCGCCGCGATCCTCCTCATTCTCCGGACGCTCCGCGATCCCGCCCATCCGCTCACCCGCGACGTGGGCAAGGCCGTCGAGACGCCGGCCTGGATGCGCACGCTGCAGGCCCTGGACGCGGCGCTCGTCGAGCCCGGCGCCGACGAGGCGAAGGAGCGCGTCGCCTGGCGCCTCACCGTCGGCCAGAGCGGCGCGGTGGGGGTGCAGCCCATCCTCCAGAAGCGCCTGGCGAAGGGCGGCTGGTCGAAGGGGACCCGGCTCGACCGCTGGGACGCGCGCAACGCCTGCGTGAGCGAACGCGACCGGCGGATCTGGGCGGCGCTCTCCGGCGACTCCTACTACTCGGAACCCCCGGGCGCGGCGATCGCCCGGGCGCTGGTCGAGCTCTGCGGTCACGACCTCGTCTACCTCGCCGATTCCGCCAGCCAGCCGGTCGCGGTGGTGGAGTCGCCGGTGGCGCTCCGCTCGGTGGAGCGTGACGGCGGCTACGAGGTGGTGGTGATGGCCGGGGAGGTGGAGGTCCGCCCCGCCGATCTGGTCGCGGCCCTCGACGCGCAGGGCCGCTGCGGCATCGCCGCGGTCATCGACCGCTCCGTCTGCCGCGTCGTCCGCCCCTCGCCCCGTTTAGAGACCGTGCTCCGCGCCCTCGGCGGCAGGTCGACCTTCTTCCCGGCGGAGGCGGTCGGCCCGCTGCTCGAGCGGGTGCAGGGGCTCCAGCAGATCGTGCCGGTCGAGCTGCCGAAGGCGCTCGCGGGCCGCGAGGTCGAACCGGAGAACCACGTCGTCCTCCGCCTCGAGCGGGAGGGGGCCGACGGCCTCCTCCTCACGACGCTCGTGCGACCGCTCGCAGGTGGCGCGGCCTTCGAGCCTGGCGTCGGGCCGGCGCTCGCCGCTGCGGTCGTCGAAGAGGAGCGCATCTGCGCCCGACGCGAGCCGGAGGCCGAGCGTGCTGCGGCCACGGCAGCGCTCCGCTCGCTTCCGCTGCCCCATCCGATCGACGAGGACGAGGCGGACTTCCAGCTGCGCCTCGCCGGCGACGCCGCCCTCGACCTCCTCGTGCACCTCGCCGAGCGCGCCCCGGCGCCGGGCTTCACGATCGAGTGGCCGAAGCAGCGCCAGCGGATCACCCGGCCTGCTCGCGCCGCAGACGTGCGCGCGGAGGTGAAGCAGCAGCGCGACTGGTTCGGGCTGGCGGGCGGCGTCGACGTCGATGGCGTCTCGGTCGATCTCGCCCTCGCCCTCGACGCGGCCCGGCGGGGCAGCCGCTACGTGGAGGCGGAGCCCGGCGTCTTCGTGGCGCTGGCCGACGAGCTCAAGGAGAAGCTCGCCCGCGCCGCGGAGCAGGTGCACGAGGGCCGCGAGGGCCTCGAACTCTCCTTCGCCGCGGCGCCTGCGATCGAGGCGCTGGTGGAGGACGGCGCGGAGCTTCGCGCCATCCGCGCCTTCGGCGATCTGCTCGGCCGCATCCGCGCCTCCCGCGACTACCAGGCGCCGCTGCCCGAGGGGCTGCGCGCGGAGCTCCGGCCCTACCAGGTCGAGGGCTTCCGCTGGCTGGCGCGGCTCGCGGAATGGGGCGCCGGCGGCTGCCTCGCCGACGACATGGGCCTCGGCAAGACGCTGCAGAGCATCGCGCTCCTCCTCCACCGCGCCGCGCAGGGACCCGCGCTGGTGGTGGCGCCCACCTCGGTCTGCGGCAACTGGCTGCGGGAGGTGGAGCGCTTCGCCCCGGGCCTGCGTGCGATCCGCTACGGCGCCCTCTCGGACCCGGAGCGCGATGCGCTCGAGCTGGGGCCAGGTGATCTGCTCGTCGTCAGCTACGGGCTGCTCGCCCGGGACGGCGAGCGGCTCGCCACGCGGCACTTCGCCACCGCCATCTTCGACGAGGCCCAGGCGCTCAAGAACCCGCAGACCGACCGGGCGCAGGCCGCCCGGCAGATCGACGCGGCGATCCGCATCGCGCTCTCCGGCACGCCGATGGAGAACCACCTGGGCGAGCTGTGGAGCCTCTACCGGATCGTGGTGCCGGGCCTGCTCGGCAGCGCCGATCGCTTTCGCGAGCGCTTCGCCCTGCCGATCGAGCGGGGCGACGCGGGGCGGCGCCGGGCGCTCTCTTCGGTGCTGCGGCCCTTCCTCCTCCGGCGCACCAAGGCCGAGGTGGCCACGGATCTGCCGCCGCGCAGCGAGATCGACGTCGCGGTCGATCTCTCCCCCGCGGAGCGCCGCCTCTACGACGAGGCGCGCCTCGCCGCGGCGGCGCGGGTGGCCGGTCTCGACGGCTCCCTGCCGCCAGAGCAGCGCCGCTTCGAGATCCTCGCGGCGATCACCCGCCTGCGCCTCTGCGCCTGCCATCCCCGCCTCTACGACGAGACCTCGCAGCTGCCCTCGTCCAAGCTCGCGACCCTGGTCTCCACCCTCGAGGAGCTGCGCGAAGAGGGCCACCGCGCCCTCGTCTTCAGCCAGTTCACGAAACACCTCGACCTGGTCGAGGAGGCGCTCGCCAAAGCGGGGATCCGCACGCTCCGCCTCGACGGCAAGACCGCCGCCGCGAGCCGCCAGGATCGGGTCGATCGCTGGCAGGCGGGGGAGGGCGACGCCTTCCTCGTCTCGCTCAAGGCGGGCGGGACGGGCCTCAACCTCACCGCCGCCGACTACGTCGTGCACCTCGACCCGTGGTGGAACCCCGCCGCCGAGGATCAGGCGACCGATCGCGCCCATCGCATCGGCCAGACCCGGCCGGTGACGGTGCTGCGCCTGGTCTCCCGCGGCACGATCGAGGAGCAGATCCTCGCGCTCCACGGCGAGAAGCGCGCGCTCCTCTCCGGCGTGCTCGACGGAGCGGACGGCGGCGTCCGCGTCGACGCAGCGGCGCTGGTGGCGCTGCTCGAGGCGCCTGTCGATGTCGATCCCGTCGAGGACGACGCAGTCGATCGCGACGCGGAGGAACCCGCCGCTGCGGCCGGTCCCATCGTCCCCGACTGCCTGCGTACGGCGGATCCCCAGCGGCTGGTCGACGACCTCCGCCGCTTCCTCGAGCACAAGCACGACGCCGGCGGCATCGGCCCCGGGCCGGTGCGAAGCTACCCGCGCGCGATCTCCCGCTTCGCCCAATTCCTCGCCGCGGGGCACGCGGCGCCTCTCGCCGACGCACCGCTCGAGAGGGTCCGCGACCACTACCTCGACGCGCTGCGTACCGGCACCTGGCCGGCCCCCGGCAGCGAGCCGCAGGTGGCGCGATCCGCCTTCGGCCAGCTCGAGGCGATGCTGCGCGCGGCGCGCGCGTAGGCACGGACACTCGACCGGCGGCACGCACGCCGTCGCTACCGGTACGGCTCGTCGAGCAGCAAGCGCTCCATCGCGTAGTACTGGAGCAGCTCCTGGAACGGCCGTTTCGTCGCGCGCGCGTGATTCTTGAGACGAGCCTGTACCGAGGCCGCGAGGTTCTTGACGGTCACTGCATCGCCTCCAGGTAGGGGCGCATCGCCCGCTCGACGTGCCGCATACGGGCGTACCTGAGCAGGACATCGAGCCTCTTCTTGCGGCGTTCACGCCAGAGCCGCAGCGCCTCCAAGGTCACGTTCATGCCGATCTGGTTCCGATACCGGAAGCAATCGACGAGGGCCTTTTCAGGGTCGTAGATGCGGACCGGCACGCCGTCCAGTTCGTGCGTCTCGATGCCCTCGTGGAACGCCGCTCCCGAGAACCAGAAGAAGCGCGTCGGGGGGTAGTCGAGGCGCGGCTTCGTCCTGCCTCGCTCGAGCGCGACGTCGATCGTGTGCGGCACCTGCGTCGTCAGCTCGTGGAACGAGAGCGCGGAGATGAGGCAGAGAACGCCCTGCGGGACGCGCTTCGCCACCGTGACGAGGTCGGGGTGCGCCAGCGGATCGAGCGAAGCGAGCCGGTATAGCCCTCGGGAGACGCGCACTACGACGCCGGTGTCGCGCATCGCGTAGAGCATCTTCCGGTTGATGCCGAGGCGAAGAGCTTCGGCCATGCGGAGGCCGCCGCCATGCTGGCGGAACAGCTCAACCTCTCGCTCGAAGGCCCGGGTAGCCATGGGGACATTTTGCCTGCAAATGCTGCATGACTGAAGGTGTTTTGTCCCCGCTTCCAGAAATGGTGGAGGGTTGCTGGCCGGGGAACGCAGGCACCGGGAACCACCGGCGGCGTAGAATGGCCCGGTGACCAACCGCACCCCGACCGTCGCCGACGAGATCGCCCGCTACATCGAGACGGGTGACACCGACCCGTACCACGAGGCCTGGACGGGCCGGAGCTTCCTCGAACGCGCCTGCCGTGCCCACGACGACCTGCGCGCCGGCCTCGTCGCCGAGGTGAAGCGGCGCGCCGCAGGGCGGACCCACGTAGCGATACCGCATCCCGACTCGGTCGCGCTCACCCGGGCGAAGGTGGAGCCGATGGTTCGCGGGCTCTTCCCCCGCAGTGAGCAGGAGTCGGTGCTCGCCACCCTCGAGCGGTCGGTGATCTTCGTTACGACCGACAACATCGAGCAGCTGCTCACCGAGACGAGCTTCGACCATTCCGCCTGGATGCTGGCGAACCTCTACCTCGCCAGCGTCGGCGCCGAGCCCTTCTCGGACGACGGCGTCCACATCGTGGGCATGAGCGAAGGAACGACCTGCTACGTCTCGCCGGCCTACTTCGAAGAAGACGATCCCTTCGCAGACTTCGTCGTCCACGAGGCCGCCCACATCTTCCACAACTGCAAGCGGGAGACGATCGGGCTCCCCTCGACCCGCACCCGCGAATGGCTGCTCACCATCGACTACCGCGAGCGAGAGACGTTCGCCTACGCATGCGAGGCCTACGCCCGCATCCTCGAGCGCGCAAAGAACCCCGCCGAGCGACGGACGCTCGCCGAGCTGTACCGCCAGACCGTGCGCCTCGCCGACGATCGCGCCGACGGCGCGCAGGTCGCCGCGATCGTCGCCGAGGCAGCAGCCGCGCGAAAGGGCTGGAAGGTGATCCTCTCGCGATGCGCGCCGCCGCCAGCCCGTCGGCTCTCCGCCTGACGCCGGCCTCTCGCTGGTGACCGAGGAGGGGGGCTGGTTTCGTGGGGCGGAGGCGCGGGCGGATGCAGGCCGCCTTGAACAGCCGCCGAGTCATCCCAGAGGGGGCTGCAGGACTTGAAAGGTGCTGCTCACCGTGCTACCCGTCGTCCTTAGGACGACGGGTAGCACGGGATGGATCATTGGCGACGAAGCTTACGATCGCGCGCGTCCTGGAGGAGGGGCTCGCTCTCGAAGGGCGGCGGGTGCTCTCGCCGTGGCGCGCGGGTGTCCTCCTGCGGCGCGCAACCCAGCGCATTCCACCAGAGCATCGGCGCTGGGAGCGTGTGCCGTCCAGTGAGGGCGAGATCGAGCGGATCCTGCGCCGGCTTGCGGGGCAGGGCGAACTCAGGCCGCTGGAGGGTGTTGTAGGGCTCTACGTCGTCGCCTCCCCCTTCGCGCAGCAGGGACCGATCGCCGAGGACGAGATCCTCATGGAACTCCACCCGTACGCCACGCTGAGTCACCTGAGCGCGCTCGTCTTTCACGGGCTGACCGACCTGCTGCCGCACGAGTTTCACGCCACGATCGGCACGAACCAGGACGAGCTGCCTGTGGGGACCGATGCCGGCGACTGGGACGGGGTATCGCTCACGCGGGCCAGACCAGTTCGCGAGATCCGAGGGGTGCCTATCCGGTGGCACCGCCTCAGCAGAGGTTCGGGCGTCACGGGCGCTTCGCTCTACCAACCCCGCGGATACCCGGTGCGTGTGACCGACCCGGAGATGTCGCTGCTCGACGGGCTGCTGCATCCCGAATGGTGCGGCGGTTTTGAAAACGTGCTGCAGGCTTGGCAGCGTGCATCTGACACGCTCGACGTCGATCGGATCGTCGACCACGTCGAGCTCTGCGACATGGCCATTCTCCGCCAGCGAGCCGGTTGGGTCCTCGAACAGCTGGGTGTCACCGATGCACGTCTCGACGAATGGGCGACCCGGGCCGTGCGCGGTGGCTCGAGCCGCTTGGTCGGTTCTGCCCCCTTCGCGCCGCGCTTCAGCGAGCGGTGGAAGCTCTCCCTGAACGCGCCAACCGCGGCCCTGGAATCGTGACGATGCACGCCGGCTACCCCACGGCCTTCACGGAGATCGCGGCTTGGGCTTCCGAAAACGGTCGCTACTGCATGCGGATTACCGGGTCCGGATCAGCACGCGCGAAGACATCGTAGCGGAGAAGCTGCGTGCGCTTCTGCAGCAGGTCCTCCGGGACCGTTATCGCTGCCAGGACGTGCTCGACCTTGCAGTGATGTTGCGCGGCGGCGCCGAGCTCGATACCGGCAAGGTCGCGAAGTTCCTCCTCGAAAAGGCGGCGGCACGAGATGTGCCGGTGTCTCGCACCGCGTTTCACGGCCCGGAGCTCGCCGCCCGAGCGCGAGTCGACTATGAAGCGCTAGAATCCACGGCGCGGCACGAATTCATCTACTTCGACGATGCCCTCGCCCGGGTGCTCGAATTCGTGGACCGGCTCGGGCTCGGTGGTTGATCCGCCAAGGCGGCGTCGAGCACGCGCGACGGCAGCGGTAGGCGCTCGTCACTCGCGGTGACCCACCCGCCTCACGTACCATGCGCCCCGTGCCGCGCCGCCGTAGCCAGCCCGCCGAGAACCAGCTCGCCCTCCTCCCCGCCAACGCCGCCTCCACGGCCACCTGGCCGGACGTGCGCCGCTTCCCGCACAACGAGAGCGACGGCACCTCCGTCGGCGCGACCCTGCGCGCCGACCTCACCGACGCCGCCGACGTCCTCGTCGTCACCGGCTACGCCTCCCTCGCCGAAGTGGTCCGACTCCTCGCCCAGGTCGAGCCCGGCAGGCCAAAGCCCCTGCGCATCCTCTTCGGCGCCGAGCCCTTCGTCCCCACCTCCAGCCGCCCCGTGCTCCGCAAGGAGCTCGCCGAGGAGATGGCCGAGCATTGGCGCGAGCGCGGCTTCTCGGTGGAGCTCTCCGGCGCGGTGCTCCACGCCTGCTCCCTCGCCCGCCTGGGCGACGTGCAGGTGCGCCTCGGCGTGAGCCGCCGCCCCGTGCACGCGAAGATCTACGTGAGCGAGCGGGCGGCCACCGTGGGCTCGTCCAACTTCACGCCGTCGGGCCTGCGACACAACGCCGAGGCGAACGTCCGCTTCGCCGCGGGCGCAGCCGACCGGGATCGCTACACCGAAACCCGCGCCCTGGCCGAGGGGCTCTGGCAGGGCGCCCGCGACTTCACCGACGGCTTCGTCGCGCTGCTCGAGCAGCTCTCCCACGCCACCACCTGGCAGGAGACCCTCGCCCGCGGCTGCGCGCTCCTCCTCGAGGGCGAGTGGGCCCGCACCTATGTCCAGCCCGACGCCGCGGAGCTCGAGGCGCAGCCGCTCTGGCCCCACCAGCTGCAGGGGATCTCCCAGGCGCTCTGGGTCCTCGAGCACCGGGGCGGAGTGCTGGTGGCGGACGCCACCGGCTCCGGCAAGACACGCATGGGCGCCTGGCTCCTGCGCGCGACCTACGACCAGCGCATCGCCACCGGGCACCGCCCCTTCGCCCCGCTGCTCATCGCGCCGCCTGCGGTCCTCGGCAACTGGCAGCGCGAGCTCCAGGACACCGGGCTCGCGTGGCAGGTCCGCTCCCACGGCTCTCTCTCGAACGAGACCGCCGCGCAGCGCTCGGGCCTCGAGCGCGCCATCGTCGCCGCGGAGATCCTCGCCATCGACGAGGCGCACAACTTCCTGAACAACACCAAGCGCACCCGCCGCCTGGTCGCGCACCAGGCGGAGCAGGCGCTGCTCTTCACCGCGACGCCCATCAACCGCAAAGCCGCCGACGTGCTCGCCCTGGTGGAGCTGCTCGGCGCGGACAACTTCACCGACGAGGCGCTGGAGCGGCTGCGGGCGCTGCGCCGGGCGAGCGCCCTGCGCGACGAGGACCTGGAGCTGCTCCGCGCCGAGATCCAGCGCTTCACCGTGCGGCGCACCAGGCGCGCGCTCAACCGCATCGCCGAGGAGAACGAAGGCGCCTACCGCACGCCGGAGGGCGTCCCGGTGCGTTACCCCCGCCACCGCGCCAGCTACTTCGCCTGCGACGGCAGCGCGGAGGATCGGCGCATCGCCGCGCGGATCGCTGCCCTAGCCGATCGCCTGCACGGCGTCTTGCGCGTGGGCGCGGAGATCAAGCTGCCCCTCACGTTCAAGTTGCAGGGCGTCTCCGAGGAGCGCTACGTCGCGCTCGTCGCGAGCAGCGCCGCGGCGCTCTCCCGCTTCCACGTGATGAAATGCCTGCGCTCCTCGCGCGCGGCACTCGTCGAGCACCTGCACGGCACGGCCGCAGCGTGGCGTACGTTCGCGCCGGGGACGCAGGTGCCGTCGAAGCAGACCACTGGCGACGTGATCGGCAGGTTGGACGCGGCAGGTGGCAAGCTGCCCGCGTGGAAGCTGGGAGACGGCGCAAGAGCGGCGGCGCCCGTGTGGCTCGTTGATGCAGACGCGCACGCGGCGGCCTGCGCCGCCGACGCGGCGACCTACCGCGAGATCGCCGAGCTGGCGCTGCAGATGAGCCCGGCCCGCGAAGAGGCCAAGCTCGACCACCTGCGGATGCTGCATCGGCGTCTCGGCAGCGTGATCGCCTTCGACGGCCACGTGATCACCCTGGAACTCTTCGCCCGCAGCCTCGGCGCGCTGCCGGTGCGCTGCTTCACCGGCCAGGGCGGCGCGGCGACGAAACGAAGGGCGGTGGACGCCCTCGGCCTGGAGAGCACCGGCGAGGCGCTGGTCGCGCTCTGCTCGGACGCCTTGAGCGAGGGGATCAACCTGCAAGGCGCGCGCTGCGTCGTGCACCTCGACACGCCCACGGTGGTGCGCGTCGCCGAGCTGCGCGCCGGCCGCGTCGACCGCATGAACAGCCCCCACGCCGAGGTGGAGATCTGGTGGCCGAAGGATCCCCCGGAGCTGGCGCCGCAGCGCCGCGACGTCTTCCGGGAGCGGCACGATCTGGTCACCGAGCTCATCGGCGCCAACATCGAGCTGCCGACTGCCGAGGACGCAAGGGTGGAGATCGAGGAGCTCGCCGCCGCGGCGGACATCGAGCGGGCGGAAGGCGAGGTCCGTTTCGCCGACGCCTTCCAGCCGGTGCGCGACCTGATCGGCGAGGCGGGGCTGGTGCCGGCACGCACCTACCGCCAGATGCGCAGCTCGCAGGTGGAGCTGCGCACCTGCGTCAGCTGGGTGGCGGGCGACAGGCCCTGGGCCTTTCTCGCCGTGGGCACCGCGCGGAAGGAGACGGTGCGCTGGGCGCCGCGGTGGGTCTTCTTCGACGGGCCCGACGCGCAGCCGCTGCTCGATCTCGGCGCCATCGCCTCGCTCCTTCGTGGACGGCTCGGTCCCGAGACCCCGCCGGCATCCAACCCCGCGGATGAGACGCTGGTGGAGCGTTTCCTCGGCGCCCTGCAGCGGAGCGAGCGCGCCCTGCTGCCGCTGCGTCGCCAGCGCGCCCTCGAGCAGCTGGAGCGGATGCTCCTCCATTGGAGCGGCGAGGGCTGGGCCCACGACGCGGCGCTGCCGCCGGTGGTGCGCGCGATCCAGCTGGGCCTGCGCGGCAACGCGGAGGACCGGCTCGATCCCCGGCTCGCAGCCGACGCCTGGCTGGAGCTCCTCCGGCCCCGGATCCGCCGCGCGCTGGAGAACCGCGGCGCCCGCAGCCGCCTCTTTCGCCTCGCCGATCTGGACGAGGATCTGCGTCGCGAGCCCATCCCCGCCCGCCAGCTCCGCGCCGCCTTCGAGGCCCTGCCGCGGCTGCCCGGGATCGAGCGCCGCGTCGAGGCGATGATCGTCGGCGTGCCGGCGTCGAACCGCTGACGAAGCGGGATCGCAAGATTCTCCAAGTCACTCCGAACGCCAGGGGGTTAGGTCTGGTCGCCTCTATGGCTACCCACGGTTTCACCCTGTTCGAAACGGCCATCGGCCCCTGCGGTGTCGCGTGGGGGGATGGCGCAATCACCGGCGTGCAGCTCCCCGAGGGAGACGAGCGTGCGACGCGCGCTCGCCTCAGCGAGCGCTTCCCGGACGCGACCGAATCACAGCCGCCTGATTTCGTTGCACGCACCGTCGATGGAATCGTTGCGCTGCTCGAGGGACGAGGCGGTGATCTCGCTGGGGTTGCTCTCGATTTCGCGCGTGTTCCCCCGTTCCATCGGAAGGTCTACGCGCTGGCGCGAGCCATCCCGCCCGGGCAGACGCTGACCTACGGCACGCTCGCAGCGCAGGCGGGGTCGCCCGGCTCGGCGCGCGCGGTGGGCCAGGCGATGGGGAGGAACCCGTTCCCCATCATCGTCCCCTGCCACCGCGTCCTGGCGGCGAACGGCAAGCCTGGCGGATTCTCTGCGTCGGGTGGCGTGACCACCAAGAAGCGGATGCTCGCCATCGAAGGTGCAGCCGGAACCCAGGCTGACCTTCCGATCGTGCAGTCGCAGCTCACCTTCGATCTCGACGAGGCCGGCAGGCATCTCCGCATGAAAGACCCCGCCCTCGCGCGTCTGATCGACAGCGTCGGCCCGTTTCGGATGGAGCTGAAGACGACGTCGAGCCTCTTCGGCGCGCTCGCGGAGGCCATTGTCCATCAGCAGCTTTCGCCCAGGGCAGCGGCGACGATTTTCGGCCGCGTCTGCGGCATCTTCCGCCGCGCGCAGGAGGCCCCGATCGCCGATCAGATCCACCGGGTCTCGGCGGAGAGGCTGCGGGAGGCAGGCCTGTCGCCCGCGAAGATCCTCGCGCTGAAGGACCTCGCGCGGAGGGCACGCGAACGGACGCTCCCGACGCTCGAGGAGGCGCACAGCCTGGACGACGACGCCATCGTCGCCCGGCTCACCGCCGTGCGCGGCATCGGGCGGTGGACGGCGCAGATGTTCCTCATCTTCCGCCTCGGGCGACCGGACGTCCTTCCGAGCGACGACTACGCGCTCCGCAAGGGATACGCGCTCGCCTTCCACAAACGCGCGCTGCCGGACAAGGCAGCTCTGGAGAAGCACGGCACGAAGTGGGAGCCCTTCCGCACCGTCGCGAGCTGGTACCTGTGGCGTGCGGCGGAGCTGCCACCCGGGGCGTGAGGCGGCTGCCGAGTAACGTGCTAGACCCATCCTGCAATGCTGACTTCCACGATCCTCGCGCACGGGTCCATTCGTGTTTGCGACCTCTGCTGCACCGCAACGCCGGGAGACATCCCGTTCACCGAAACGCACGGGGCGTTCTCCGTCTCCTACGTACGCTCCGGCACCTTCGGATACAGGACGCGTGGACGCGCCTACGAGCTCGTTGCCGGCTCGGTGCTCGTGGGGTCCCCGGGCGACGAGTACATGTGCACGCACGAGCATTCGCACGGGGACGAATGCCTCTCGTTTCAATTTGCCCCGGAGATCGCGGAGAGCATCGGCCAGCGGACCGAGACCTGGCGGGCGGGTGCACTGCCACCTGTCCCGGAGCTGGTGGTGCTCGGCGAGCTCGCACAGGCTGCGGCGAACGGTTCCTGTGATCTGGGGACCGACGAGGTCGGGCTGCTGCTCGCGGCGCGTTTTGCTGACGTGCTGCTCGGCAGGCCGCGGAAGGCGGTGAACGTCGGCGCGCGCGATCGCCGGCGGGCCGTCGAAGCGGCGCTCTTCGTGGACGCCCACGCGCACGAGCCGCTCGATCTCGCATCGGTGGCAATCGAGGCGGGCCTGAGCCCGTTCCACTTCCTGCGGCTCTTCGCGAAGGTGCTCGGGGTGACGCCGCACCAGTACCTGGTGCGGGCGAGGCTGCGGCGTGCGGCACGTCTGCTCGCGGAAGACGCGCGCTCGGTCACCGAGATTGCCTACGATGTCGGGTTCGGTGATCTCTCGAACTTTCTGCGGACGTTCCAGCGGGCGGCGGGTGTCTCTCCCGGTCGTTTCCGCGCCGCAGCCCGAGGTGATCGCAAGTTCCTCCAAGAGGTGATCGGGCGTGCGGTCCCAGAATGACGCCGCACGCACCAACCACGGAGGACTCATTTCATGTTCGATCATCTCGGCCTCAGAGTTACGGACCTGGAGGCGAGCATTCGCTTCTACACCACCGCGTTGGCGCCGCTCGGGCACGGGCTCGCCTCGCGCGACGAAACATCCGCCGGCGTCGGCCCGAAGGGCGAGCCCGCGCTGTGGCTCTACGCCTCCACGGCGGGGAAGCGCGAGGGGGTGCACGTCGCCTTCCGCGCACCGGATCGCGCCGCCGTCGACGCCTTCCATGCGCGCGGGCTTGGTGCCGGCGGGAAGGACAACGGCGCGCCCGGTCTCCGGTCGGACTACTCGCCGACGTATTACGCGGCGTTCCTCGTCGATCCGGACGGAAACAACGTCGAGGCCGTGTTCACCGGGTGAGATCGGATCCCTGAAGCGCTCGCAGCGCAAGGAGGCCGAGAGCCTCCTTGCGCTGTTCCGGAGGCAACGCGAGGTGCGAGCGAGGGCGCGCAGCGTGCTCCGAACGTCCGCGTCCCCTGGGAGCGGAACCTGCGCGTGGCCAGCCCCAGCACCAAATCCGGGCTCACGCGGGCAGCGCGCGAAGGAAGCCGAGAATCGCCGCGTTCACTTCCGCTGGACGTTCTTGCTGAACCCAATGCCCCGCGCCCGGCACGACCTGAACCTCTTGCAGGTTGGGCACCAACGCCTTCATCGAATCGATCGGAGCAAGGCTGCGCCCCGGGTCGCGTTCTCCAACGATGAAGAGGGCGGGCTGCTCGATTCTCGCCGTCGCCAGCTCGGGCAGCTCTTCCCAGTCGCGGTCCATGTTGCGATAGCGGTTGAGCCCCCCACGAAAGCCGCTGGCCTCGAGCTCCCGGGTGTCGTGCGCGAAGTCGTCTTCCGTGAGCCAGGGGGGCAGCGATGCGGGAACGTCGATCCCGGTGAGCAATCCATCGCCGGGGCGCTTGGCTCGATGGGCGGCTGCCGTCGGGTCGAGCGCGTCGCCCCCAAGGATTGCGCGCATCGTCTTCGGGACGTCGGCCTCGAACTCGGCCTCGGCCACGCCGGGCTCCTGGAAGTAGAGGACGTAGAACCACCGCTCGCCGAACATCGACCGGAAGAGCTGCGTCGGCGGGATGGGCGCGCGCCCCAGGTGCGGGACGCCCAGGCCGACGACGGCGCGAAAGCGCTCGGGGCGCAGCGCGGCACACGTCCACGCCATCGTAGCTCCCCAATCGTGGCCCACGACGACGGCAGACTTCTCGCCAAGCGCGTCCAGCAAGCCGGTGAAGTCGTCGAGCAGGACGCTCATCCGGTACGCTTCGACCGGCGCTGGCTTGTCACTCTGGCCGTAGCCCCGAACATCGGGTGCGACGGCGTGATAGCCCGCAGCTGCGAGCGCCGCGAGCTGGTGCCGCCACGCGTACGAGGACTCGGGCCAGCCATGGAGGAGCAACACGAGCGGCCCCTGCCCAGCCTCCGCGATGTGGAGCTGGATGCCGTTCGTCCGCATGAAGCGGTGCTTGATCGTGGTCATGCTTTCCTCCGCGGGGCACGGGCCGTGCGCTGCTTCTTCTCCTGGCGGCCGACGTCGGCAGCGACGTCGGCCAGCGAGACGCTTTGCAGATGGGAGAGGAGGCGCGCCTCGGCCTCGACGAGCGCCGTTCCGACGGCTCGATTGACTGCCTGCTCGATGAGGCAGCCGGGGCTCTCGTCACGAGGTCCGAGGCGGAAGGGTCCCCCGGTGTCGAGCGCCTGGTAGACGTCCGCCAGCGTCAGGGAGCCCAGCCCTCGGGCCAGCGACCAACCACCGCCGTGGCCCTTCTCCGCGCGCACGATCCCGGCTTCCTTCAGCCTGGCCAGCGTACGGCGCAGGACCACCGGGTTCGCGGCCAGCATCGCGGCGAGCGCTTCCGATGTGATGACTTCGCCCTGCTCGCCCAGGTGAAGGAGCGCGTGCAGCGCAACCGAGAGCCTGCTGTCTGGTCTCATGCCACTTTATATGTGGCTTGAGTGGCCGTTCGCCAAGCCTCTGCCCAGGGCGTTGGTCCTGGCGAGGGCGGCGGAGCCAGGCGAAGGCAAGATCAGGGGCAGATGCGGGTGACGGAGCGGATCCGCATCGTGCCGTCGACGTTCGGATCGTTCGTCTGATCACCGATGGCGATGGTGCCGTTCGAGGCGAAGCCGCTACGGGTGAGCAAGGCGGCCCCGTCGACGCTGAAAGTTGCGACCCCTTCGGCGTCCACCGAGAGCTCGTAGACGTGGCTTGCGCCCGTGGTGTCGACCGCCGCCGACCCCGAGTCGTCTGCCCAGCCGATCGCGCCTTCGTCCAGGTAGATCATCTGGCTGCGTTCCGTACCGTTGCCGAAGCTGCCGGAGAACGAGCCCAGGATCGCCGCAGCGCTATCCAGCGTGTTGTGCGCGGCAACGGAGACGACCTGGAGCTCGAACTGGATCGTGAACGGCTCGCCCGCCTCGTAGGCATGCGGGCGCGAGAGCAGGAGCTGTCCGCCCGTGCTCGCTCCGGCATCGGTCGAGGTCACGAGCTGTGTTGCGTCACCTTCGCTCGTGAGGCTGCTCACGGGTTGGGAGATGATCGACCACCCCTGGGCCTCGACGTCCGTGCCGCCGACCAGTAGCGGGAAGCTCGGCCGTACGCTCCAGGCCGACGTGCTCGCTGCCGGCTCGCAGTGTTCGCAGGCGTTGGCCGGATTCACGAGACCCGCTGCGTGAACCTCGCCGTCGATGAGGCAGGCGGGCGTGCACGCTGCGTCCACGCAGATCTGTCCCGTCCCGCAAGCCGTGCCGTCGGGATCCGGCGACCAGTCGGACGTCGAGCGCGCCGGATCGCAGCGGACGCAGGGATTGGCCGGATCGGCCTCGCCTGCGGCGACCGTCGTCTCCCCGATGTGGCAGACGAGCTGGCATTCGCCCTCGAGGCACGCCTCGCCTGCCGCGCACGCGTTGCCGCACCCCCCGCAGTGCCTCGGGTCCACCTGCGTGTCGACGCAGTCGTCTCCGCACTCCACGAGCGACGGGTCCCCTCCACACGCCAGGCCCCCGCCCGCACCGCCACCGCCGCCTCCACCGGTGTCCCCGCCGGCGCCGCCGGCGCCGATCAGCTCCCAGCCGCCTGTGGAATTGTCGGCCGTGCGGCGCGGACCGTCGTCGCCGCAGGCGAGGACCAGAGCCATCGTCGGGCCGGAGAGGAGCGCCAGCAGCGCAGGCAGGGAGAATCGTGCGGAGTTGGGGATGTTCACGCGCGGGAGTAGAGGTTCCATTCACGGAGAAAGCAACCGCCAACGCGCCGGTGCTACGCTCACGCGATGCAACCGCTTCGCTGATCGATCAACGTCACCCCAGCACGGATGCGGTACGAGCCGAGAAGGTAGCCAGTCGGGAGCCACGCGCATGAACACCAACACACGGATCTTCAAGATGTCGTTCGGGAGCGTCTACCCGCTCTACGTGGCGAAGGCCGAAAAGAAGGGCCGGACGAAGGAAGAGGTCGACGAGATCATCACGTGGCTCACGGGCTACAGCGGCGAGGAGCTGCAGCGCGCGCTCGACGCCGGGATCGACTTCGAGACCTTCTTCGCCCGGGCGCCGCGGATGAATCCGAACGTCGAGCTCATCAAAGGCGTCGTGTGCGGGGTGCGCGTGGAAGAGATCGCCGACCCGCTCATGCAGAAAATCCGCTACCTCGACAAGCTGATCGACGAGCTCGCCAGGGGAAAGAAGATGGCGAGCATCCTCCGGCAGTAGCCGCGCGGGCGCCGCCGAGACGAAACGGTTCGATCGGGCGGTCGTGCTGCGCCGCTACAGGGAGCCGGGCGGCGCGTCTGCTCCCGGCTTCCGCGCGACGATGAAGACCGGACTGCCCGGCCTGGGGCGCCACGTGTAGTCGATCGCGAAGCCGGTGCGCTCGAGGCTTTCCGCGATCTCCCCGGCCCTGAGCTCGTTCACCTGCGGTGCGAGCCCCAGCCATGTCGCCATCGGCAAGGCGAGGCGGGTGACGACGCCCATCTCACCAATGCAGACCGTGCTGCTGAAGAACCGGCCGCCCGGCTTGAGCAGCCGGTAGACCTTGTGCAACGCGCCATCCAGGTCTGCGAGCAGGTGGAGGATGCTGAGCCCCAGCACGGCGTCGAAGCCCTCGTCCTCCGCCCGCAGCGTCTCGAACGACGCCTTCTCGAAGGTGACGTTGGTGACGCCGGCGTGGCGCGCCTTCTCCCGCGCGATCTCCAGCATCTTCTCGGAGAGGTCGGTGGCGAGGATCGAGCGGACGTGCGGCGCGTGGAGCAGCGCCGTCGATCCGGTCCCGCAGCCGAATTCGAGAACGGCCATGTCCTTCCGGAAGTGCGACTGGGTCACCGCGAGCTTGTGCTGATAGGCGGCCTCATCCTTGATCGGCATCCTGGAGTAGCGCGGCGCGAGCCTGTCCCAGAATGCGGCGCCATCCGTCGTCCTGTTCATCGAGCGGCTCCGGACGCAGCGTGGCGGAGCGCGCACCACGGCTGCGTCGGTTGGCGGTAGCTGCTCCGAGATCAGCACGCGAGCTCGATGAAAGCGAGGCCTGATCGGCGGCCATGCTCGCCCCACGTCAGTGCAGCGCGCCGCCCGGCAGCCGCTCGAAGTCGCCCATGCGCCAGCTCTTGTCGAAGAGCGCCGGCTGCGGGCCGTAGAAGCGAAAGAGCGTGAACCACGCCTCGCCCGGCATGGTGCTGATCCAGTTGGCCTCCCGCCCCGCCGGCGCTTCGGCCCCGAAGTAGAGGTCCACCGAGCCGTCCGGATTCTTCTGCACCGGATCGAGCGAGCCCAGCTCCACCACCTGCGCATCGCGGATGAAGCCGCCGGTGTCGGCGGCATAGGCGGTCACCGCCCAGAACTGCGAGGCGGGCACCCCCGCCGGCACGTGGAGCCGGTAGGTGGCCCCGCCGTCGAGCGGCTGCCCCTCGGCGTCGAAGAAGCCGCCGAGGTAGACGGTGGCCTTCCCCGGCCGCTTCGGCGGCGCGATGACGAAGTAGAAGAACGTCGCGCGCTGGCGCAGATCCGGCGCTCCGCCTTCCGCAAAGACGAAGCCGGTTTCCGGGTGGACGCCCGCGAACACCTCCCGCCAACGTGCCTCCACCCAGAACGGCTGGCCCAGGCACGCGGCGTCGCGGATCAGCTCGCCGTGCACCTGCTCCGCCGCCTCGGTGAGGAGCTGCTTCGTCGCTTCGTCCGGGGCGAAGGGGCGGCCCCTGGCAATGCCGAGATCCTGCAACCGCTCGAGCATCGCTGCCTCGCGCGGCAGCGGCGGCTCCTCCTCCACCATGCGCGCCAGGCTCTCGAAGAAGCGCAGGTCGAAGCGCACCAGGCCGTCGAAGGGCTTGCCCCACACGTCGATCATCCGCGACGGCGGCGGCGCTGCTGCGCGCGCGAGCGGATAGATGCGGAGCCTCCTGGCCAGCGCCAGCGCCAGCGCCCGCTCCACCGCGGCCTGCGAGTCGTCCTCGGGGATTGCACGCAGCGCCACGTAGCCATTCAGCGTGTCGAAGCGCACCGGCAGGTAACCACCGGGCACCTCCTCCTCGTATCCCGGCGGGAGCAGCAGGTAGCGGGCGCCTCTGCCCTCGTCGGCGCCTGCAGGGCCCACGTCCTCGAGCGGCAGCTGCCAGGCGTCGAGGATCGAGCCGAAGAGCCCTGCACCCGCCGCGGGCGGAACCTCCAGCACCGCCGGTCCCTCCTGCAACTCGAGAAAGGCGGAGACGTAGTAGGTCGTGGCGTTCGGGGTGGAGAACTGGAAGCGCCAATCCGCAGGGCGGGAGACGAAGAGCACGTCGCCGAAGCGGGCGCCGGCGTCGCGCCGCGTCGCTTCTCTCATCGCATCGAAGCTCACGAGGGGCGTGCCCCAGATCGCCGCATCGACCGCCAGCTCGAACAGCCTGACCCGCTCCGTTCCACCTGCCACCTGCTCGTGCAACGGCGTCGAGGACATTCCCTCCCGTGGTTCCATCACTCCTCCCTTTGCGTGTCTTTCCTCGACACTGAGCACCCGCCGCCGTCTCGGCACCGACGAGAAAAGCGCTCACCCGATGAGCAAGCCACGAGGCCACAGCGCTACGTCACCTGCGCGACCCCGAAGCCCCGTCGGCTTTGCCGCGAAGGCGAAGGGCGTCTTGCAAACCCCGGTGTCGGAGGCAGCCTGCTGGTACCCAGTCCACGCGGTGCGCCGTCCCGGCACCAGGAGGGAACATGGAACCGCGGAACAGGAGACCCTCGATTGCCCTGCTGGTGCTCGCTCTGCTCGCGATCCCCGCTGCTGCATCCGCACGAGAACGGGCGCAGGCCAGGCCCAACATCCTCTTCATCCTCGTGGACAACCTCGGCTACGGGGAGCTCGGCGTGTACGGAGGCGGCGCCACCCGCGGCGCGCCCACGCCGCGACTCGATAGGCTTGCTGCCGAGGGCATGCGGCTAACGAACATGAACATGGAGCCCCAGTGCACGCCGAGTCGTTCGGGGATCATGACCGGCCGGTTCGCGATCCGCTCGGGCACCTACGCCGTCCCGCTCGGCGGTGTCGCCGAGGGCCTGACTCGAAGGGAGACGACCGTGGCCGAGTCGCTCTCCGCGGTTGGCTACGCCACGGGCTACTTCGGCAAGTGGCACCTCGGGAGCACCGACGGTCGCCTGCCGACCGATCAGGGATTCCAGGAGTGGTACGGCATTCCCCGCACCAGCGACGAGGCGCTCTGGCCGGAGCATTCGCAGTACACGCCGGACATCGTGAAGCCGGAGTCGGTGCTCGAAGGCCGGCACGGCCAGCACAGCCACGGGGTGGTTACCTACGATCTGGAGGAGCGCCGTCTCATCGACGCCGAGCTCACCCGCCGCTCCATCGACTTCATGGAGCGACAGGTGAAGGCGAAGAAGCCCTTCTTCGTCTTCACCTCGCTCACGCAGCCGCACCTGCCGTCGCTCCCGAACCCGGCCTTCGTCGGAAAGACCGGCAACGGTGATTGGGCGGACATGCTCGCCGAACTGGACTTCAATGCCGGCCAGCTCCTCGACGCCGTGGATAGGCTTGGCGTCCGCGGCGACACCATCGTCGTCTTCACGAGCGACAACGGCGCGGAGTTTCTCGAGCCATGGGCGGGATGGCCGGGCCCGTGGCGCGGCGCCTACAACACCGCATTGGAGGGAGGGCTCCGCGTCCCCTTTCTGATCCGGTGGCCGGGCCATGTTCCAGCCGGCCGGGTGAGCAATGAGATCGTCCACGGGGTCGACATGTTCCCCACGCTGGCCCGGCTCACGGGGGCCAGGGTTCCGCGCGACAGGATCATCGACGGCGTCGACCAGTCCGCGTTCTTCCTGGGTAGAGCGGACAAGTCCGCGCGCGAGAGCTTTCCCATCTGGAACCAGGACATCCTGATGGCGGTGAAGTGGCGCAACTGGAAGGTGCACTTCTACCGGCAGGACAACATGCTGGAGCCTCCGCTCGAGCTCCTCGTGCCACACATCATCAACCTCTACACCGACCCACGCGAGGAGACGCCGACCGTCGACACGTGGGTCCTGTCCCCCGTGCTCGAGGTGGTGGCCGCCTTCGAGAAGAGCGTGAAGAAGGAGCCGCTCATCCCGATGGGTACGCCGGACCGATGAGTTCTTCGCGTCCGGCCGTCCAAACAAGCAGGAGGTGAGCGATGAGAAAGCTCGTGACCATGGCGATGATCAGCCTCGACGGCGTGATGCAGGCGCCCGGTGGACCGGAAGAGGATCCGAGCGGCGGCTTCGAACTCGGTGGCTGGGTGTTTCCGCTCTTCGACGAGGCGGGCGGCGCCGCGATCGACGAAGTGTTCTCGGCGCCCTTCGATCTGCTGCTGGGGCGCAAGACCTACGACATCTTCGCCGCCTACTGGCCCTTCATCCCCACGGACCCTGCGGCCAACGGCTTCGACGAGGGGAACGCGCAGATCGCCCGGCGGTTCAACGCCGTCACCAAATACGTGGCGACCCACCGTCCCGAATCGCTGCGGTGGCAGAACAGCCAATCCCTCGGCGACGACGTGGTCGCGAGGCTGCGGGAAATGAAGCGTGAGGACGGGCCGCCGCTGCTCACGCAGGGCTCGAGCGAGCTCGTCCAGACCCTGCTCGCGCACGATCTCGTCGACGAGCTGCGCCTGCTGATCTTCCCGGTCCTGCTCGGGCGCGGAAAGCGCCTCTTCGGCGAGGGCACGAAACCGGCCGCGTTCACGCTCGAGCACTCGACCGTGACACCGAAGGGCGTGATCATCACGCGCTACGTGCGCGCGGGGGACGTGGCGACCGGCACGTTCGCGAGGGACTGATCCGGCGAGGCCAGGCGGGCCGCACGCCATTCGAGCTGCGCGCGTGCACGCCCAGAACACATCTTCCCTGGAGCAACCCCGGGAGGCTGAGATGACGCTCCGACCTGTCCTGTCGCGTTTCGCCTGTGCGCTTGCGCTCACACTCGGGCTCGCGGCATTCCCCGCGATCGCCCAGCAGGTGGACCCTGCGTCGCTCGAACAGGTGAATGCCCTGCGCCTGCAGGCGGGCCTGCCACAACTCTCCGGCTCCGTGCCGGACGACCTGCCGGTTCTCGACCAGGAATGCCAGGCGGGCGTCGTCTTCTCCTGCCAGTTGGGCGTGAACTACCGCCGCGGCGCCGAGGGCCTGCCGTCCCTGCACTTTGCCGACCCCGCGCATGACGTCCCGCTTCTCACGAGCGAGTGCCAGGCGGGGAACGCCTTCTCCTGCAACCTGCTCCAGCTCCAGCAGCAGCAGCTGGCCGGCGGAGCGCAAGCGCCCGCACAGCCGCCCGCCGGTGCGCCGGTCGCCGATCCCACCGGCACGCTGGGAATGCTGGACGCCCTCGATCGCTCGATGGCCGAAATGAACCAGCTCAACGAGCGCTGCCACACGCAAGGCGATCAGGCAGCCTGCGCGGAGTGGGAGCGCCGCAATGCCATCTCCGAGCGTGGTCTCAAGGCGCTCGAGATGCAGACGGAGGCGCAGCAGTTCGGCGCCGACGTGGCGGAGAGCAACCGGGCCCTGGAGGAGCGGATGGCGGAGCGGGAGGAGGCGTCCCGCGATCGCCTCCAGGCCGAGCAGCACGAGCGCGACGCCGAGCACTGGGCGCGCCAGGCAGAGGAACAACGCGCTGCCGAAGAACTCGAGAAGGCCAGCCAGGAGCGCGAAGCCGCGGAGCAGATCGAAGAGCAGCTCGATGCGGAGGAAGAGGAGGCGGAGTAGCTCCTCTGCAATGTCGGCGGCTCCATTGCGGCTGCCGTCGTCAGCGCAGCTGCTCGGCCAGGGCGACGATGATACCCGCCGGGCCACGCAGGTAGCAGAGCCGGTACTTGTCCTCGTACTGGGCGATCTCCCCGACGAGTTCGCCGCCGCGGGCCTGCAGCCGCGCCACCACATCGTCGATGTCGTCGACGGCGAACATGATCCGGGTCAGCCCGAGCGTGTTCGCCGGCGGGTTCTTCGGCTCCAGGCTGACCACCTCGGGCCGGCGGTACCTCGCCAGCTCGACGCGCCCGTGGCCGTCCGGCGTCCGCATCATCGCGATGTCGACCCGGACGTCGTCGAGCCCGATGATGCGGTCCACCCACCGCCCCTCGACCGGCATCTCGCCCTCCAGCTCGAGGCCGAGCTCGGTGAAGAACGCGATCGCGGCTGCGAGGTCCTCGACGACGATGCCCACGTTGTCCAGACGTCGAACGCTCACGTTCTGCCCCCACCGTGCAGCCCGCTCAAAACGTGATCTTCACGTGCGGCGCCGAGTAGTTCGCCTGGCCGTGGAAGACGGCCTCCACGTTGTTGCCGTCCGGAT
Organism: Vulgatibacter sp.; assembly: GCF_041687135.1. Lineage (NCBI taxonomy): Bacteria > Pseudomonadati > Myxococcota > Myxococcia > Myxococcales > Vulgatibacteraceae > Vulgatibacter > Vulgatibacter sp. Next base: position 678,597 of record NZ_JAWLCN010000003.1, on the reverse strand, counting down.
CGAGGAGGAACGCCGCGAAGTAACCGGGATGGTACGCCTCGCGCAGCCCCGGCTCGCCGTTGTCGGTACCGCCTGCGGCGAGCCCGGTGCGGTAAAAGCGCTCCACCATCTCGCGATCCTTCGCCTGGAAGGCCAGGTGGGTGCGGCCCGTCAGCACGTGATTCGACGCCGGGCTGTCGACGCTGGAAACGACGAGCTCGTCGGCCCAGAAGAAGCCCGGCCCTTCCCCCGCGATCGGGATGCCGAAGACCTCGAGCACCGCCTCGTAGAAGCGCCTGCTCCGCTCCAGATCCGCGACGACGAGCTGCAGGTGATCGATCAGCCGGCCGCGATAGATTTCGTTGGTCTCCATGGGCGCCGATGCTACGGCCCCTCTCCGCGCGAGGGCATTCCAAAAGATTCCAAAATCTCTCCCCGGACGGGGTGGCCTCCCTCGATCAGCGAGAACCGGATCAGAGCCACAGTCGCACCCCCGTCGTGTCCCCCGGGAGCCGCTGCAGGAACTCCGCCGGCTGCGCGATCTCTCCGAGGTGATGCACGCCCGCCGGCGCACGCCCTGCAACGACGTCCCGCACCACCTCGGCCGCGACGTGCCCCGTGAGGCTTGCCTCGCGGCGCCCGGCCAGCGCGAACGATCGGCGTTCCCCTCCGACCGACTCGGCGCAGGCGACGACGACGCACGCGTCGGAGCCGAAGCGCAGCCGGCCGAACGCTCGTGCGGCCACACGACGGGCCCGCGGTGAACCGAGGAGCCGCGATGCGCCCGTTCGAGCGACGAGGGCAGCGCCCAGCGTGAGGGCACGGTGGTCGAAGAGGAGCCAGGTCGACACGGACGGAATCGCGAGTGTCCGCGCGATCACGCGCTGGTCGGGGAAGTTGAACCGGTAGCCCCAGCGGTCCCGCGCCTCGCCCGGAATCCGCACCGGCGCCCGCGCCCCGAAACCCCGCGCCATCGCCCACGCGCCTTCCTCACGGTATGCGAAGGCGGCGCCGAGGTTCTCGAGGGTCCACTCGATCGCCGCCTGGCCATGCGCGTCGCCAGCGCCCAGCATGAGGAAGAGATCGACACGGCGGAGCGGGCCCAGCTCGCCCCTCGCGTGCGCCGCCAGCAGGTTGGTCGTGCCGGGGCAGACCCCGACGCTGAGCACGGCGGCAGAGCCGTGGCGCCGGGCGAGTGGACCCAGCGCCTCGAGCCTTTCGAGCCGTCGCTCCTCCGCGGTGACGTCGACCCAGCCGATGCCTGCGCGCAGGCATTGTTCGGCGAGCCGTTCGTCGCTCGAATCGACGCACATCACCACCACGCCGGTGCGTTCGAGCACCTCGGGCGGCGGCGGTGCGTCGACGTCGATCCGGATCGCCCGTGTCCCTGCGCCCAGCTCGTCGGCGAACCGCCGCGCGTGTTCGAGCCGGCGCCCCGCAACCACGAGCCGATTCTCCATCCCCTGCATCCGAGCCACGCGCCGTGCGACCTCCTGCCCCACGTGCCCGTAGCCCCCGACGATCAGGATCTCCTTCGTCATGCCGTCGACCATAAGGCGCAAGGCGCAGGGCCGCGACCCAATCGGTCGACGCACCGACGCGAGCCGGGCTGCCGCTACTCCGTCGGCGGCGGATCCGAGCCGACCGGCTCACACGCCCCCCGCACGTACTCGTAGCCCGGCATCTCGAACGTGTAGTCGTCGTTCTCGAAATCCCAGGCCGAGACCGGAAAGCTCGACACGATGCCGCCATCCACACCGGTGCAGTCGCCAAGCCCGACGAAGGGCCCATCCGCCACCACACACTGGCAGCGCAGGGGCCTGTCCGGATCGGGTGGAGTCGGGATCTCCGTGCAGGGAGCCGCGTCGCAGATGGCCCAGAAGCGATCGCCCGTGTAGCCCGCCTCGGCAGGATCGCAGGGCACGAACTCCTCCTCCAGGATCTCGCACCAGCCGCGGTAGGAGTAGGTCGACACCCACTCGTACCTGACGCCGTCCACCTCGTACGTCCCGTCGCGGATCGCCGCACACACCGGCGCCTCGTCCACGTCGCAAGGTCGCTCGCTCGTGCATCGGGCCAGCGTCAGCCGCTTGATCTCCACGTCCTGGATCGCGCTCGTCTGGACGATGTGGGTCTCGTCGACCCGCATGCAGTCGCATTCGGCCGAATCGCCGCTCACCCTGCAATCGGGCGACGCGCTACACAGAGCGTGCCATCCGGTGCAGACGACGAGCTCCTCGGGTGCGCCGCCGAGCCCGTCGGATCGGTCATCCGAAGAGGTTTCGCAAGCCGCCGCCAACGAGACCACCGATGCCAATGCCAGCAATCGAAGGCGCATCTTCGTCCCCCCAGCCGTCGAGCGGCAGCTGCTCGCGCAGAATCGATTCCGGGGGATGGTAAGCAGGCGACCTGCACGAGGGCAGGACGCCAGGGCGCCCCGCCGGGTGCTCGCGGCGCACGTCAGCGGAGGGGAGTCTCTTCACACGCCAGCGATGCGCGCAGCGCCGGCGCCTCGGCCTGGAGCTCGTCCCACAGCTGGGCTGCGACCGGGCCACACGGGCGATCGGTGCGGCGCGCCGCGACCAGCTCCTCCACGTGCTCCGCGAAAAACCTGCCGGCGATCGAGAGGAGTCTGCCGTCCCGGAGCTCCTCTTCGATCAGGAAGTGGGGCAGGTGCCCCCAGGCCATCCCGTGCACGATGAGCTCCTTCTTGATCAGCTGGTCGGGCACGGAGCACTGGGGCGCGCCCTCGACGAGAAAGTGGTCCCGCTTCGCCGCGTGGTGCGCCGTGTCGCGGATGACGCACTGGGTGAGCGCGCGCATCTCCTTCGGCGTGATGGACGGCGTGATGTCGAAGGGCAGAAAACCCGGTGCAACGACGGGGACGAAGCAGACGCTGCCGAGCTCGATGCACTCCAGGCCCGGGGTGCTCTTCGCGCCTCCGTGGATGACGAGATCCGCCTCGTCGTCGAGGATCCGCTCCAGCGGACCACCGACAGCCTCCACGTCGAGGCGGAGGCGGGTTCCCTGGAACTGACCGAAGAAGCGACCCAGCAGCTGCAGCACGCGCGGCCGTGGACAGAAGTCGCCCAGGACGATGCGCAGCTCGCTCTCCACGCCCATCGCCAGCTGGTTCGCGTGTGCGCCGAGATTCTCGACCTCGCGCAGGACCGACTGGGCGTGGCGGTGCAACGACCTGCCCGCGTCGGTCAGCTTCACCCGGTACCCGCTGCGGTCCAGCAGCGGCAGACCGAGCTGCCGCTCCAGTTTGGCGACAGCGGCGAACACGGCCGGATGGGACCGATGGAGCTGCTCCGCCGCTGCCTGGAAGCGACCCGTGCGGGCGACCGCGTCGAAGCACTGCAGTTCGTGCAAGGTGAAGTTTGTAGTCATCGCCGACAAAGAGCGTCCGTACTTTGAAATTTTTCCGGACGAATGGGGGCCTTAGAGATAGCGGGCATGAATGCAAAACACATCGGTCACCCTTTCGTAACCGTCGGCGACGGCACCCGCATCGCATACCGCGTCGATGGTCCTGCAGACAGGCCGGCGCTGCTCCTCGCCAACTCCATCGGCACCGACCTGCACATGTGGGACGGCCAGATCGCTGCGCTCTCCGAGCACTTCCACGTGATCCGGTACGACATGCGCGGGCACGGTAGGTCCGACGTGCCACCGGGCGCCTATTCTCTGGATCGGCTCGGCCGCGACGCCGTCGAGCTGCTCGATGCGCTGGGGATCGACTGTGCCCACGTCGTCGGTCTCTCGCTCGGCGGTTTCGTCGGCCAATGGCTGGGCATCCATGCGCCCGAGCGCGTCGATCGCCTCGTGCTCTCCCACACGGCGGCCTACCTCGGGCCGCCCGGCCAGTGGGACGAGGCGATCGCTGCGGTCCTGCGCGCGCCGGACATGTCGGGCACCACGGAGATGTTTCTTCGCAACTGGTTCCCGGCAGCCTGGGTGGAGGGGAGCTCTCCTCTCGTGGAGCCGTTCCGGCGCACGCTCCTGAACACGGATCCCCGCGGGCTGGCCGGCGCGTGGTCTGCAGTACGCGACACGGACATGCGGCGAACGATCGCGCTGATCGCTCGGCCGACGCTCGTCATCGCAGGGCGCAACGACACGGTGACCTCCCCCCGGCACAGCGAGGAGATCGCCGGCACCGTGCCGGGCGCCAAGCTCGTGGTGCTACCCGCGGTCCATCTTTCGAACGTGGAGTGTCCGGAGGCGTTCCTGTCCGCGGTCGTCGGATTCCTGCACCAGTCGTAGGGCGGGCCATCCGCGCAGGGCATCGTCGACCGCGGCGGCGAGCAGCGCGCCCCACCAGCACGGGTGGCGGCGCGCCCAGCTGCAGCGCTCGCGATCAGGCCTTCGCCTGCTGCCGCTGGACCTAGGCGCGGATGCGGTCCTCCTGCGCCTTGATCTCGGGCGTGTAGGCCTCGCCGAAATCCTCCGGCTCGAAGATCGGCCGGAGCTCCAGCTCCGATTCCTCACCGGGCATCGGGGCGGGGCAGCGGCGGGCCCACTCCACCGCCTCCTCCATCGAGCGGACCTGCCAGATCCAGAAGCCGGCGATGAGCTCCTTGGTCTCGGCGAAGGGCCCGTCGACCACGGTGCGCTTGTCGCCGGAGAAGCGGATCCGCTTTCCCTTCGCGCTGGGGTGGAGGCCGTCGCCGGCGAGCATGATGCCCGCCTCGACCAGCTCCTCGTTGTACCTGCCCATCTCGGCGAGCATCTGCTCGCTCGGCATCACCCCGGCCTCGCTGTTCTTCGTCGCCTTCACGATCACCATGACCTTCATCTGCTGCTCCTTTCGATGCGGCGCCCGCAGGCGCCTTCGGGTGGTTCGTGGATGCGACGAACGACCCTCGGCGAGATCGACACGCCCTCGAAGCTTTTTTTCAGCGGCGGTCGAGGGGGACTTCGAGCAGGGGATCCCCGCCGTCGATGAAGAGCCTGCCGCCCGGGGCGAGCGCGTCACGGAGCCGCCGGAGGGCGGCCTGGCCTGCCGCCGGATGGCGCCCGTCGAGGGCGCCCACCCGAACGGCGAAGGCCAGGTCGTAGGGCGGCTCACCCTCGGCGAGCACGAAGTCCTCGACGGCGACGCAGCGGTATTCGAGGCGGCCCGTGGCCAGCTCTGCCACGGAGCCTCTCACAGCCTGCTCGATGGCCCGGGACGAGCGGTCGATGGCGAGGACGTGCCCCGTGCCGATCCGGTGGGCGACGGCCCGGGCCGCCACACCGGGACCGCAGCCGATCTCCAGCACCCGCAGGCCGGGGCGCAGGGGAAGCGCGTCGACGATCGCAGCGAGTCGGCTCGAGATCTTCTCCGGCATCGGTCGCCTCCCTGGCTCAGGCCGCCGTCGAGCGGCGCACCGTGTAGAACAGGTGGGTCACCATCGGCGAATGGACGGTGCGCACGATCTCGAGGCCGAGCCGCTCGCTGTCCATCCGCTCGAAGAGGCGGGTTCCCGCGCCGAGGAACACGGGGGCAAGCGCGATGTGGAACTCGTCGACGAGGCCTGCGTCGAGGTAGTCACGGATGACGTGCGCGCCGCCGGCGATGCGCACGTCCCTGCCGCCCGCGACCTCGCGGGCGCGGCGGAGCGCGCTCTCGACCCGTCGTTGACGAAGTAGAAGGTCGTGCCACCCGTGCGCTCCCAGGGCGTGCGCACCTGCCGCGTGAGCACGAAGACCGGCGTGTGGAAGGGCGCATCCTCCGGCCAATTCGGTTCACCGACGTCGAACATGCGCTTGCCCATGATGCTCGCGCCGGTGCGGGCGAATGCCTCCTCGAGGATGCGGTTGTCCTCGCCGGTCTGGCCGCCCTCGCCGAGCTTCAGGTTCTCGCGGAAGAACCGCTGGTCGAACATGTGCTTCTGGAGCGCCATCCACTGGCCGATCCAGCGCTTGTCTCCCACATCGTCGTAGCGCTGCTCCGGCGCAATGAACCCATCGAGCGACATCGTCACACTGAAGAACACCTTGCTCATCTTTTCCTCCGTGAAGGTTCGCCAGGCCGCCTACCCGTGGGCGGCGATCTCCCGTGCCAGCGCCTCGAGCAGCTGGAGCGTGCCCTCGCGCCGCGCCGCCGATCCGTCGTTGCCGTCGACGTAGGCGGTGTGCTCGGTCAGGCGCAGCAGCGTGCCGTCTCCCGCAGGCAGGAGCTCCATCGTGCCCAGCGAGGAGGACATCGGCGCGCCGTCGAAGGTCATCGAGTAGGCGAAGACCAGGCGCTCGTTGGGCACGATGTCCAGGTAGACGCAGTCGTTGGTCATCGGCGGTCCGCCCTCGGGACGGAAGAGCGTCCGCTCGAAGCCGCCCACGCGGAAATCGAGGCTGTAGCGCTGCACCTCGAAACCCTCACCCTCGGCGAACCAGCGGCGCTTCTTCTCCGGATCGGAGAAGGCCCGGAAGACCCGCGCTGCGGTGGTGGGGTAGGTGCGCTCGACGGTGAAGCTCTTGTGGATCACGGGATGCGTCATTTCGTTTCTCCTTTCAGGTTTCGTCTTCGTCTTCGTCCAGCAGGACAGCGAGGCGATCGAGGCGCCGCTCCCACATCGCGCGGTGGGCGGCGAACCAGTCTTCTGCTGCGGCGAGCGCAGCGGGCTGCAGCTCCACCTGGCGCACGCGCCCCTTCTTCACCGTGCGCACCAGCCCCGACGACTCGAGCAGCTGCACGTGCTGGCCGATGGCGGAGAGCGAAACGGGGAAGGGCGCGGCCAGCTGGCTGACGGAGGCCGCGCCGCGGGTGAGGCGCTCCACCATCGCCCGGCGGGTGGGATCGGCGAGGGCGTGGAAGACCTGGTTGAGCTGCGGCGAATGGTCAAGCATGTGCTTCACTATCCACACCGAGGCGCGGATAGTCAAGTAGGTACTTCAGCATCGGCAGGTGAGCACGCCGCCCGCGCCGTGGACCGGCCGAGCACCCGTATGGGAAGCTCCCCGGGAGGAGCGACCGAATGACCGCAGCCAGCCAGGCGCAGAAGCCCCATTCCGCCGACTATTTCGGGGAATCCCGCGATCACTGGTGGAATGCTGACTTCCTCCACCTCGTCGGCGACCGCCTCGGCTTGCGCCGCGCGAAACATGTCCTCGACGTGGGCTGTGGCGTCGGCCACTGGGGGCGCGTCCTCGCGCCCATCCTCGCCGCCGACGCCCGCGTCACCGGCATCGACCGGGAGCCGCGCTGGGTCGCGGAGGCTGCAGCCCGCGCCGAAGCCCTCGGCCTCGGCGGGCGCTTCCGCTACCAGCAGGGCGACGCGGCCGCGCTGCCCTTCGCGGACGGGACCTTCGACCTGGTGACCTGCCAGACGGTGCTCATCCATTTGAACGACCCGCGGCAGGCGCTGCGCGAGATGCTCCGCGTCCTCCGGCCCGGCGGCACGCTCTTCGTCACCGAGCCGAACAACTTCGCCAACTGCGCCATCGGCAGCAGCCTGACCGAGCGGCTCTCCGTCGACGAGGTCGTCGACCGGCTGCGCTTCGAGCTGCTGGTGCAGCGGGGAAAGCAGGCCTTGGGCCTCGGCTTCAACTCGGTCGGCGATCGGGTGCCGGGCTATCTGGCGGAAGTGGGCGCGGAGAACGTCCGGGTCTTCCTCTCCGACAAGCCCCAGCCCTTCGTGCCGCCCTATGCGACCGAAGGTGAGCAGGCGAGCCTCGCGGAGATGCGGGAGTGGGCGGCGCGGGGCTTCACGGGCTGGGATCGCGAGGAGATGCTGGCCTACTTCCTCGCAGGCGGCGGGCGCGCCGACGAGTTCGAGCGCTACCACGAGCTCCGTTTGCGCGACCTGAAGGAGACGATCGGCGCCATCGACAGCGGCACCTTCCACAGCGCCGGCGGCGTCGTGATGTACCTCGTCGCCGCAACCAGGCCTGCCGCCTGAAGCCGGGTGCTCGAACGAAATGCATCGATGCACCGATGAATTCGGCGCCCCGCCGTCGGTGGGGTGGGCATGAAACTGGTGCAGGAGACGCTGCTGCGCGTCTGGAACGCCCGCCGCCCCTACGACTGGTCCGCGGAGGTCGCAGCTCACTATCGCCGTGGCGGAGCCCTTCCTCGACGGATCGCGAGGCAGCTGGCTGGGGTAGGGGGGGGGGAGCGGCGGGGCGTCGTGCCCTCTCGCCACATCCGTTATCTGCCACGGTGGGGATCTTGCTGCAAGCCCCTGCTCCTGCCCCACAGTCGCCGGTCCTGGTCGCAGGTGAGCGACCAGAGGCGCGGGAGGCATGGAGATGCACGACGGATCCAGGAGGGCAGAACATGCGGTGGTGATCGCCGGCGGCGGTCCCACCGGCCTGATGCTGGCGGCAGAGCTGGCGCTCGCAGGCGTCGACGTCGCCGTGGTCGAGCGGCGGGAGACCCAGGCGCTCCCCAGCTCGCGCGCCGGCGGGCTGCACGCACGCACCATCGAGGTCTTCGACCAGCGCGGCGTCGCCGAGCGCTTCCTCTCGGAAGGGCAGGTGGCCCAGGTCGCAGGCTTCTCGTTCATCCCGCTCGACATCAGCGACTTCCCGACCCGCCACAACTACGGGCTCGCGCTCTGGCAGAAGCACATCGAGCGCATCCTGGCGGATTGGGTCGGCGAGCTGCCGGTGACGTTCTATCGCGGCGTCGAGGTGAGGGGCTTTTCGCAGGACGACGCCGGCATCGACGTCGCGCTCTCCGACGGCCGATCGCTGCGCGCGCATTATCTCGCCGGCTGTGACGGTGGCCGGAGCCTCGTGCGCAAGCAGGCCGGGATCGACTTCCCCGGCTGGGAAGCCTCGACCAGCTATCTGATCGCCGAGGCCGAGATGACCGAGGAGCCGGCCTGGGGGATCCGCCGCGGGGAGAAGGGCGTCAATGCGCTGGGCAAGCGCGAGGACGGCAACGTCGGCATCGTGCTGGTCGAGCCGCACGTCGGCACGGGCGACGAGCCGACGCTCCAGGAACTCCGAGATTCGCTCACCGCCGTCTACGGGACGGACTTCGGGGTTCGCAACCCGACCTGGCTCTCCCGCTTCACCGACATGGCGCGGCAGGCGGCGTCCTACCGGAAGGGACGGGTGCTCCTCGCCGGCGACGCGGCCCACGTGCACGCCCCCGCTGGCGGGCAGGGCCTCAACATCGGCGTCCAGGACGCCGTGAACCTGGGGTGGAAGCTCGCGCAGGTGGTCCGAGGGATCTCGCCCGAGAGCCTCCTCGACACCTACCAGGCCGAGCGGCACCCGATCGCTGCACGGGTGCTCCGCCTCACCCTGGCGCAGACCGCGCTCGGCCGTGGCGACGATCGCACCGAGGCCCTGCGCGAGACGGTATCCGAGCTCCTGGGCATGGACGAGCCCCGCAGGCGCTACGCCGCGATGATGTCGGGCCTCGACGTGCACTACGATCTCGGCGAGAGCCACCCGCTGCTCGGGCGGCGCATGCCCGATCTCGATCTGATCACCGAGACCGGCCCGCAGCGCGTCTTCGCGCTCTTGCACGAGGCCCGGCCGTTCCTCCTCAATCTCGGCGTGCCCGGCGCCTTCGATCTCGGCCCCTGGGCCGGTCGCGTGCGGCAGATCGACGCTCGCTACGAGGGCGCCTGGGAGCTGCCGGTGCTCGGCGGTGTCGCTTCTCCCACCGCCGTGCTCGTCCGTCCCGACGGTTACGTCGCCTGGGTCGGAGACGGCGCGGACCGCGGCCTTCGTGAAGCCCTCACCACCTGGTTCGGACCACCAGCCGCGCAGTAGTCCGCGTTCCGCGGGCCCCGTCGTCAGGCGGCGGGGCCTGCCTGCAGCGCCGCGGGCGCCGGAGCCCCGCGACCAACATCCGGGGCGCCGCCGAGCCCAGCTTCGCCGCCACGACGCCGCCGACGAGGACCTGGCTGAAGTGGGCGAGAAAGGGCACGAGGAACGCCAGGGCCGGCAGCTGATCCCGAGCAGCACGCCGGCGACGTTGCGAAGCGTCGAAGCAGTCTCCTCGGCCTGCGATGCTGACACAGGCCCTGCCCGGAAGCAGCCGCGCCTTGCGTCCCTTCCTGTTGGGGCTCCTCCCTCACGCTGCCCAGTTCTCGATCCGGAAACCCGCGACCCTGCCAAACGCCCGCTCGTCGTTCGTCACCAGGGTGAGCTGCCGTGCGACGGCCTGGGCGGCGATGAGGGTATCCAGCGGACCGATCGGCGTCCCAGCCCGCTCGAGCCTGGCCCGCACGTTCGCGTAGGCCACTGCGTCACCGGAGCCGAATTCGACGATAGCGAGAGGGCGCAGGAAGTTCTCGACGAGGCGCAGGGTCTTCGTGCGGGCGCTGCTCTTCGCAGCTCCCGTGCGGAGTTCGGCCTCGGTGATGACGCTCACCGCTACGTCGGAGCGGCTCTCGGCGAGGAGCCGCTCGAGCACCCGCGGGTGCTGCTTCATCGCGTAGATGCAGATGTTGGTGTCGAGCAGGACCCTCATTCGAAGCCCTCGCGCTCGTCCTCTTCACCCTGCGGCGGCCGTCCGAAGTCCGCTGGTACGCCTGCGAAAGACTCGACGTATCCCTCCGGCCACTCGTCGGCAGGCTCGAGGATGATCGCCGCGCCCTCCCGACGCACGAGCACGGTGTCGCCCTCGAAGCGGAACTCCTTGGGCAGGCGAACCGCCTGGCTCCTGCCGGTCCAGAAGACCTTCGCACGCTTTCCGCTCATGGCGCCTCCGAAGTATACAGCAGTGGTACGTATCAGGGATGCCGGCGTCAAGGACGAGCGCTGGGGCGCCCCGCGGCCGCTCCACTTGCGAAGAACCCGCGATTGCAGGCACATCCGGCGCGATGACGCGCTCCTTCGTGACGACAGCTACAGCCATCCCGGCACCTCTCGACGCCCCCTCCCTCCAGCGCGAGGCAGCGGCCTCCCTGGCGGAGGCGCTCGCGCAGGCGAACGTGCTCCACCAGCCGGGCGTACGTGACCGGCACCGGCGCCTGCTCGAGCAGGCGATCGAGCTGGCGGTAGGGGCGCTGCAGGGAGCGGATGAGGCGACCATCGCGGCAGCGCGCCTCACCCTGGTGAAGGCGCACGCCGCCCGCGCCCAGGACGCGCGCCATGGCGCGGGCCAGATCTCCCTCGGCTCCCAGCGCGCCCCGACGCGTGCTGCCTGCGACGACGGTTGGGAGCGGGTGGAGTCGATCGTGGCGGTTGCCGAGGCCTCCGCAGCCGAAGCCAGGCGGCAGGCTGCGCTGCTCGGTCGACCTGCCGCGTACACCGCTGCGCGGGCCGCGGAGGCTGCAGCCCGGGAGGCGCGCCGGATCGTCGACGAGCGCAACCACGCCTACACCTTCCACGCCGATCCCGGCTTTTCCTTCGGCGAGGGCTGGTACCTCGCGGCGTCGGGCCTCCTCGCCGGCGTGGCGATCCAGATCGAGCCGGACCAGAAGCAGACCGCGCAGGCGGAGCGCTTCCTCCTCGATGCCGGCCTGGGCTCCCGGCTGCAGCCCTACCGTTCGCGACCGCGGGCCAACAAGCACCTCACCGAGATCGTCGCGCAGGCCTTTCGTGCCGACGCCCTCGCTGCCCAGGCCACGCTTCGCGCCGCCTTCCTCGGCGGTGCGCCGATCCCCCAGCCGATCATCGACTGGATCGACAGCCGGCTCGCCGGCGCCCCCGCGCAGAAGAAGGTGCTGCTGTGGGTCCGCTACGGCGCCCACGACGCGCATCGCAACACGACCTGGCCCGAGATCGCCGCGCTCTCGGAGCGCGCCCGCACGCTCGGCCTCGTCCCCGTCCTCATCGGCGACGCCCTGCGGGACGGCCCGCTTCCCACGGGCGCCCTCGATCTCACCCTCTTCTGGAAGGAGCCGCTCTTCCAGGGCTTCGACATGCGGCGTGCGCAGCTCCAGCTCTTCGAGCACCTCAAGACCGCGCACCGCCTCGTCGGCCAGCTCGGCGTCACCACCGCCGGGATGGACGGCCCGGCGCTCCTCGGCCTGCCGACGATGTACCTCACCCAGCAGTCGAACGTCCGGATGCGCGAGTGGGTCGGTGCGATCCCGGGCTACGAGGAGGTGGTGCGCGGCGATGATTTCCTCGAGCGCATCACCGCCACGCTCCGCCGCTGGGCCTGATCCTCAACCAACCCGCCTGTCTGCCGCTGCGAGCAGGTCCCGCCACGAGGGCGGCAGACCCTTCTCGATCTCGAGGGCGCCGAACGCCTTGCTCGCCCGCGCGCCGATCTGCTGCACCCAGGCGGCCATCGCGCCCACGCCCTCTTCCAGACCGACGCGGTCCTCGAAGCCGAGCAGCGCCCGCGCCTTCTCGTGTGACGCGTGCGTGTGCAGCACCTCGTGGCGGGCGGGCAGGTAGTGGGGCCGGAAGGGCACGCCCATCGCCCGGCTCACGGTCTCGCCCAGCTCGTTCACGGTGACGGGACGATCCGCCCCGATGTTGAAGATCTGGTCCCACGCCTCGGGCCGGTGGATCGAGTCGGCGATCACGGGCGCCACGTCCGAGATGTAGCTGAAGGCCCGGCTCTGCTTCCCGTCGCCGAAGATGGGGAGCGGCTCGCCCTGCAGGATCTTGTTCATGAAGATCCCCACCACGTTGCGGTAGGGGTCGCCGATGTTCTGCCGCTCGCCGTAGACGTTGTGGGGCCGGAAGACGACGTAGCGCATGCCGAAGAGGTCGCGGCTCACGCGCAGGTCCTGCTCCACCGCCGCCTTGGCGATGCCGTAGGGATCTTCGGGGGAGGGCGCCATCTCCTCGAGGACAGGCGGCCTCGCGTGCCCGTAGACGGCGATCGAGGAGGTGAAGACGAAGCAGCGCACTTCGTGGCGAACCGAGGCATTGATCAGGTTCACGCTCCCGATCAGGTTGCTCTGGTAGTTGTAGCGCCGGATGAAGTGGCTGAGGCCTTCTGCCGCGTAGGCCGCCAGGTGGAAGACGTAGGCGAACCTGTGCTCGTCGAAGAGCCTGTCGACGAGCGCCACGTCGAGGATCGAGCCCTCGACGAAGGTGGCCCGCTCGTCGACGTTGCTGTGGAAACCGCCCGAAAGATCGTCCAGGGCCACGACCCGGTGGCCGCGAGCGAGCAGCTCGCTGACCACGTGGGAGCCGATGAATCCGGCGGCGCCGGTGACGAGGATCGAGTCGCCGGCCGAGCCGGTGGCGGGGGAGGCGGTGTGCATGCGGCCCCGTGTAGCACAGGCGCCCGGGGGCGAGCACCAGGCCGCCGGCGCCGCTACGCGATCGCGGGCCCCAACCCGCGCAGTTTGTCGGGGTTCGCCTGCACGAAGGCGGCGGTGATCCGGCCCGCGCGGATCTCGAACGCGAAGAGACGCACCGGCCCATCGGGCGGGCGATAGACGATCGCCGGCGCGCCGTTCACCTGCACGGTGGAGAGGTGCTCGCGTGTGTAGCGGCGGAAGACGCCGGCGAAGAAGCGCGCCGCCCGATCGCTCCCGTGGATCGGAAGACGGGCCGCAGGGGCCTTGCCGCCGCTGTCGGACCAGATGACGACCTCCGGATCGAGGAGCTCGAGGAAGCCCGCGGCGTCGGGCCGGGCGCTCGCCTCGAGGAAGCGCCGCGCCATCTCCTCCGCCTCGGGCTCGGAGGCGGAGAAGCGGCGCGGCCCACCGCCGATCCTGTCGCGCGCCCGCTTCGCGATCTGCCTGCAGGCGGCCTCGCTCCTGCCCACCATCCGCGCGATCTCCGCGTGGTCGTAGGCATAGACCTCCCGGAGGAGGAAGACCGCCCGCTCGACCGCCGAGAGGCGCTCGAGCAGATGGAGGAAGGCGATGGAGAGCGACTCGGCGCGGGCGACGCTGTCCTTCGCCTCCGCGGGCACGTCGACGAGGGGCTCGGGAAGCCACGAGCCCGCGTACGTTTCCCGTCGCACTCGCGCGGAGCGCAGGTGGTCGATGCAGAGCCGGGCGACGGTGGCGGAGAGGAAGTCGCGAGGCGACTCGGCCTCCGCCGCGCGGCTCCAGCGCAGCCAGGCCTCCTGGACCACGTCCTCCGCGTCGGCGACGCTGCCCAGCATCCGGTAGGCGAGCGAGAAGAGCAGCGACCGATGCTCGGCGAATGCTTCTTCACGTGCAGGCTGCTTCATCATTCCCCATCAGCTTCAGCCGGTCCTTCCCGCAGCTGCGGGCACGTACCCGCCCACCTCGGGCCGGAAGGCCTCGGTGAACCGATTCCAGCTGTTGATCGCGATGATCGCCGAGGTGAGGGCGACGATCTCCTGCTCGTTGAAATGCACCCGGGTCGCCTCGAAGAGCTCGTCGGACGCGCCCTGGGTGTGGACCAGGGTGAGCGCCTCGGTCCAGGCGAGGGCGGCGCGCTCCCGCTCGCTGAAGAAGGGTGCATGGCGCCACACGCTGGTGGCGTAGATGCGCTGCTCGGTCTCACCGTCCGCCCGGGCCTCCTTGGTGTGCATGTCGATGCAATAGGCACAGCCGTTGATCTGCGAAGCCCGGATCTTCACCAGGTGGATGAGGGAATGCTCGAGTTCGGACGAGCGAACGTAGGCCTCGAGGCCGAGCATGGCCTGGATCGCGCGCTGTGCAATCTGGTGGTAATCGATGCGCTGCTTCATCGCTTCCTCGTCTCTCGGAAGGGCGGCGAAGTCCCGGCACCACGCCGGGAACGGCCCCTGCGCGAAAGACGAAGTGGCGCGCGCGGATGTGACATGCAGCGCGAAGAGCGTCAGTCCCGGTTCGGCGCGCCCAGCGGGAAGAGGTGCCGGTAGGGCCTCGCCTCGTCCACCGCGCGGGCGAAGGAGGGGCGGGCGAGGAGCCGCGCGCGGTAGGCACGAAGCACCGGGTAGCGCTCGCCGATCCGGTGGATCCAATCCGCGTAGAAAAGCGAGGGGGCGGCGGCGCAATCCGCCAGGGTGAACGCCTCGCCTGTGGCCCAGGTCCTGCCGGCGAGGGCGCCCTCGAGCCAGCCGTAGGCGCGCTCCAGCTTCTTCTCGGACAGCGCCTGTCCATCCGCGCGTTTGACCGGATCTCCCGTGAGCGCCCCGTCGACCGCGTGCTGCGCCGCGTTCATCACGTGCAGGTCGAAGAAGCGGTCGAAGAAGCGCACGTCGAGCGCCGCCATCGGATCCTCCGGCAGCAGGCGCGTCCGGCCGGGATGCACGAGCTGCAGGTACTCGATGATGATGCTGGTCTCGACCACGCTCCGCTCGCCGTCCACGAGGAGCGGGAACTTGGCGATCGGCCAGCGCTGCAGCCATTCGGCAGCGTGCTGCGGCGTGTCCGGCCCGAGGAGGCGGAACTCGAAGGGCGTTTCGTTCTCGTAGAGCGCGATGAGGACCTTCTGCGTGTAGGAGGAGAAGGGGTGGCCGTAGATCACGAGCGACATGGGGGACTCCCGGTTTCCGTGCTGCTTGCGATTTGCAAGTGGTCCAACCATAGCCCTTCCACTTGCGAACTGCAAGTAGTAGCCTCTCCCGCATGGCCGTATCGCAGGCAGGACGCTCCGGGTGCCCGATCAACCTCACGCTCGAAATCCTCGGCGACCGCTGGAGCCTGATCGTCGTCCGGGACGTGATGTTCGGAAACCGGCGCACCTACGGCGAGCTCCTCGCGCAGAGCGAAGAGGGCATCGCCTCGAACATCCTCGCCGACCGGCTGAAGCGCCTCACGGCCTCCGGGCTGCTGACGCGAACCCCGGATCCGAACCACCGGCAGAAGGGGATCTACAGCCTCACCGAAGCGGCCATCCAGCTCGTCCCCCTGCTCGCACAGATGGCCGCCTGGGGCCGCCGCCACACGAACCCCACCAGGGAATTGTCCGTGCGCGCGGCGCTGCTGGAAGCGGGCGGTCCGCCGCTGTGGGACGCCTTCATGGACGAGCTGCGCCACCTGCACCTCGGCGCGCCCCGCCCGGCCCGCTCCGTCTCCGCCGAGCTCCAGGCCGCCTACGAGGCGGCCGTAGCCGAGACGCCCGCCCGCGGCCCGGGGAATCCTCGCAAGCGATAGAGGCTCGTCGCGAAGCAGGCCCCTCAGCGAACCAACTGGTCGAAGCGGGATCGGATCAGGAGGAGCAATTCGCGCTGGGCCTCGCGCCGGTCCCTGCCGCGTCGCAGCCAGGCCGAAGCCTTGAGATGCAGGCCATCGTGATGCCCGGCGATCCACACGCGCGGCTCTCGATATTCGGAGACGAATTCGCTCGCGCGGAGGTCGTCCTCGATGATGGCGCAGGCTGCCCGCAAGGTCTCGGCAGGGATCCCTTCATCGATCGGCAGCTCGAACTCGAGCCTGCGGCGATTGGCGTGCGACAGGTTCTCGACCCGCAGCTGCCCGACGAGCGCGTTGGGGATCGCGATCAGCGTGCGCCGCTTCGAGCGGATCGTCACCGCCGAGAGCGAGAGCGCGACGACCTCGCCCTGGGCTGCGTCGCCCCCGCGGTAGTCGCCGATGCGGACGCGATCGCCGATGTGGAAGGGAGGGTCGACGAGCATCCCGGCAAATGCGACCGCATTGGCGATCGGCGCACGTGCGGCGAAGGTGAGCGCGGCGCCGATGGCGCCGAGGGCGACATAGAGCTGCGCCGAGGCTCCCATCCGAACGGCTATCACGGCGACCGCGCCGAAGACGAACGCCGCCTTGCCCAGCTGCCGGGTGGCCAGCAGCGCCGAGCCGACGCCGCGCAAGCGCCGCAGCCGCGCGCTACTCGTGCCGGTGGTCCAGACGACGTCCAGCACCCGGGCAGCGAGCCAGAAGACGGCGGCGATTCCAAGAAGCTCGATCACCACCCCGACGATCGGCGGATCACGCGGCGTGCGCAGCAGGATCAGCCACGCGGCGAGGAGGGTCGCGACGAGGGTGACCGGCGCAGCGAGACGCTCGAGCCCGCGCAGTCCGAGACGGGTCGTCCCTTTCAGGAGCCGAGCGAGAAGCTTCGCGGCCACGAAGGTGACCAGCGCTACGAGCAGCAGGGTGGCGAGCGCCAGCGCCCGCTCCCAGAGAACCGACTCTCGAACGACCTCCTGCTCCACGTTTGGCCCGGCCTTCGTCGACGGTGAGCGCCGACTGCCACGGTGGATACCCGCACCCGGCGGCGTGACCCGCGATCGCTCGTTCAGAGGCCCCCGTCTCGTGCTGGCGCGTTGGCGCACACGCAGGCCGGACGCGCATCCAATCCGGCTCGCTCTCCCCCACATAAGGCGCAACCAAAAGGTTGCGCAATTCGACCGGCCTGCGCCATGATGATGCAACCAGGAGGTTGCACATGTCCCCGACCGATAGAATCGAGAAGCAGATCGTGCTCCGCGCGCCGCGCTCCCGCGTCTGGCGTGCACTCACCAACCACGAGGAGTTCGCCAGCTGGTTCCGGGTGAAGCTCGACGGCGCCTTTGCGGTGGGCCAGATCGTGAAGGCGCAGAGTACCTACCCGGGCCAGGAAGAGGCGAAGTGGGAGATGCGCATCGAGGTGATGGAGCCCGAGCAGCTCTTCGCCTTCACCTGGCCCGCGGGTGATGCCGAGGCTGCCGACCGCTCCCTCTGGAACCGCGTCGAGTTCCGGCTGGAGGAGGTGCCGGAGGGCACCCGCCTCACCCTCGTCGAGTCGGGCTTCGATCGCCTGCCGCCCGAGCGCCGTGCCGAAGCCTGGCGTCTCAACGACGGCGGGTGGACGGAGCAGACCCAGAACATCCGCCGCCATGTCGAAGTCTAGGCGGGGCGCGGGCCCGCGCCTGGTCGACGCGGCGCCGGTCTTCGCCGCGCTCGGCGACGCCACCAGGCTGCGGCTCCTCGGCCGCCTCGCCGAGGGCGGCCCCGCCTCGATCGCGGCCTTGAGCGAGGACGCCGAGGTCACCCGCCAGGCGATCACCAAGCACCTCGAGGTGCTCGCCCGGGCGGGGCTCGTTCACGGGGAGCGCAGCGGCAGGGAGCGGATCTGGGCCCTCGAGGCCAGGGGCCTGGACGCAGCCCGTATCTACCTCGACCGCATCTCCGCCCAGTGGGACGAGGCGCTGGGATCCCTGCGCGACTTCGTCGAGCGGGAGCGCTGAGCACCGGGAGGACCACTTTCGGGATACCCGCCCGGTGTGTTGCCAGCTCCTTCCTCGCCGGCAGGATCGCCGAGCGATGAGTTCCGGCGCGCCGGACCGTCCATCCCTGCGTGAGCGAAGAGCCGGACCCCCGGCAGGAGGAGACCGCCATGGCCGTGCAGGCACGAGCAAAGATCTTCCCGCACCTCTGGTACGCGAAGGAGGCCGAGGAGGCGGCCCGCACCTACGCCTCGATCTTTCCCGACTCCCGGGTCGACCGGGTCACGGCGCTGCCGAGCGAGTCGCCCAGCGGCCCGCCGGGCTCGGTGAAGGTGGTCGACTTCACCCTCTTCGGCCAGCGCTTCCAGGCGATGAGCGCCGGCCCCCACCACGACTTCAACGACGCCATCTCGTTGGTCGTGCTCTGCGACGACCAGGCGGAGCTCGACCGCTACTGGAACGCGCTGCTCGCGGGCGGCGGCAAGGAGCAGGCCTGCGGCTGGCTCATCGATCGCTACGGCGTGCGCTGGCAGATCGTCCCGGCGGCGCTGGACCAGCTGATGACCGACACCGATCCCGCCCGGGCCAAGCGGGTGAGCGATGCGCTGATGCAGATGGTGAAGATCGACATCGCCGCCCTGGAGCGGGCCCGCGCCGCGGCGTAGCACGCCCGGCGGCTCACACGTTCGTGTCCTCTGCCGGCACCAGCGCCGGATCGGGCAGGCCCGCCGCCGGCCGGCCTTCGCCGGAGGCGGCCGGCGGATTTGCATCGAGCATGTAGGCTGCCATCGAGAGCGAGCCGTACGCGTACCCGTCGATCAACACCTCGGCGCCGCGGCCTGCAGCCGCGGCGAGGCCGGCGACGTAGAGCAGCGGGATGAAGTGATCGGGGGTGGGGTGGCTGCTGGTGTAGTCCCCATGTGCCCGGAGCCCGGCGGCATCGCCGGGCCGCTCCGCCAGTACCGCGCGCGCCGCCTCGTCGAAGCGGCGGTTCCAGTCGAACGCGAGCGCCGGCTGCGACCACGCGAGCGCCCGCAGGTTGTGCACCACGTTGCCGCTGCCGAGGATCAGCACGCCGCGATCGCGCAGCGGCGCGAGCCGCGCGCCGAGCTCCACGTGGAAATCGAAGTCCTTCAGCGCGTGGATGGAGAGCTGCACCACCGGTATGTCCGCCTGCGGGAAGGCGTGCACGAGCACCGACCAGGTGCCGTGATCGATTCCCCAGCTGTCGTGATCCAGGCCCACGCTCGTGGGTTTGGCGATCTCGGCGACCTCCTCCGCGAGCTCCGGGCTGCCGGGCGCGGGATACTCGACCTCGAAGAGCGCCCGGGGAAAGCCGTAGAAGTCGTGGATGGTCCGCGGGCGCGGCATCGCGGTGACCGCGGTGGCGTTCTCGTACCAGTGTGCGGAGACGACGAGGATCGCCCGCGGCCGCGGGACGCTGCTGCCGAAGCGCTGCCACGCCTCGGAGTAGCGGTTGCGCTCCAGGGCGTTCATCGGGCTGCCATGCCCCAGGAACGCCGCCGGCATCTTCGTGTTCGGGACGACCGCCATGCGCACCTCGCATCGCCGAGGTGGCGACCCGGAGGGCGGCGCGCAACCGCCGCTGCGCACCTCGGATGAGGGGGCGCCGCGCCAGATACGGTCAGCAGGAAGATGCTCGGCGACGTGCCGGAGCCGCTCGGCGTCTACTGGCACAACCGGCCGGTGCTCAAATTCATCTTCGCGATCGGCCAGAAGGCGAACGAGTGGAATGCCTGCGACGAGAGCCTGAAGTCGTTCGCACACATGGCGGTCGCCAGCCTGGTGGGCTGCACCTGGTGTGCCTCGATTTCGGCTGCTGCATGGCAAACGACGAGGGTCTCGCCATCGCGAAGGCGCGCGAGGTGCCGCGGTGGCGCGTGTCCGACGTCTTCACGCCGCTGGAGCGGGACGTGATGGAATACGCCGCGGCCCAGGGCTTCGCGGCAGCATGCGGGCTGAAGCCCCTCGCCGAGGCGGCCACGTCGCTACAAATCGCCGTGCCGAGGTGAGATGATCGGGGGCGATGCCCCCCGCCAGCCAGGACCCAGATCTGCTCCGCCGCCTCCTGCGCGCGAAGGACCGGATGGACGCCGCCTCGCACGAGGAGTGGCCCGTCAAGCGGCTCGCCCGTGTCAGCGGCGTCTCCGAGGCCCACTTCGCGCGATCGTTCAAGGAGGCCTTCGGCGTCCCGCCGCACCGCTACCTGCTCACGAGGCGCCTGGAGCGGGCGGCGGCGCTGCTCCGCGACACCGAGCTCTCGATCACCGAGATCGCCTTCGAGACCGGCTGGACCAGCCTGGGGACCTTCGGTCGCACCTTTCGCGACGTCACCGGCCAGAGCCCGGGGGAGCTGCGCGCCAGGGAAAAAGCCGCGCTGCACGAGCACGCGCTGGTGCCGGCCTGCTTCCTCAGCGCCGCCCAGCGGCCCGATCTCACGATCGCAGTTTCGGAGAAGCGGCGGCAGGAGGCCGACGATAGAAACGGGGCCGTTCCAACCCATACCAAGGAGGTCCCATGAGCCAGGGAGTCGGCGTCGTCGGCATCTATGTCCGTGACCAGCAGGAAGCGCTCGAGTTCTACGTGGAGAAGGTCGGGTTCCGCGTCCACACCGACGTGGGCAACGGCGGCTACCGCTGGCTGACGGTGCAGCACCCGGAGCAGCCCTCCTTCCAGCTCGGCCTCTTCCAGCCGCAGGCGCCGATGCACGACGAGGCCACGGTGCAGGCGCTGCAGGAGCTGGTGGCGAAGGGCGCCATGCCGCCGCTGGTGCTCATGGTCGACAACTGCCGCGCCGCCTACGACCGGATGCTCGCCCGGGGCGTGGAGTTCACGCAGGAGCCCACCGAGCGCTACGGCACCGTCGACGCCGGCTTCCGGGACCCTTCCGGGAACGGTTGGAAGATGATCGAGGCGCGCCGCTAGGCGGCAGGCAGGCACCCGCAGGCGGCCGGCGCGCCTGCGGGTCCTTCGCATTCGATCGCCGGTGACAGGACCGCGAAGATGGCCCCCTCCCGCCAGCACCCCGCAGACAGCCACGATCTCATCCGCGTCCAGGGCGCGCGCGAGAACAACCTCAAGGACGTCAGCGTCGAGCTCCCCAAGCGGCGGCTGACGGTCTTCACCGGCGTCTCGGGCTCGGGCAAGTCGTCGCTCGTCTTCGGCACCATCGCTGCCGAATCGCAGCGGATGATCAACGAGACCTACAGCGCGTTCGTGCAGGGCTTCATGCCGACCCTGGCCCGCCCCGAGGTCGACGTCCTCGATGGGATCACCACCGCGATCCTCGTCGACCAGGAGCGGATGGGGGCGAGCTCCCGCTCGACGGTCGGCACGGTGACCGACGCCAACGCGATGCTGCGGGTGCTCTTCAGTCGCCTCGGCAAGCCGTACATCGGCTCGTCCAACGCGTTCTCCTTCAACGTCCCCTCGGTTCGTGCGGTCGGCGAGATGACGACCGAGAAGGGCGGGGGCAAGACCGAGAAGCGCGTCTTCACCCGCGCCGGCGGCATGTGCCCCCGCTGCGAGGGGATGGGGCAGGCCAGCGACATCGACCTCACCCAGCTCTACGACGACACGAAGTCGCTGAACGAGGGTGCGCTCACCGTCCCCGGCTACAACGCCGACGGCTGGTACGTGCGCATCTTCACCGAGTCGGGCTTCCTCGATCCCGACAAGCCGATCCGCAAGTACACCAAGAAGGAGAAGCAGGACTTCCTCTACAAGGAGCCGACCAAGGTGAAGGTCGGCAACGTGAACCTCACCTACGAAGGGCTCGTCCCGCGGATCCAGAAGTCGTTTCTCTCCAAGGACGTCGACGCGATGCAGCCGCACATCCGGGCGTTCGTCGAGCGTGCGGTCACCTTCTCCGCGTGTCCGGAGTGCGGCGGCACCCGGCTCAACGAAGCGGCGCGCTCCTCGAAGATCAAGGGGAAGAACATCGCCGATGCCTGTGCGATGCAGATCAGCGATCTCGCCGATTGGGTGCGCGGCCTGAACGAGCCCTCCGTCGCGCCGCTGCTCCACTCGCTGCGGCATACGCTCGACTCGTTCGTGGAGATCGGCCTGGGCTACCTCAGCCTCGACCGGCCCTCGGGCACGCTGTCCGGCGGCGAGGCCCAGCGCACCAAGATGATCCGCCACCTCGGCTCCTCCCTCACCGACGTCACCTACGTCTTCGACGAGCCGACGGTGGGCCTCCACCCCCACGACATCCAGCGGATGAACGAGCTGCTCCTGCGGCTGCGCGACAAGGGCAACACCGTCCTCGTGGTCGAGCACAAGCCGGAGGTGATCGCGATCGCCGATCACGTCGTCGATCTCGGGCCCGGCGCCGGCACCGCAGGTGGCGAGGTGGTCTTCGAGGGCAGCGTCGAGGGGTTGAAGAAGAGCGGCACCCTCACCGGCCGTCACCTGAGCGACCGGGCCTCTGTGAAGTCCGCGGTGCGCAAGCCGACCGGGGTGATGGAGGTCCGCGGCGCCAACACCCACAACCTGAAGAAGGTCGACGTCGACATCCCGCTCGGCGTGCTGGTGGTGGTGACCGGCGTGGCCGGCTCCGGAAAGAGCTCCCTGATCCACGGCTCGGTCTCCGGCAGGGACGGGGTGGTGTCGATCGACCAGGCGGCGATCCGCGGCTCGCGCCGCAGCAACCCGGCGACCTACACCGGCCTGCTCGAGCCCATCCGCAAGGCCTTCGCCAAGGCCAACGGGGTGAAGCCGGCGCTCTTCAGCGCCAACTCCGAAGGCGCCTGCCCGACCTGCAACGGCGCCGGCGTGATCTACACCGACCTCGGGATGATGGCCGGCGTCACCACCATCTGCGAGGAGTGCGAGGGGCGGCGCTTCCAGGCGTCGGTGCTCGAGTACCGGCTCGGCGGGCGGAACATTGCGGAGGTCCTCGACCTGCCCGTGGCGGAGGCGGTCGGCTTCTTCGGCAAGGGTGAGGCGCGCACGCCCGCAGCCCACGCGATCCTCGAGCGCATGGCCGACGTGGGCCTGGGCTACCTGCGGCTCGGCCAGCCCCTCACCACGCTCTCGGGCGGCGAGCGGCAGCGGCTCAAGCTCGCGACGCACATGGGCGAGGACGGCGGCGTCTACGTGCTCGACGAGCCGACCACCGGGCTGCACCTCGCCGATCTCGAGCAGCTCCTCGGGCTGCTCGACCGGCTGGTCGACGCGGGCAAGTCGGTGATCGTGATCGAGCACCACCAGGCGGTGATGGCGCACGCCGACTGGATCATCGATCTCGGGCCCGGCGCAGGCCACGACGGCGGGCGGATCGTCTTCGAGGGCACGCCTGCCGACCTCGTGGCGGCGCGGTCGACGCTCACCGGCGAGCACCTGGCGGCGTTCGTCGGCGGCGGGCGCAAGGCCGCCGCAGCGCGCTGAGGGATCGGGCGCGGGGCGGTACTGCCGGTCGCTGGCGAATGAGGCCTTTCCCGCGGCAGACTCGAGCTGGATTCTCGACGGAGCCACGGATGGACGTTCGCCTGCGCCTGGTCGCCCCGGGGGATATCGACCACTTCTTCCAGCACCAGCGGGATCCGGACGCCCGCTGGATGGCAGCTTCTACCTCGAGCAATCCGGACGACCGGGAGGCCTTCGCCGCTCGCTGGGCGCGCACGCTGGCGGAGCCGTCGGTCGTCGCGCGGACGATCGAGGGCGAATCGGTGCCTATCGGCTACGTCGCGAGCTTCGTGCGGCAGGGCAACCGCGAAGTCGCCTATTGGCTCGGGCGCGAATTCTGGGGCCGCGGTCTCGCCACCACGGCGCTCGGCCTCTTCCTCGCCGAGCTGGTCGAGCGGCCGCTGCACGCACGGGCGGCGGTCGACAACGTCGCCTCGCTCCGCGTGCTGGAGAAATGCGGCTTCGTCGCCGTGGCGAAGGATAGCTTCCGCTCCGCCGCCCGGGAATGCGAGGTCGACGAGGTGGTGCTCGCCCTCGCGAAGGGGTGAGTGCGCTGCGGGCCGCCCAGGAAGGCACGAAGTGCTTCTCCATCCCTTTCACGGGTTGGTAGCGAAGGGGCCGTCTGGAATTCTGCTGGCGACGAAGCTACGTTCAGGGCGTGAGCGCGAAGGGAACCACCAAGCCGGAACCGAGCCGCACGGCCCTCTCGGACGCGGATATCCGTTCGTCGCTGGCCTTCTTCGGTGCCCCCCTCCAGGGATGCGAGCCGCGCGAGGTCCTGGACCTGGACGCGACGCTGATTGCCGCTCTCGCGCTTTCCCGGATGGATCCAACCGTCTTCAGGGTCCTGCCGTTGGTGCTCAAGCGCAACCTTGGCCAGTTGGACCTCGAGCGGTTGCGTGAGCTCGCCTGTAGCCGTGAGCTCCTTGCCGAGTGGGGCATGTTGGTCGACCTGGCGGGCGAGGTGTTGGGGGTACCCGCCCTCACGGCGCAAGCCAAGAAGCTCTCTCGCGAAGTGGAGCAGCGCGAGCGCGGCCAATACTTCCGGTCCCGGAGCTACTTCGAGGGGCTCTTGGCGGAACGGCGTACGCCCGACGTCGTTCGCCGTTGGGGATACTTGATGAACATGCCGCTCCACGTGTTCAGGGGCCTCGTCGAGAAGCACGCTTGAAGCAGTATTCCTCGGCGGACCTCGAGGAGCTGCTCCGGCGTGCGGACGCCCGGCTTTCGGAGCCGGAGGTAGTGGTGCTCGTTGGCGGGGCCGTGGTCGGGCTGGTTCACGGAAGCAGCCACGCTACCAAGGATCTCGATTACGTCGATGGTTCGTCCGCCGCGCTCCTCGCCCTTGCAGAGGTGGGAGCTGAGATGGGAATCCCGATTCAGAACGTAGCGGGAATCTACTGCGCGCCACACGACTGGGAAGACCGGCGGACCGAGTTCAAGCTCGCCGGACTGAGCTGGTTGCGCGTCTTCGTCCCCGAAAAGCATGACTTCGCGATGATGAAGTTGGCGCGAGGTACCGACCACGACATCGACGCGATCGTCGATATCCATAGCAAGGCGCCGTTCGCTTTCAATGTTTTGTGCGCGCGATTCCGCGATACACAGGTCCTTGGGGACGGTATCGACTTCAAGTACGCGTTCGCGGCGACGGTCGAGCGCCTCTTTGGAATCGAAGCCGCGTTGGCTGCAGTCGGAGAAGCCGAGCAGTAGCGGCGCCGCTGGTACATCGCCGACTTCCCCTGCCGAACACGCGCCGACCCGGCCGCACGTCCGCGTGCCTACCGGCGCGCCGCGAGCGCCGCGGGGACCTTCGTCAGCTGGCTCTCGAAGCCCTGGGCGGAGCTGCGGGTCCAATGGTCGTCCGGGTGCGGATCGATCGCGACCACCATGCGGACGTTGGCACCCTCGGGGATGAGCTCGACGAGCATGTCGTTGTCGTAGGGCTCGACCCCCGGGAGGAAGTCGATCGAATGGCGGAGCCGGAGGCGCCGCTTCGGCTCCAGCTCGACGAAGTGACCGCGGGTGGCATGCGAGAGCGGCATGCCCTGGCTCTCCATGTAGGCGATCTCCTCGCGGCCCGCGGCGATCATGTCGTAGACCAGCTCGCCGCCGACGCGCAGCTCGAGCTTCAAGACCTCGACCCGAAAACCCTCCGGCCCCCACCACGACTCGAAGCCGTCCTTCGTGGTCCAGAGGTCCCAGAGGTCGTCGACCGGACCCTCGTAGGTGCGCTCGAAACGGATCGGCTGGCGGTTGGGTGCTGCCTTCTCGCGGTTCATCGCTTCCTCTCCTTCGCGTGGGCGGCGCGTGCATTGCGCCGTTTCTGCAGCGCCTCGTCGAAGCGATCCAGCCGCTTCTCCCAGAGGCCCCGGTAGCTCGACAGCCACGTCTCGAGCTCCTGGAAGGGCTCCGGACGCAGCGAGTAGAAGCGGCGCGGCCCGTCCGGACGCACCTGTACGAACCCCGCCTCGAGCAGGATCCGCAGGTGCCGCGACACGCCGGACTGGTGGATGTCGAGCTTCCCGACGACGTCGTTGACCTGCTGCTCCCCCGAGCGCAGCGCCTCGACGATCTGGCGCCGCGTGGGGTCCGCGAGGGTCTGGAAGGCGTCGGTATGCATAGAGGTGTATATGCATATGCGTGCATGAGGCGTGCGTCAAGTCCCGGCGGATCAGCTTCACCGGCCCGCCCCGCAAAGCGCGTGCGGCTCCCCTCGGCGTGGGCGAGGCCCGCCGCCCCTGCAGCCCCGTCCTGCGTTCCTCGCTGCGACCCGGGCGACGCCGCGACCGATGAGTCCGCGCTCGCCAG
Organism: Vulgatibacter sp.; assembly: GCF_041687135.1. Lineage (NCBI taxonomy): Bacteria > Pseudomonadati > Myxococcota > Myxococcia > Myxococcales > Vulgatibacteraceae > Vulgatibacter > Vulgatibacter sp. The sequence goes on along the minus strand of NZ_JAWLCN010000003.1, from coordinate 652,445 downwards.
GGCGTCATCACATCCGTTCAACCGAGCTCCCCCGAGTACGGAACGGGAGCGCGACCTGCCGGAGGAGAGCCATGGCCTACGTAGACGGATTCGTCGTAGCAGTCCCCGCCGCGAAGAAGGAGGCCTACCGCAAGCACGCGGCGGAGGCGGCGCTGCTGTTCAAGGCTTTCGGCGCCACGCGCATCGTCGAGGCGTGGGGCGACGACGTCCCCGCGGGGAAGGTCACCGACTTCCAGCGCGCCGTGCAGGCGAAGGATGGCGAAGTCGTCGTCTTCTCGTGGATCGAATACCCCGACAAGACGGTGCGGGACGCGGCGATGCAGAAGATGATGAACGACCCGCGCATGCAGGCAATGGGCGCCGAGATGCCCTTCGACGGCCAGCGCATGATCTTCGGCGGGTTCGCGGTGCTCGTCGACCAGGGCTGACCGTCGAGGCTGCGGGCGGGCAGCGCCGCGCGGCGGGAGTCACCCAGCGATCGCTGGCTGGCTCCCGCAGGCGCGACCTCACTCCCGTACGACAGCCAGCGCAGGATCGAGCAGGTACCCATCGGCATGGCGCAGCAGCACCGGCGCAAGGCCCAGGCCCCGGAGGATCCTGATGGCGTTCCACACGCGGGTGGCGGCAGCGGTCGGCAGGATCTTCTCACCGGGCCAACCGATGGCGGCGAGCTCGTCGGCACTGGCGCCGACGCCGGGCGCGATGAGGCGGTTCTCGACCAGCCCACGCAGCAGGTGGCGGACGGCGCCGCGCCGGCGCAGGTCGACGCGCTCGCCGCCGGCGAAAGAAAAATAGGTGGCGTCCCTGGCGACGACGAGCGCGCCGGGATGAAGCCCGGGCGGCGCCGCCTCGGCTGCAGCACGCCGGGCGAGCGCCTGCCCGAGCAGACGCCGCGCCACGAAGAGCCCCTCGACCGTCACGCCGGTGCAGATCGGCGCGGCGAGCAGCTCCCGCGCACGCGCCTCGAGGCTCGACGCATCGCTGCCCGAACACGTCACGCGGCGTGCCTCGGACAGCGCGACGATCCCCTCGAGCAGTGCGAGCATCTGCATGCCCGCGGGATCACCCAACTCGTCGAAGGCCGCGCGTGCCTCGGAGAGCTCGGCGCGTGCCTCCGCGGTGCCGCCGAGCAGCGCGAGAGCGGCAGCGTGGAAGGGCAGGAGCATCGCACGTTCACGCTTCACACCGAGCTCGCGCAGTGCGGCGATGCCGTCGGCGAGTCGCCGCTCCGCTTCGCGCAGTTCGCCGCGCTCGAGAGCGACGATGGCCAGCTGGCCCGTGGCGATCCCGTGCAGCTGGCGGTTGCTCGAGCGGCGATCGAGCGCGAGCACCTCGAGCAGGTGCTTCTCGGCCTCGTCGAGATCACCCATGGCGAGCGCGAGGCTCCCGAGGTTGGTCGTGGCGTAGGAGAGCGACGTGAGATTCTCGAGTGAGGCAAAGATGGCGCACGCCTGCTCGAGGGCGTTGCGCGCCGCGCTGAACCGGCCGCGGTGCGAGTGGATGGCGCCGAGGTTCAGCAGCGCGATACCGCAAAAGCGGAGGTGGCCGCCGCGCCGGAAGAGCACGAGCGCTTCCTCGGTGCGGGTGGCGGCGGAGTCGATCGCACCGCGGCTCTCCTCGAGCGCGCCGAGTACGAGGAGGGCCTGTCCTTCGATGAATGGCTCGCCTTCATCGGCACCGATTGCGAGAGCGCGCTCGAGCTCGGTGCGCGCTTCAGGGTCGGACGCCGGCACGCGGAGCGAGGCGGAGGCGATGAGGAGATGGCCTTCGCTCGCGCGATCGCCGTGGGCCCGGGCAACGCAGAGTCCTTCATCGACGTCCGCTCGGGCGGCGGCCGATCCGCCCTCGCGCTTGCGCACCCGCCCCCGCTCGTGAAGCGCCTGCACCAGGAGCTGCGGATCACCCGTGCGCCGCGCGGCCTGCACGCACGCGTCGAGGAGCTCCCGCTGGAAGGCCACTGGACCGCCACGGCTGAACAACGCCGCGAGCGCCAGCCCCGTGCGCGCAGCCAGCTCCGGTGCCGCACCGAACGAGCGGCGGTGGGCGGCGAGCAGGTTCTCGCGATCGGTGGCCAGCCAGCGCAGCGCAGCGAGTGCTTCGGGGCCTTCCGCGCGCCCGGCCCGTGCAGTGCCCTCGCTCGCGAAGTAGGCCGCGTGTTGGCGCTCGAGCTCCGTGGCGCCGCCCAGCTCGCGTAGCCGCAGCGCTGCGAATTCCCGCACGCTTTCGTAGAGCGAGAAGCGATCGACATCGAGCTGCAGCAGCGCCTTCGCGCGCAGTCCATCGAGGTGGTCGACGAGGAAGTCGCTGCGGAGGATTGCCTCTGCGGCCGCGAGCGTGAACCCGCCCGCGAACACCGAGGCCCGCGCGAGCACGCGCTGCTCGTCGGCGGTCAGAAGATTCCACGAGAGCGACAACGCGTGGGTGAGCGAGCCCTCGGCGGAACGCAGGAGAGCGAGGCGCTGCGAGATGCGTTCGAGGAGCTGCCGCGGTGGCAGCACACGCACGCGCGCAGCAGCGAGCTCGATGGCGAGCGGCAGACGATCGAGCCGCAGCACGAGCTCGTCGAGCGCCTCGCGCTCGGCCGGTGCGAGCGGACGATCGGCGGCGGCGTCGCGCGCACGGTCGAGGTAGAGCACGACGGCGTCTTTCTCACCGAGCGGCCCGAGCTCGAAGCGAACCTCGCCGCGGATGCCGAGTGGAACGAGCGAGGTGACGAGCAGCGTGAGCTCGGGGCACCGTTCGAGCCACTCTTCGAGCACGCCGGCGAGTGGCCGCGCGTGCGGATCGACGTTGTCGAGGACGAGCAGGAGCGGGCCGCGCGCTGCGAGCGCATCGCCGACCCTCTCGCCGGCCAGGCGCAGCCGCTCCGCCACGGCTGCGCGCAGGTCGGCCTGCGTCGCGCAGGCCTCGACGCCGAGGAACTCGCCGTCCAGCTCACTGGCGAGACGGCGCGCGATCCGTGTCTTCCCCATCCCCGACGGCCCGGTGAGGGTGATGAACGGGATGCCATCCGCGATCATCGTCCGCAGCGCCGACAGCTCCCGCTCCCGTCCGACGAATGAGGTGCGGTCCGGTCGGACCTTCGGGGCTCGGTGCACGGGCGACTCCTCGATGGCGTCGCCCGAGGGTAACAGGTCCGTGGCGCTACTCCTCCGCCTTCACGCCGAAGGCGTAGACGCCGAGGAGGGCCTGCGCCGCCACGACCGATGGTTTCTCGCCCCGGCGGAGCAGGTGGATGCGGAGCGCCTCGGACGCCATTGGTACCCGGCCCACGATGGTCCCGTCCATCGCGACGGCGACCGCATCCGCGCGCCTGCGCGTGTCGGCGTACTGTGCGGTCACGAGGTGGGGCGGCGTGCTTGCGGTCCCTGGCACCAGCACGAGCGGTCCACCGATGCGGCGGAGGTTCGGCCAGTACTCTTCCAACTCCGTGTCGACGCTCCATCGGATGTCGCCCGTCGCTCCGTCGAGCAGCACGAGTTCGTTGTTGTACGTGGTGAGCGCGAGGTCGAAGCCATCCTCGCCGGGGATTACGTGGCCGAACCACGAAGCACCGGGCAGCGTTTCCCCCTCCGGGTTCGCTGGATCGATCTTCGAAGGCAGCAGCGTCTTCCAGAGCTTCTCGCCGGTCTGCGCGTCGCGCAGCGCGGCGAAACCGTTGCGCTCGGTGGTTGCGCCACCCGATAGCAAGCCGCCAGGGACGGCGCGGGCCCACAGGCTGAGCTCCTCGTCCTCGTCGAGCGTCCAGCGAACGGCGCCACCTCGCTCGAGCAGCGAGAGCGTACTCGGCGCGTAGTAGAGTCCGGGATCCGTGCGCACGGCGATCTCCACGGCGCCGTCACCGTCCACGTCGGCGACCGTGATCTCGCCCGCCATGCAGAGTTCGATCGGGGCGGACCACATCTGGGTGAGGTCCGCGTCGTAGCACCGCACGTGGCAAGTGGTCTCGCCCACCCGGGCCGATTCGACGACGAGGATCTCGTCGATGCCATCGGCATCGAGATCGGCCGCGGTGAGTGCGACCGGTTCGCTCGGCAGGGGCAGCGAGGCCTCGCGGATGCCCTCATGCGAGAAGCGCTCGATGATGCCGGATGCGCCGGGGAGCGCCGCCTTCGCAGCCGCGACGATACGAAGTGGCTCGTCGCGCTCGAAGCGAGCGGTGGTGACGTCGATGGTCCAGCCGAACGCCCCGACCGCCAGGCGCTGGAACCAGCGGCGTGCACCGGTAGAGTCGAGAAGGGCGATGTTGCCGCTGTTGTCACCCGTCACGACCCAGTCCTCGTCGTTCATGGGCACGACGGCCGAGGCCGAGAGGAACGAGGAGAGGTAGCGGCTCCAGCTCAGCTCCCCCGCCCCGTCGAGTGCACGCAGGATCCCGTCTGCCGTGCCGAGGACGAGCGTGCCGTCTCGTTCGGCGAAGGTCTGGATGCCGGCGGAGATCTCGTAGCGGAAGAGCTTGCGAGGCGCGTTGCCCTCCCCGAGTTGCAGTGCGACCGCGGTGCCGGGCGCGCCGAGATCCGGTACGCCAGTCGTCAGCAGGAGCAGCGGCCGTTCGTCGCGAAGGACGATCTCGGCCTGCGTGACCGTGCCCTCGATTGCGTAGCGCCAGCGCTCGGTGGCGTCGGCTCCCAGTGCCACTACGAGCGTCGGCGTGCGGGTCGGGTCCATAGCCCACGCGTCCCGCGCGATTGCGAGAACTTCGTCGTGGCCGTCCCCGTCGAGGTCGTGGGATAGCAGGTGACTCACCAGCGTGCGATCGGGCTCGGTTCCGAACAGCAGGAGATCGCGCGACCACCGCAGCTCTCCCGCTGGGTCGAAGGCACGGAGCGGCCGGCTCCATGTCGCGACTACGGCCGAGTCGCTCCCGAGGCCGTCCAGATCGGCCGATCCCAGCGCGGTCGGCTGATCACCGTCCTGGAACTCGAACGAGAAGATGAGCTGGCCATCGGCGGTGGTGCTGGTGAGTGAACCCGGCCGACCGGCGCCGGGGCCGCCGACCACGCGGACGCCCTCATCCACGAGGAAGAGGCCATCGAGAGCGTCTGCCCGTGCGGCCGTTTGGACGAAGGCAGGCACGGCGGCAACGGGCAGCTGCCACAACTCGTCGCCGGTCTGCACGGAGTGCGCGGCGCTGCCGTAGTTGGGAAGGAACGCGAGGCCCGCGGACGTCTCGAAGGTCGTGAAGAGGGGGAATGTGTGGCGCAGCTGCGGGAACGTCCGCCAGATGGTCGAGCCGTCGCGGCCATCGAGCAGGAAGGCGTCCCCTATGCTGCTCGTGACGAGCAGGTTGGAGCGGCCGTCGCCTGCGGGAACGGCGGCGAGCTCGTAGACCCAGTCGTTGTCGCCGCCGAGGAGGAGGTTGTCGTCGACCTCCCAGTCGGCGAACCAGAGCTCGCGCGTTCCGTCGGCGGAGACGAGCAGCGGGCGCCTGGCGCCGACGGCGATCTGTGCGGTCCCGTCGCCGACGAAATCGGCTACGGCGAGGGAGCCCACCTCACCGAACCCCTGGTGACGCCAGGTGAGGTGGAAGGCGAGACCTTCCCAGCCGGGTTGTGGGTCGCCGCCGGTTCCGCCGGATCCTCCGGAGCCGGCGCTTCCGCCCGCGTTGCCCGCGGCGTGAGGAGGGTCTTCGTCGACGCAAGCAGCTGAAGTCAGGCTTGCGGAAAGCAGGATGGTGAGCAGAAAGAGCTTACGCATGAAGTGTCCTCACCGATTCAAGGAGATGCGGCTGCGAGAACGGGGGTCGGAAATGGACGCATCGACGTGCTGCCTGCGCCGAGCTGGCCGTAGTCGGACGCCCCCCAGCAGTAGGCCCCGCCGGACGAGGTGATCCCGCAGGTGAAGTCGCCGCCTGCACGGAGGTCACGAAATGCGAGGCCGCCGAGCACCGGGACCGGCGCCTCGGTGGACGTGAGATCGCCGGTGCCGAGCTGGCCGGCCTGGTTGCCTCCCCAGCACCACGCCGCGCCTGCTGCGTCGAGCGCGCAGGTGTGGCGGTTGCCCGCAGCGATCGTGGCAAAGAGATGACCTCCGCCCACCTGCACCGGCTCCCAGGTCTCGCCCATCGGATCGTCGGTCGCGGGAGCGACGCCGAGCTGCCCTTCGAGCGACCGGCCCCAGCACCAGGCAGCGCCCATCGCGTCCACCGCGCAGGTGTGGTTGCCACCGGTAGCCAGCGCCGTGAAGACGTGTGCGCCGGCTACGGCCATCGGCATCGCGTAGCGCGTGACGTCACCCTGCACCGGACCGATGCCGAGCGCGCCGGTGTGCGCGCCCCAGCACCAGGCCGCGCCGGCTTCGTCGACTGCGCAGGTGAAGGCGGACGAAGGCGCGATCGATTCGAAATGGTGGCCGCCGGCGACGGGCGTGGGCACGCGCAACTGGAACTCGTCGGTGCTGCCGGTGCCGAGCTTGCCGAACCAGTTGCTCCCCCAGCAGTACGCCGCGCCCACCGCGTCGATGCCGCAGGTATGCGCGTCGCCGGTGGCGAGTCGGGTGAACTCGAGCGTGGCCGCAACCGGGACCGGCACCTCGCTGTTGAAGACGGTCTGCGACTGCTCGTCGACGCCGAGCTGTCCCTCGTCGTTCGCACCCCAGCAGAATGCGGCTCCCTGGTTGTCGAGAGCGCAGGAATGGCGGGCGCCCGAGGTGAGCCAGGCGAAGCCACCGCTCCCGGCGACGCGCAGCGGCGTGCTCTCCGACGGGTTGGTGGAGCCGGCGCCAAGCTGGAAGGTCGAGTTGTCGCCCCAGCAGAGCGCGCCGCTGCTGTCGAGGCCGCAGGCGTGGCTGGCGCCGGGCGCGAGGAGGTCGAGCGTGAGCTCCGGTGCTGCGACCGTGGCAGGGATCACGTGAAAGGGAAGCAATCCCTCGACGCCCGGCCCCTGGCGGCTGGTGACGCGAATCGTGGTGGAGCCTGCGGCAAGTGCGTGCACCATGATCGCGGGCTGCGTGCCAACCACCTGGTGGCTCTCAATGGCGGCGATGGCCGGGTCGGCGATCTCCCAGGTCGCGTCGAGCAGGTCGACCGGGCGCACGAACCACCCGTGCCCCTGCTGCCCTGCGGCGCGGACGAGGGTGCTGCGGCCTTCGAGGAGCGCGATTTCGCGGAGGCCGTCCGGCGTCTCGACGTAGATGAGGTTGACGCCTTCGCCGCCGACCTCGAGTTCGAGCGAGGTGGTGAGGTCGCCGGCCGTGGCGGTGAGCTCGACCGGCCCCGGCGCGATGGCGGTGACCATGCCGCCATCGACCGTGGCCCGCGATTCGTCGCTGATCGCCCATTCGACCGGGATCTCCTCGAGGGTATTGCCGTCCGCGTCGCGTACGGTGGAGACGAAGAGGCGCGTCATGTGCTGCGGGAGGAAGCTGCAGTCCGGCGCGCAGGCCTCGGCTGCGGCAGGCGTGATCTCGAGCGAGCCGACCTGCAGGGTGCCGCCAGCCCCACCCGACCCTCCGGCCCCGCTGGAACCGCCGTCGCCGCCCGTGCCGCCGGCACCACCGCCGCCGATGCCGCCGGCGCCTCCACCAGCTCCGCTGCCGCCGGTGCCACCGGTGCCACCGGTTCCGGGCGCGGGATCGGGATGGTGATTCGTCGTGTCGTCGCCGCAACCGGCCGCGCAGACGGCGAGCGTGAGAACGGCGGCCAGGAGGTACCTGGGGGCGTGCATGTGGCGCTCCTCGTGTCGGGTAGATGGCCAGTATCGTTGGCCCGAGGGCCGATGCGCCTGATTCCTCCTGACAGCGGAGGCGGCGGCCTGATCGGTCATCGTGCGGCGGTGGCGGCTGACTTCCGGGAGACGGCAGTTCCCTCGACCTCCCAGCAATCCTGCCCGAAGAGGAAGTACTCGTATCGGTGGGAGATGACACCGTCGACGAGTGCGTCGAAGCCCGGTCCGGCGCGGTCGATCGCGTCTTCGATCGCTTCTTGCACGCTGGGTTCGCCCCACTGCACGAGGACGACCGGGACGCAGTCCCTGCCGGTCACCCGCACACCGTCGCCCGCGTCGTCGACGGCACGGAGGGTGTTCCTGGTGGAAATGACGGTGAAATCGGTGAGGGGTTTGCTGCAACCGGAAACGAGGGAGATGGAGGCGCATGCAGCGGCGAAAGCCATGCGGTGATTCATGGTGGTTCCAGTTTCGTGAGTGCGGGGGAGGTACTCAGCTGCTCTGGGCAGTGAGAGGGAGGGCGCGCGCCGTCACCGGCCGCCTGCGGATGATCCACTCCGCGACGGCGGCGTTGATCGCCCAGCCTGCGCCCAGGCACAGCGCGCGGGACAGCTCGCCCTGGATCTCTTCGAAGACGAAGTACGGGATGTGCGTCAGCACATGCGTGCCGGCGCCGAGACCCAGCGCATAGCCGCGCAGCATCCAGGCGCCATGCGCGGTCACGTCCCTGCGGCGGATGGCGGCTACACCGAGGGCGATGGACAGCGCCATCGCCGAGCCCACGACCAGCCGAAGGAAGAAGACCAGCGGCCCGTCGTGTCCGACCGTCGGGTAGAACCAGGTCATCCACAGTCCGGAGAGCGCGGCGACGAGTCCGAGAGGAACCAGAACGCGCCCCGCGCCGCGGTGGAGGCCGGGCTTGCCACGGCGGAGGCGAGGGGAGAACTGGAACGCACCCAGCACGCTCCAGACGCTGGCACTCAGGATGTGCAGAAACACCGGGACGGGGTCTGCAACGAACCGTGCGTTTTCGGCGGTGACCTCGGCAAGGCCTGCCAGACGCACCGCGCCGGCGACCACGGGGACCACGCTGAGCGCGAGCAGAAACATGGTCGCGCGCCCGATTTTCCTTGTCTGCGTCATGTTCTTCATGGCGCAGAAGGTACCGGGAGAGCCGAGTGCGAAACCATTCGTCCAACGGCCAAATCTGTATCGTCCGCGAGGTGGACGGTGGCGTCGTACTTTCGGCCAGTCAGCCTCGAACGCGGCCGGTTTCCCAGGCCCAGATGGCGATCTCGACCCGATTTCGCGCGCCGATCTTCGTCATGAGGCTGGCGACGTGGCTCTTCGCGGTGCTGAGGCTGATGTGCAGCATGTCCGCGATCTCGGTGTTGGTCAGCCCGCCGGCCACGCGGAGGAGGACTTCCTCCTCCCGAGCGGTGAGAGGCTCCTTAGGCTGCGCCCGCGGTGCGTCCGGCCGGGACGCGGCGAATGCGGAGAGAAGCCGTGCGGTCACGCGGGGCGCGATCAGGGCATCGCCGGTGGCGGCAGACCGGATGGCCTGGGCCAGCAGCTCAGGGCCCGCATCCTTGAGCAGGAAGCCGCGGGCGCCGGCCTTGAGCGCTGCGTAGACGTAGTCGTCGTGATCGAAGGTTGTGATTACGACGACGCCGATCGAAGGGGCGAATCCGGCCAGTCGGCGGGTGGCCTCGATCCCATCGATACCGGGCATGCGCACGTCGAAAAGACACACGTCCGGGCGAAGATCGCGTGCGAGCTCGACCGCCTGCAAACCGTCGGCGGCGACGCCCACGACCTCGATGTCGGGTTGGGCCTCGAGGATCATCCGCAGCCCGGTGCGCACGATCTCCTGGTCGTCGGCGACGATCACGCGGATGCTCATGCGACGGCTCCTTTTCGAGGCAATACTGCGCTGACCGTCCAGCCACGCTCTGCGTCCGGGCCTGCGCTGCACCTGCCGCCGAGCAGCTCCGCCCGCTCGATCATGCCGGTGAGCCCGTAGCCCCGTCCCCAGCCGCGAGCGTGCGGGGGCTCGCCGTCGTCGCAGACGCGCAGATGGACCGAGTCGTGGTCGGCGGTGACGCCGACCCGGATGCGAGTCGCGCCACGTGCGTGCCGGCGGGCGTTGGTGACCGACTCCTGCGCGATACGGAAGAGCGCGGCCGAGACCGAGGGCGGCAGGTCGTCGAGGTCGCCTGCGATCTCGACGACGACGGCAGGGACGCCCGCGGATTGGTCGGCGAGCCGATCGAGATCCGCGACGCGCGGACTGGGTGCGAGCTCCGCGGATTCGTCCCCCCGCAGCAACCGGACGATCGCCCGCATCTCGGCGAGGCTGCGCGAGGCCTCGGTCCCGATCACCCGGAGTGCGTCGACTGCCGCCGCGGGGTCCCGAGGCGCCGTCGCCAGGCCTGCCTGCGCCCGAATCGCGATGGCGGACACGTGATGGGCAACGGTGTCGTGTAGCTCGCGTGCAAGGCGCTCGCGCTCCCGCATCTTCACCTGTTCCAGCTCCTGCGTGCGCACGCGTGCGCGGTATCGGACCGCGGCACCGAGCGTCGTGGCGGCCAGCAGCACGGCGAGCGCACCGAGCATGTCGCTCGCTGTCGCCCCCTGCGAGAGCAGACCGAGCGACGCCGACCCCAGCAGGATCGGCAGCGCGAGCACCATCTCGCGCCCTGCGCCCCATCGAAACAGCGCGTAGACGAGCAGCAGCAGGAAGGCCAGCGTGTGCAGCTCGGGAACGTCGAAGTCGGTCAGCAGGCGGACGGCCGATACGACCGCCGTCGTGCCGAAGCCCACCGCGAACATCGCCAGCGGAAGCGATCGCCTCCACACCAGCGTGGGGAGCAGGGAGATCACCAGAGCGAGGGCCAGGGCCTTGTGTGGCAGCTCGGGCCTCGCGCTCACCTCCACGATCGCCACCAGGGCGAGGCCCGCCACGAGAAGCCAGTCACGGAAGCTCGGAGCGGGGGGGCCAGGGTCTCTCGGTTCGGACCACACCAGGCGAAAGAGGTCGCGCATCGCGGCGGAAGATACGCCCGCAGCGACTGTCGGATCAGCAATATCGCTGCCGTCCATGCGTATCCCCTGCGATGGCAACCGGTCGGACGCCGGCTCGTGACCCCTCCGGCTCTCCCGAACGAACCAATCTCGCATGCGCGCCTCCTGGCTGGAACAACCGGCGAGCGCGGAAGACCCATCTTCCAGATGGCGAGGACCCTCTCGCGGAAGAATCTCTTCGACTACGGCAGCGGGAAGGTCGAACCTGCTGTGGACGCTCGCCGGGCGAACCTACGGGCGGAGCGAACGGAAGTGCTCATGAGCGACCCCAACTCCCTGGACTGGGCAACGACGCGCGGCGAGAAGTGGTCCGCGCAGCTCGCGGGCATGGAAGCGACGCTCGCGCCGGTGGACGCGCCGCTGCTCGCAGCGCTGCGGCTCGAGGTGCCTTGCTCGATCGCGGACGTCGCCTGTGGCGGCGGCGGGACGACCCTCGAGATTCTGCGGCGGGCACCGGCGGGAAGCATCGTGCACGGCTACGACATTTCGCCGGCGCTGATCGGCCGGGCGCGCGAGCGGGTGCCCGCCGGCGTGCAGCACGTCGGTTTCGAGGTCGCGGACCTCGCGACCGCTGTGCCGAAGAAGCCGTACCAACGGCTCGTCTCGCGTTTCGGCGTCATGTTCTTCCACGATCCGCCTGCCGCATTCGCGAACCTCACCCGCTGGCTCCAGCCGGGCGGTCGTTTCGCATTCGCGGTGTGGGGGCCGCCCTCGGACAATCCCTGGATGACGACGGTACGCGAGGTGGTCGCGCGGGCGGTCGAGGTACCGAAGCCGGACCCGGATGCGCCGGGTCCGTTTCGCTACGCGGACGTCGACCGGTTGCTCGCGTTGCTCGAGGGGGCCGGCTTCGCCGGCGCCGAATGGGCCGACTGGCGTGGCCTCCTCCCGATTGGTGGCGGGATTCGATCAGCTGCCGCAGCCGACTTCGCGCTCACGGCCTTCTCGTCCTTCGGCGAGCTGCTGGCCGCAGCGGGAGACGGCGCGCTCGACGAGGCGCGCCGTGAATTGACGAATTCGTTCTCCCGGTACGAGAGCGACGGCGCCGTTCGCCTCGATGCTCGCGTTCACCTGGTGAGCGGCACGCGCCGGTGATGGGCGTGATCAGAGATCCACGTCGGTGCCCCTCGCGGAGCGCGCCTCGAGCCTGCCGACGACGCGTTCGAGCTGGAAACGCTGGGTGAGGTGGTCGGTCACCGCCGCGATCCGTGCGTTGCGCGCGGCGGCGAGATCGGTCTCCAGGCGCAGGAGCCGGAAGGAGGTCGAGTGCCCCACCTCGAGCAGGCGCTTCTCGGCCCGAAGCTGCTCGCCGGCGAGACGAACCGCCTCACGCGTGGCGAGGACCCGCTTGGCGCTGGTGTTCACCGCTCGGACGGCACTGCGCACCTCGCTGGCGACCCCCAGCTCCGCATCACGGAGGGCGAGCCTGGTACGGCGAACGGAGAGTTCCGCCGCGTCCCGACCCGACCTGGCCAGACGGTTGCCGAGGGGCATCGTGAGCTGCAGCCCCGCGGACCAGCGGTACTGCGAGTCGAACTGCGAGCCGAGCTCGCGGTGTCCGTCCGCCCACCGCCCGGCGAGGCCGCCCACGCCGACGGAGCCCACCGCGTCGAGCGCCGGGAGGAGCTGGTTCCGTGCGAGCTTGAGGCGGTCCTCCTCGTTGTGGAGGGCGAGGCGGAGGGCCTCCAGCTCGGGACGGTTGGCCTGGGCCTTCTGCAGCAGCGGCTGCAGCTCCACGGCCCGTACTTCGGGCTCCATGCGCTCGGTCGGTACCACCTGGCGGTCGAGCTTCGTCGCCTCGTCGCCCAGGACGAGGCGCAGCAGAGCATCCTGCGCGTCGCCGATCTCGGCCTGCGCCCGAATCACCGCTTCCTCGCGAAGCGCGACGCCGGCGCTCGCCTGCGTCACCTCCACGGGCTCGAGGGTCCCAGCCGTGACCTGGATCTGCGCCTCGCCGCGAAGCTCCTCCGCCACCCGCAGCGACTCGGAGGCCACCCTGGCCGCCTCGAGGGCACGGGCGAGGCGCCAGTAGGCCTCGACGGTGCTGGCGAGGACCGCGTCGCGCTTGCGCCGCAGCTCCGCGTCGGCGATGCCCACCGTTCGCTCGGCCCGGGTGACGGCGGTGCGCCCTTCGATCCCCCACGCGCCCTGGAGTAGCGGCTGGCGCACGCCGAGGTGGAGCCGCGCTCCGTGGGTGGGGCTCGGGGCCTGGTCTGCCGCGAGATCGATCCGGTCGTAGCCGTAGCCGACCTCGTAGCTCGTGCCCCAGGGCAGCTGCTGCCGCACCACCGCTTCGTAGGAGAGCGCCTCGATATCGTCAGGGCGAGCAACGAGCTGGGGGGGCTGTCGGTCCCGCGTATAGCCGATCCGCGAGGAGAGCGTGGGATCGAACACCGCCTCGGCACCGCCCACGGCTGTCTCCGCGAGCTCGGGCAGGAGCCGCTCACCCGCGAGCTCGAGGTTGTTGTGGAGCGCGAAATCCAGCGCCTGTGCGAGGGAGAGCTCGAGCCGCTCGCCCTCCTCCGCGGAAGCGCCGAAGGGGACCGCCAGCATCGCCGCCACGGCGCCGATGGCCAGCGTGCGAGCGAGGCGGCGAACCTCGAATTTTCGGATCACCACGTAGAAGACCGGGGTGAGAAGCAGACCGAAGAGCGTCACGCCCAGCATGCCGGCGAGGACCGCGATGCCCATCGCCTGCCGCATCTCCGCCCCGGCACCCGTGCCGAGGGCGAGGGGCACCACGCCCATGATGAAGGCGAGCGACGTCATCAGGATCGGCCGCAGTCGCAGCCGGCACGCCTCGAGCGCGGCTGCAATCGGCTCGAGCCCCTCGTCCTCCTTCGATCGGGCGAACTCGACGATGAGGATGGCGTTCTTGGCAGCGAGCCCGACGAGAACCACCAGTCCGATCTGGGTGAAGATGTTGTTGTCGCCGCCGGTGAGAAGCACGCCTGCCAGCGCGCTCAGCACCGAGAGCGGAACGATCAGGACCACGGCGATGGGCAACGTCCAGCTGTTGTACTGCGCGGCGAGGATCAGGTACGCGAGCAGGATCGCCAGCGGAAAGATCCAGAGGCCCGCGTTGCCCGCCCGCTTCTCCTGGTGGGTGAGGTCGGTCCACTCGTAGGTCATGCCCGTCGGGAGGACGGACGCGGCCAGCCGCTCCATCGCGGCGACGGCGTCACCGCTGCTCACGCCGGGGGCCGGAGCGCCGCTGATGTCGGCGGACGGGTAGCCGTTGTAGCGCATCACGCGATCGGGGCCGGACGTGTCGGCAACCCGGACGAGCGAGCCCAGGGGCACCATCTCGCCGCGTCCGTTGCGGACCTTCAGCGCTGTGATGTCACTCGCCTCCGCACGGTGCTCGGCATCCGCCTGGACGTTCACCTGCCAGGTCCTGCCGAAGCGGTTGAAGTCGTTCACGTAGAGCGAGCCGAGGTGGACCTGCAGCGTCTCGAAGAGATCGGCGAGCGCCACGCCCTGCGTCTTCGCCTTCACCCGATCGATTTCGAGGCGCACCTGCGGCACGTTCACCTGGAAACTGGACAGGAGCTTCGCCAGTGCGGGATCGCCGGAGGCCTTCTGGAGCAGTTCCTGCGTGGCAGCGAAGAGCGCCTCGTCACCGTGTCCGGCGCGATCCTCGATCTGCATCTTGAACCCGCCGAGGGAGCCGAGCCCCGGCACCGGCGGTGGCGGGAAGATCCCGATGAAGCCCTCCTGGATCGCGGAGAACTTGCCCCAGAGCCTGCCAGCGATGGCCCTGGACGAGAGGTCGTCGGTGGTGCGCTGCTCGAAGGGATCGAGCATCGCGAAGACCACGCCCTCGTTCGACGAGCTGACGAAGCCGTTGATGGAGATGCCGGGAAACGCGACGACGCTCTCGACGCCGGGCTCCGCCAGCGCGATCTCCGAGACGCGCCTCAGCACGTCCTCGGTGCGGTCGAGGGAAGCCGCGGGCGGAAGCTGCACGATGCCGACGAGGTAATACTTGTCCTGCATCGGGACGAAGCCCTTCGGCACGTTCGCGTAGCCGAGCCAGGTGAGCGCGAGAAGGCCGCCGTAGACGACGAGGGTGATGGTCGAGACCCGCAGCGTGCGCTTGACCACGCGGACGTAGCTCGCGGAGCCCGCATCGAAAAAGCGGTTGAACGGTTGGAAGACCCAACGACCGAAGAGCCGCTCGATGATGCGACCGAGCCTGTCCTGTTGGATGCCGTGCCGCCGAAGCAGCACGCCGGCCAGCGCCGGGCTCAAGGTGAGCGAGATGAACGCGGAGAGGATCGTGGAGATCGCGATCGTCAGGGCGAACTGTCGGTAGAATTGACCGGTGAGGCCCCCGAGGAAGGCGGTGGGGATGAACACGGCAGCGAGCACCGAGGTGATCGCGATGATGGGCCCCGTGACCTCGGTCATCGCGCGGCGTGCGGCTGCCTTCGGACCGAGGCCCGCCGCGAGGTGCCGCTCCACGTTCTCGACCACCACGATGGCGTCGTCGACCACGATGCCGATGGAGAGCACGAGGCCGAAGAGCGAGAGTGTGTTGAGGGAGAAGCCGAGGACGTGCATCACCGCGGCGGTACCGACGAGCGAGATCGGAACGGCGACGAGCGGAATGATCGAGGCGCGCCACGACTGGAGGAAGAGGATCACCACCAGGACCACGAGCAGCACCGCCTCGAGGAGCGTGGTGAACACCTCGTCGATCGAGGCCTGCACGAAGATGGTCGGATCGTATGCGATCCGGTAATCGACGCCCTCGGGAAAGTCGGCCTCGAGCTCGGCCATCCGGGCGCGAACCGCCGCAGCCACGTCGAGTGCGTTTGCGCCGGGCGTCTGGGCGATCTGGAGGGCTACGGCGGGCTTGCCATCGATCAGGCCGCGGAACGCGTACGTGTTGGCGCCGAGCTCGACCCGCGCCACGTCCTGCAGCCGGGTGACCTGGCCATCGGCGCCGGTCTTGATCACGATCTCGCGGAACTGCTCCTCGTCCGAGAGTCGACCCTGGGTCGTCACCGGGATCTGGAAGGCGGAAGTGGGGCCGCCGGGCGGCTGGCCCAGGGTTCCCGCGGCCACCTGCACGTTCTGCTCACGGATCGCGCGGACGACGTCGCTCGCGGTCAGCCTGCGCGCGGCGAGCTTCTGCGGATCCAGCCAGACACGCAGCGAGTACTCGCCCGCACCGGTGATGCGGACGCTACCCACGCCAGGCGTACGCGCGATCTCGTCGCGGACCTGCAGCCGCGCGTAGTTCGAGAGGAAGAGCGGATCGCGTGTCTCGCCGGGCGAGACGAGGTGCACGACCATGAGCATGGCGGGCGAGGTCTTCTCGGAGGTGACGCCGAGCCGCTGCGTCTCGGGCGGTAGACGCGGCAGGGCGCGTGCCACGCGGTTCTGCACCTGCACCTGGGCCAGATCCGGATCGATCCCCTGCGCGAAGGTGACGGTGAGCGTCAGCCAGCCATCCGCCGTCGCCTGCGAAGACATGTATTCCATGCCCTCCACGCCGTTGATCTCCTGCTCGATGGGGCCAGCCACGGTCTCTGCGATCACCTTCGGGTTGGCGCCCGGATAGCCGGCGCGGACCACCACCGTGGGCGGGCTCACCGACGGGTACTCGCTCAAGGGCAGATCCACGAGGGCCAGGCCGCCGACGATCACGAGGATCACCGAGAGCACGACGGCGAAGATGGGCCGATCGACGAAGAAGTGGGTGAACTTCACGGCGTGCCTCCTGCGAGCGGCGCATCGCTGTCCGCCGGCAGCCGGGGCCGGACCGTCATCCCAGGCCGGACCCTTCCGCCGACCACGACCTTCTCGCCGGGGGTGAGCCCGTCGCGTACGACACGCTTGCCGTCCTCCATGGCGCCGAGCTGCACCGCTCGGTGTCGCACGACGTTCTGCTCGTCGACGACGAGGACGTAGCGGCCGCCCTGATCCGACGCGACGGCACGATCGCTCACCAGCGGGGTGGGCGCCGGTGCGGAGGTCGGCACCCGTACGCGGGCGAACAGGCCGGGGCTCAAGGCGCCGTCGGAGTTGGCGAGGACCGCGCGGGCCCGTGCGGTGCCAGAGGACGGGTCGATCCGGTTGCCGAGGAAATCGAGCCGTGCGTATCGAGTGATCGTCTGCGCGCCAGCGATCTCCACCTCGACCTCTACCTCTTCGTGCCGGGCGGCAGCGAGCCGGAGGTATGTCGGCTCGTCGACGTCGAACTGCACGTGGATCGGATCGATCGAGACGATGGTCGTAAGCAGCGTGGCGCCGTCGGTACCGCCACTGACCAGGTTGCCCGGACGCACGAGTGCCTCCCCGACGCGACCGTCGATGGGCGACGCGATGCGGGTGTAGCCGAGCTCGAGCTCCGCTGCAGCGAGCGCGGCCCGTGCCGCATCGACCTGCGCCCGTGCGTCTCCGCGGGTTGCCGCGATGTCGTCGAATCTGCTCTGTGAGATGACCCGATCGGCTGCGAGGGACTCGGCCCGTTCCGCCTGGCGCTCTGCAAGGGCGAGCCGCTCCCGCGCCTGCGCCAGCTCTGCGCGAGCGCGGTGGAGCGATGCCTGGAAGGGACGAGCGTCCAGCGAGAAGAGGAGCTGCCCCCGCTTCACCACGCCGCCCTCCGGCACGGAGATCGACTCCACGTAGCCGCTCACCTGCGAGCGGAGGTCCACGCTCTCCACCGCCGCGAGCGTCCCCGTCAACTGCACTCGTTCTGCGAGCGTGCGGACCGCCACTTCCTCCACCGGGATTTCGGGTACCGCGGCGGCGCCACTGGTCGCCTCCGCTCCGACCTTCGCTTCTGCACGCCCTACGAGCCAGGCGCTTCCAGCAACGGCCGCTGCGAGCAGCACCGCGATCACGATTCGCCTCTTCATGGTTCTTCTCCGTGTCGTGAGTGCGTCAGAGCGCGAGGGTGAGCTGGGACTGGAAGCGCACGTCCTGCGTGTCGCTCCCGCCGCCTGGCTGGAGGCCGACCGTCACGACGTTCTGCAGCTTCAGCGCATGCCCGTGGAAAAAGACGTTCAATCCGCCCGCGACCTCGTGCCGGTCAGGCGCCGGACCTTCGGGCAGCAGGAACGAGTAGCGAACGACCGGCTCGAACCGGCCGGCGATGACGTGGCCCAACTGCGTGTAGTGCCCGATGCCGCTGAAGCGCTGGTCGGACCAATCCGAGCCGTCCTGGCGCGTGCCGACGTAGATGGCCGAGGTCAGCGAGGTCCCGTAGGATTTGAACATCGCGTCGACGAGACCGCTCGTGAACGACTGGTTGTCGCCGTCCGCATCGAAGTCGAGGAGGGCCGCCGCACCGATGCCGAAGCGCGGCGCTCCGCCCTCGAGATCGCTTTCACGGTACTGGCTCAATCCGCCGGTGTTGTAGCCGACGCGCATGCCGACCAACGGATGGGCTTTTTCCGGCACCACGTTGGGGCCGGCGCCGCTGAAGACACCCACCGAGTATTCGAACGGGTTGGACGTGCCGTTGTGCAGCATCACGCCGATGTCGGAGCTGTCTCCGAAGACGTCCGGGCCGACGGTCAGCGGTCGATCGATCATCGACATGCTGCTGGCTTGCGTGATGAAAGGCCTCGAGAAAGGCCGCTTCATCTGGCCCACGCTCACCGCGAGCCAGTCCGGCACGAACGTGTAGTCGAGGCTCAAGAACATGAGCTTCGGGCTGGCGCCGCTGAACTCGGCAACGAACAGGTAGTTCAGGTCCTTGCTGAATACGTTTCCAAGGAGGCCGATTCGAGCGCGATTGAGGAAGAAGGCATTCTCGTCCTCAGCAGGATCCTGAGCAGCGAATTGGGGCTGGAACAGACCGGAAATCCGGAGACGGTTCACTCCGTCGGCGCTGCGCAGTACGAAACCGTTGTCGTAACCCGAGCTCGGCGCCTGGGCAGCCGCTGGCACCTCCTCGGCAGGCGTCTCCGCCGCTGCGGCTCCGGGGCCGGCGAGTGCGAAGAGAGATGCAATCAATATGGCCTTTGTCTTCGTGTTCATGTCGTCACCAGATGGCAATAGGGGACCCGCGAGACGCGTGAGTCGCGTCTCGTGAGCTGTGTTTTGGCGAAGAGAGCGGGGGGCGGCGTAGGGACGCGCGTCAGGCCGCGGCGTCCGGAAGGCGCGACCTTGCCGGGAATGCGTGGCTTGCCGCCACGCAAGCGAGCGCAAGCAGGACGAGCGCTGCCGCGACCGCGAAGGTAATCCGCATGGCCGCTGCGATGGCCGGGGGAGATGCGGTCGTTACGTCGTCAGCGCCCGTGGCGAGGGCGAAAACGGCGCCCATGGCGGAGGCACCCGTGATGAGTCCGAGGTTGCGGGAGAGGTTGAGCGTTCCCGAGACGACGCCTCGCTGGCTCGAGACGACGTCGCGCATGACCGCGGTGTTGTTGGCCGCCTGGAAGAGCGCGTAGCTCGCCGTGACGAGCGCCACGGGAGCGACATACCCCGCAACGCCGAGAGGGGCGGGCAGGACCCCCAGGATCGTCGCACCGAGCGCGATACCGCCGAGTCCTGCGATCGTCATGCGCCGGGTGCCGAAGCGGTCGACGATGCGCCCCGCCGGAAAGCCGGTGAGGGCGGCGACGATCGGCCCGACCGACATCACCATCCCGACCGACCCCACGTCGAGGCCCAGCGCTCGTGCGAGGTAGAACGGCCCGACGACCAGCGTCGACATCAGCACCGTGGAGACGAGCACGTTGGCCGCGAGGCTCGCGCTCAATGCCGCATCGCGGAACATCGCAAGGCGGACCAGAGGCGACGCCGCCTTCGTCTCCGCGACGAGAAAGAGGGCGGCTCCGATTCCCGCAGCGAGGAGCAGCGCGACGTTCTTCACGCCGAAGTGCCCTCGGCCGAGGGTGACGGCGATCGCGTATGCGGCAAGCGTCATCGCGAGCAGCACCGTGCCGGCGTGGTCGAACGCGACACGCTTTGCCGGCGCAGGGCGATCGGCAGGCAGGAACCGGTACGCGAGGAGAACCGCGAGAAGGCCGAGAGGGACGTTGACGAGGAAGACGGCGCGCCAGCCGAACGAGTCGATGAGAGCACCACCCAGCGACGGCCCGAGGCCGGTTCCGATCGCCGATGTGGTTCCGAGCAGGCCCATCGCGCTGCCGGTCTTCGCCTTCGGCACGACCTCAGCCACGAACGCCATCGTGAGCGCCATCATCACGGCGGCTCCCAGGCCCTGCGCCGCACGCGCGGCGATCACCAGCCAGAGGGCCGGCGCGATCCCGCTCACGACCGAGGCTGCCGTGAAGACGACGATCCCCGCCCCGAGCAGCCGGCGCCTGCCGACGAGATCACCGAGTCGCCCGACGCTCACGATCGAGGACGTGATCGCGAGCAGGTACGCCAGGACGACCCACTGGACGGCAGGGAAGGTGGCCTGGAAGTCCGAGGCCAACGTCGGCAGCGCCACGTTGGCGATGCTGGTGCCGAGCGAAGAGAGGAGCATGGACAGCGAGAGGCCGGCGAGCGCCCATGAGGCCGCGCGCGTCGACTGCACCCGTTCGGTTGCATGGTCCTGTGAGAAGCGAATCAAAGGAGACTCCTTCGCCCGATGGCGGGCCGTCGATACATGCAAGGAGCGTAGGGGCGAGCCAGACATGGCGGAAGACGCACGAAACGCACTTCGATCGTGCGCGTGGCGCCATGTGTATGGGCCCACGTCACGCTCGCCGGGCGCGCACGATGCAGTCGATCGCCACCCGGGTCCCCTCTTCGGTCTCTACCGGCCGCTCGACGGTCCCTGCCTTCACGATCGCCAGTGCACCCGCCAGTGCGCCGACGACCTGCTCTGCGGTGTAGAGCACGTCCGCGCTGCGAGGCCCGCCGTAACCGCCGGCGAGATTGGTCGAGTCGTGACCGACGAGCAGGAAGGTGCCGCCCGGTGCGACCGCACGTGCCGCTCGCACGAGGATCGGGGCGAGATCGGCCCACGGGATCTGCAGGTAGACGAGCGCAACGAGGTCGTAGGCTTCGACCTCCGGCTCGTACTCCCGCAGGTCGGCGATCTGGAACTCGACCCGGTCGGCGACGTTCCGGCGCGCGGCGAGTTGCCTGGCCTTCGTGATTGCGACGTCGGAGAAATCGACCGCGCGCACGGACCAGCCCCGCTCTGCCAGCCAGACCGCATTGCGCGCCTCACCCGCGGCGAGATCCAGCGCGCGACCAGGCGATAGACCCTCGGTCTCCGCGACCAGGAAGCGATTCGCCCTGGCAGTCCAGATGAGTCCTTCTGCCGCATACCGCTGGTTCCAGTCTTCGCGTTCCATTCCGTTCTCCTGGCTCATGACCCGTGAAGTGGGCTTGCTTCCGCGAGGTTCACCCGCCGCGCGAGAGAGCGGAAGGCGCGCCAGCCGCACTGACTCCGTGCGTCTGGCGCCATCCCCGGCCCCGTCCGAGCGTGGATGCTTATGGTTCGAGCCAATTGCCGTGATCGAGCTGTGTCGGCGCTGGGCGCGCTCCGACCAGGGAAGGAATGCAAGAAGGGGGAGACATGACCTTCCCGAAGGAATCGGGAGGCGCGGCGCTTCGACACGCGTGGCTCCGGCTCACCGTCGAATCGGGTGCCCTCGCGGTCACCTACGTTCTCCTCGCGATCGCCAGCCTGCACGGACCGAGGCAAGGCCTACTCACCGCTTTCTGGCCCGCAGGCGGCGTAGCGCTCGCGGTGCTCGTCTGGCGCGGGGTCTCCCGCTGGCCCGGCGTCTTCGTCGGCATGCTCGTCGTTGCCTTCCTCTGGATCGCCGGGACGCCGCACGAGCCCGACGCCCAACCCTGGATCCTGGGCGTCGCGATGGCGGTGATGCGAACGGCGGGCACCGTGCTGTGTGCGGCGCTTCTCGTGGGTTGCGATCTGCATCGAGTCCCCGGCGTCGTCCGCTATCTCGTCGTCGCGGGATTGCTGTACCCGGCGATCACGACCGCGGGTACGGTCGCGTCCTTTGCTGTCGCCGGCTTCGACGCAGTTGCAGCGTCGTTGGCCGATTCGATCCGGGTCTTCTTCGTGCCCAACGCCACCGGCGCGATGGTGTTCGCCGCTCCGGTTCTCCTTCTCGTGGAGCGTCCGCGGGACCGTGTGGAGCGAGGCAGACTGGAGGCTCTGCTCTGCGCAGCGGCGGTGGTCGGAACGGCGGCGTTCGTCTTTCGTGAGTCGGGATCGCTGCCGCTCACCGAGCGGCCGTTCTACCTGACATTCCTCCCGCTCCTATGGGCGGCGGTGCGCTTCCACGTCCGCGGGGCGGCGCTGGGCGCGGTCGCCGTAGCGACGGTGGCACTCGCCGCCACGGGTGGAATCGCCGCGCCTCTCGACGTCGCGCAGCGCACCATCGCCGGCCTGCAGCTGTACCTCGACATGTTGGTCGTCTCCATGCTGGCCATCGGCGCCGCGGTGGAGGAGAGACACCACGCCGCTCGCTCCCTGGAACACGCCCGGCAATCGCTCGCGGAACAGGTGGAGGAGCGGACTGCCGCCCTGCGGGTCGCGCACGACTTCACCGAACTGGTGGTGGAGACGAGCGGCGCGCTGGCAGCGCTCTTCGACAGGGAAGGCCGCCTGCTCAGCGCCAATGCCGCGACCGAAGCGATCTTCGGTGACATGACCGGGCTGTCGCCGGCCGACTATCTGCCCGAAGATTCGGTGCCGATCTTCGCACGAGCGCTGCGCCGGGTGCGCGCGGGGCTCCCGTTCGAGAGCAGCGACATCGAGATGATCGATCGGGACGGCAGGCGGCGGCAGATTCACTGGACCGGAACGCCCTATCGCGGGGCGGATGGTCCCGTCGACCGCCTCCTCTTCACCGGCGTCGACTTCACCGAGCGCGTCGCAGCAGCACACGCGTTACGCGATTCGCTCGCCCTGCTTCGTTCAACCCTGGAGGCGACGGCGGACGGAATCCTGGTCGTGAGCCGCGAGGGACGCATCCTCGCGTGGAACCAGCGCTTCGCCGAGCTGTGGAACGTTCCGCGAGACGTCCTCGCCGCCGGGGAGAACGCCGGAGCCCTTCGTCATGTCCGTCCGCAGCTCGTCGATTGGCAGGGTTTCCACGAGCAGCTGGAGGCGCTGCATCGTCACCCCGAGGAGGAGAGTGCCGACGTGATCGAGCTGCGCGACGGCAGGATCTTCGAGCGATACTCCAAGCCGCAGCGCATCGGTGGGAGGATCGCCGGCAGGGTCTGGAGCTTTCGCGATGCGACCGCACGACATGTCGCAGAGGCCCAGCGGGATCGCCTCCTGGTCGAGGAGCGGCGGGCGCGGCTCGCAGCGGAACAGGCATTCACTGCAGCGCAGCAGGCGATCCACGTACGTGACGAGTTCCTCTCGATCGCCTCCCACGAGCTCAAGACGCCGCTCACGTCTACGAAAGCGCAGCTCCAACAGATGCGTCGTCTCATCGAGAAGGCCGGCGTCCTCGACGAACGGCGGCTGCGTGGACCGCTCGCCCTCACACACCGCCAGCTCGGCCGGATTCGCCAGCTCGTGGACGAGCTGCGCGGGATCTCCCGCCTCACCAACGAGCCGATCCGGCTCGAGCCAGTCCAGGTCGACCTGCGCGCGCTGGTCGTCGCGGCGGTAGCACGGCAGGCGGAAGCGGCAGCACGGGTAGGGGTGGAACTGGAGGTCGCGGACGGTCCACCGCTCGCCGCACATGTCGACCCGGCGCGGATCGCCCAGCTGCTGGGGACCGTGATTTCCAATGCGATCAAGTTCGGTGCGGGGCAGCCGGTCGACGTAGCGCTGGCGTCGGAAAGCGGCCGCGCGCGGATCGCCGTCACCGACCACGGGATCGGCGTCGACCGGGCCGATGCCGAGCGGATCTTCGAACGTTTCGAGCGGGGGGTGGACAGCAGGCACTACGGCGGCTTCGGCCTGGGCCTATGGCTTGCGCGGCGCATCGCCGAATCGAGCGGGGGGACGATCGCTGTCGAGAGCAGGCCCGGCGCGGGCGCCACCTTCGTGATCGAGCTGCCCGTCGCACCGGGTGCCGGCATCCTTCCGTCCGAGGAACTCACATGAAGCACGTGCTGCTCGTCGAGAACGCATGGGTCGCGGGGCTCTGCGTCGCCGCCTCGTTGCTCGCGCAGCTCTTCGTCTTCTCTCCAGCCGCTCTTCCGGTGCTTCCCGCTGGCCTGGGCATCGCGCTCGGCATCGCCGTCGCACGCGGTCCACGTGTGGCGATGGGCGTCTTGATCGGTGCGCTGGCGGGTAGTGCGATCGTCGCGTCGAACCAGCCGCAGGGCGCCAGCGGACGGGGGCTCCCCGCAGCCCTCTTGTTCGGGGCGGCGATCGCCGTAGCCTCTGTCGTGTGCGGCGCTCTGTTGCGCTCGCGTGGGCCCGCTTCGCGGTTGCTTTTCCACGTGCGCGGGGTGATCGCTTTGACCTTGGTGGGCGGCGTGCTCTACCCGACGCTGCTGACCGCGGTGCTCGCCGCGGAGAGCAGCATCGGCGGTCTGGGCCTTTCGTTGCTCCCCGCGAGCCTGACGAGCTTCTGGATCGCCGCGAGCGGCGCTGCGATGGTGGTGGCCCCGCTCGTGTTGGCAGCCCCCCAGCTGCGCGGTGCTCCGAGGAGGCCCTGGGAGATGGCGGCGTGTGCGACGACGCTCGTCGCTGCCTGCGTCTGGGCCTTCGGCCCTTCGGGCCCGTCGTGGCTCGGCCATGCGCCGGTGCACGTGCTGGTCCCGGTGCTCCTCTGGGCGGCGATTCGGTTCGGCACCAGAGGTACGGTGGTTGCCGTGGCGGCCATGGCGGTGGCAGCGCTGGCCACCACCGCTCTGCGCCTCGAGCCGGATGCAGGGGATGCGGCGATGCGTCGCCTCCACCTGGCGATCGTCGTCCTCTCCGGTGCCTTTCTGCTGCTCGCGGCGACCCTTCATGAGCGTGAAGAAGCCCGAAAGGCGATCGAGCGCGAGCGCGCCGAGCTCGAGGGGCGGGTTGCCGACCGGTCCGCCGCGCTCGAGGCGGAGCGGACGCTCAGCGAGCGCGTCATCGAGGCCACCGGCGTGATGCTCTTCGTGCTCGACCGACAGGGCCGGATCGTTCGGGTGAACGAAGCATCCACCAGTCTCACCGGGTACGCCGAAGAGGATCTTCTGGGAAGACCCTACGCCTCGCTCCGCCCGGACCGCGAGAGCGGCGCCTCTGCTGCACGCTTCGCGAAGCTGCTGCGGGGCGAGCGCGCCAGCGCCGGCGATGCGCACCTGCTCCGCAAGGACGGCAGCTGGCTCGAAGCGAGCTTCTCCAGCGCGCCTGTCCGGGGGGCCGACGGAAGCGTGGGCGGTGTGCTCATCACGGCGATCGATGTCACCGCCCGCAACGACACGCGGAGGCGCCTGGAGGAGGCGGTGTCGATCCTGCGTACGACCCTCGACGCAACCGCGGACGGCATCCTCGTGGTCGATCGGGAGCGTCGGATCGTCGCCTGGAATCGGCGCTTCCTGGAGCTCTGGGGGATAGGCAGCGAGCTGCTCGAGGACCGTGACGACGAGTCGGCCATCGCCTCGATCGTAGGCCGGGTGAAGCATCGGTCCGACTTCATGGAGCGCGTGCGCTGGCTCGAGCGCCACATCGACGCCGAGTCGGACGAGGAGATCGAGCTCGACGATGGGCGCATCTTCGAGCGCTACAGCCGCCCGCACCTCCTGGCCGGCGAGGTCGTCGGACGGGTGAGCAGCTTCCGCGACATTACGAGCCGGCGAAGGGCGGAGCAGGAACGCGACCGGCTTCTCGTCGAAGAAGGCGAAGCACGCCGGGCGGCGGAGGCGGCCTACGCCCAGGTCCGCGACGCGATCCGTTTCCGGGACGAATTTCTCGCGAGCGCGTCGCAGGCGATGGTGCCGCCGATCGACGCGATGGAGGGGGTGTTGGCGCGGATCGAGCGGCTGGCACCGGAGGAGTCGGCTGCGAAGGTCCTCCCGCTCATGGACCAGGCGCTGCTGCAGCTCGCACAGGTTCACGGTGTGGTGGACGAGTTGCTGCGCCTTCCCGAGGAGACGCAGCCGGTCCATTGATCCGCAGGCTGGGCGGCAGACCGGCAGACGGAGTCGGATCGCGCCTTTGACGTCAAGGGGCCGCATGGCTAACCTTGCCCGGTGTCTCCCCCCGATCTGAACCTTCTGCTCGCCCTCGAAGTGCTCCTCGAGGAGGGGAGCGTCGCCGCGGCAGCGCGCCGGATGAATCTCAGCGCATCGGCGATGAGCAGAACCCTGGCACGATTGCGGGAGACCACCGGCGACCCGCTTCTGGTCAGGGCAGGACGCGACCTGGTACCGACGCCGCGCGCCGCCGAGCTCCGCGAGCAGGTTGGCCGGATCGTGCAGGAAGCCGAGTCCATCCTCCGACCCGCTGCGCAAATCGACCTCGCGGAGCTCTCCAGGACCTTCACCCTGCGCACCGGCGAAGGGTTCGTCGAGACGTTCGGCCCGGCGCTCCTGCGTCGGGTGAGCGCGGAGGCTCCCCGCGTGATGCTGCGGTTCGTGCCGAAGCTGGACAGGGACAGCGCTCCCTTGCGCGGCGGGACGGTCGATCTGGAAACCGGTGTCATCGCGAAGGCGACGGGCCCCGAGGTCCGTGCGCAGGCGTTGTTCCGCGATCGCTTCGTCGGCGTGACGCGAGCGGAGCATCCACTCGCGCAGGGGGCGATCACGGCAGAGCGTTATGCGAGCGGCCAGCACGTAGAGGTCGCGCGGCACGCCGCGCAGCCGGGCGTCGCCTCGGCGCCGGTCGACGGCGCGCTGGAGCTTCTCGGACTCGAACGCCAGATCGTCGCCATCGTGGGCGGCTTCGCGACGGCGCTCGCTCTGGTACGCTCCACGGACATGATCGCCACGGTTCCGGAGCGGCATACGGCGCAGCTGCGTGCCGGGATGCACAGCTTTCCTCTGCCTTTTCGCACATCCGAGATGGTCGTTTCCCTGCTCTGGCATCCGCGCCTCGACGCCGACCCGGCGCATCGTTGGCTACGGCGGTGTATCAAGGATGTATGTGGACAGGAGCTCGGTCACCCGCTGATGTAGGCGCCGCCGATCTCCCGCCTCCACAGTGGTTCGGCGGCATCGCTGGTCTCTCGGGGGGGACGAGCCCGCGTACGGAACGCGGCGGCCGCGCGGTGGCACCGCTTGCCGCAATCGCGACTCCGGGCCGGCCCCCCATGACGAACGAAGGGGCCTCTACCGCGTCGCGCGGATCAGCTTCACCGGCCGCCCGGCGAAACGGGTGCGGCTCCCCTCGGCCTGGGCGAAGCCCGCCGCCCGCAACGCCTCGGCGAGCGACGCCGGATCCACCTCGTCGAAGTGGAGGCCGCTGCGCCGCCGCCGCTCCTGGAAATGCGCGTGCTCGGGATGCGCGGCGTCGTCGAACGCCTCGTCGAGCAGGAGCACCCGCCCGCCCTTCACGAGCACCCGCGCCAGCTCCCGCGCGGCGGCGTCGCGGTCGGTCCAGTGGTGGAGGGTGTTCACCGTCCAGAGCGCGTCCACGCTTCCGTCCGCGGCGGGGATCGCCTCGGCAGCGCCGTCCCGGACCTCGATGGCGTCGCCCTGCCGATGCAGGCGCCGCCGCAGCCCGAGCACCGTGCGCATGAAGGGCATGGGGTCGACGGCGAGGACCTGCGCGCCCCGCCTTGCCGCCACCGCCGTCGCTGCCCCGGCGCCAGCTCCCAGATCGACGACGCGCTCGCCGGGCTGGAGCGCGAGGTCGTGCACCACCGCCTCGTTCAGCTCGGAGTGCCACATCCATGGGAGGAGCCGCAGGTAACGAAGCGCCGCGCGGGCCCCCTGGTCGTGGTGATGGCCGTGGGCATGTCCATGGCGTTGGGGGTGATGGTGACCGTGGTGCGTCGTCATCTCTTCTCCGGCGCCGTGGCGGTCTCGGCCCGGGCCGCATCGACCGCCCGATCGACGGCGGCGAGGATCGAGCGCGCGTGCTCGAGGAAGGCGCGCCCGGGCGGCAGGAGCGTCATCCCGCGCGGCGTGCGCTCGAAGAGCGGCGTCCCGATCTCGTCTTCGAGCGCGCGGATCTGCCGGCTCAGCGGCGGCTGGGCGAGATGAAGCCGCTGCGCGGCGCGGCCCACGTTGCCTTCCTCGGCGACTGCAACGAAATAGCGGATCTGGGAGAGGCTCACGGCCGGAGTCTCGCCCCGAGCGCCGCCGGGGGCAATGGCCCAAGGCAGATCGAAAGGGTATTGGACGCCCCACGCCCCTTCGCCGCATGAAGGAGCGATGGCCATCGAGATCCTCAGCTCCTCCCAGATCGAGCGCATGCGGCGCGCCGGACGTGCAGCAGCCGAGACCCTCGCCTTCGTCGGCGCGCAACTGCGCCCCGGCATGTCCACCGCCGCGATCGATCGCCTCGTCCGGGAGGACACCGCCCGGCGCGGCGGTCGCCCGAGCCAGCTCGGGTTCCAGGGCTTTCCCGCGGCGGTCTGCACCAGCCGCAACCACGTCGTCTGCCACGGGATCCCGAGCGAGTGGGAGTTCCTCGAGCCGGGGGACATCGTCAACGTCGACGTGACCACCAACCTGGACGGCTACCACGGGGACAACAGCGCCACCTTCGTCATCGGCGAGGCGAGCGAGACGGCCAGGCGCCTGGTCGATGTCGCCCGCCGCTGCCGCGACGCGGGGATCGCCGTCATCCGCGAGGGTGCCCGCCTCGGCGACATCGGCGCTGCCATCGAGGAGCTCGCCCGCTCCGAAGGCGTGAGCATCGTCACCGAATTGGGCGGGCACGGCATCGGGCGGCAGATGCACGCCGAACCCCACGTCCCGCACACGGGCCGTCGCGGCACGGGCCCGCGCCTCAAAGCCGGCATGGCGATCACCGTGGAGCCGATGGTGAACCTCGGCGGCCCGGCGGTACGCTTCCTCGACGACGGCTGGACGGTGGTCACCGCGGACGGCAGCCTGTCGGCGCAGTGGGAGCACACGGTGGTGGTGACGCGGGAGGGGTGCGAGATCATGACGCAGCTCTGATCCCGAACGCCCTTTGCCGGAGATGCGGCTTGCCCGAAATTTCGCCCCGCGTGTCCAATGGGACGAGGCGCTCGCAGGTCCCGACGAGGGCGACGACGAGCGCCGGGGAGAGACGATGGCCAGGTACGTTTCGAGCCTCCAGGTGGCGGTGGTGGCGGTGCTTCTCGGTGGCTCGGGCTGCGCCACGCTGCGCATGGTGCCGCCCGGCGACGTGGCGCGGCAGAGTGAGGTCTTCGAGGCGACCGAGCGCAGCTCTATGACCGGCTCGTTCGTCGACGAGTCCTTCGTACTCGGGCCCTACCAGGTGGCCGAGGTGGATCGGGACTGGAACCGGGGGAGCGGCTTCAGCGTCGCCGGCTTCTCGAAGGACGATACCCGGACGGCCTACACGTTCCAGTTCGTGGACCGCGCGGAGAAGCTTCCCGCGCAGTGCACCTCGCTCACCGAGCGCAAGGGCCTCTCTCTCGGCAAGGCCGGCAGCTTGAGCTCCCAGGACGCGCGCCTCGTCTGCACCTGCGGCGTGGGCGACGGGGCTGCGCGGCTCGAGCTCGAGGACCGGCGCGGTGATCACGCCGGCCGGGTGGCGCTCGCCGGGCGCACCTTCGATCTCACCAGCGTCCACGAGACCACCGCGGCGTGGTCCCCCGGCGAGCCGGCGGGCTTCCGTGTCGACGGCGCCGAGGGGCCTGCAGCCGCCGTCGAGGTGCTGCGGCCCGGGCGCATCTGGCTCTCGAAATCGCTCGACGACGGCGAGCGCCGCCAGCTCGCCTGCCTGCTCGCCGGCGTGATGCTCTACGTCGAGCCCACGGACGATTGAGCTGCGGCGACGGTCGTCGCGGCCTGCCGATGCCACGAGTTCCGCAGCGACCGCGCGCACGTTGTAAGGCAGCGGGCGTGGGCATGGTCGCGAAGCGGGCGACCTGCTGCCCGTCGCGGTACCGGCGCTGTGCGTACCTCCCGGCGGCACTACGTTGTAGCGAGGAGGTTCGAGATGAGGCTTTCAGACGACGATCTGCACGGACGGAGCGTGATCGCAGCCGACGGGATGGCGATCGGAGAGCTCTCCGTTTTCTACTTCGACAGCGACACCTGGCAGGTGCAGTCGTGCGAGGTGAAGCTGCGCAAGGATGCGGCCGAGCGCCTCGGCGCGGAGCGGAGCATGTTCCGTGGCCCCGGAACGATCGAGATCCCCACGCGGCTCATTCGCTCCGTCGGCGATGCGATTCTCCTCTCGGTGACGATCGACGAGCTGCGCCAGGTTCTGCCCAGCGCGAGCGAGCCAGCGCCGGCCCCGTAGCGGCGGGCTCCGCACCAGACGAGGGCCGGACCCGCGCGCCGCCGCCGCTGCGGTGGCGCGCCCAGGCCCCGCCGTGCTACACGCCGGCCTGCCACTCGACGCTCCGATGGCGGCGCGACACCGACGTCGTGACCGTAGGGCGTCCCCGGGTGGCATCCGATCGACACGGCGCCATCCGGGCATCGACCACCCAGTCGTTGCAGGAGGCTGCCCGTGACCCCCACCGATCTCCCAATCCTCGATTTCGTTCTCGGCAACTACAAGAACTTCAACGCCCGCTCGACCCGCGACGCGATCCTCGCCTACTGGAAACACGTCGAGGGGGGCGGCCGGATGTACTGGGCCGTGGCCGGCGCCATGTCGTCGGCGCAGCTCGGCATCACCCTCGCGCCCGCGATCCGCGCCGGCCTGGTCCACGGCCTCTCGGTCACCGGCGCGAACCTCGAGGAGTCGCTCTTCCGCCTCGTCGCCCACCACGGCTACAAGGACTTCCCCGACTACCGCTACTTCACCAAGCAGGACGACACGAAGATCCTCGCAGACCGGATGCGCCGGGTCACCGACACCAGCATCCCGGAGGACGAGGCCTTCCGCGCGGTGGAGAAGATCATCGTCCCGATGTGGAAGCGGGCCAGCGAGAGCGGTGAGCGCAGGTTCTGGCACGAGTACTTCTACGACGTGATCCAGGCGATCGATCCCGCCGCGTACGAGGGGGATCCCGAGAGCTGCTGGCTGCTCGCCGCTGCGAAGGCCCGCCTGCCGCTGGTGGTCCCCGGCTACGAGGACTCGACCTTCGGCAACATCTTCGCCTCCTACGTGAAGTCGGGCGAGTGCAGCGCGAGCATCGCGAAGTCCGGCGTCGAGTACATGGCCGACTTCTACGACCGCTACCAGGCGCTCTCGGAAGGCGCAGGCGTCGGCTTCTTCCAGATCGGCGGCGGCATCGCCGGCGACTTCCCGATCTGCGTGGTCCCGTCGATCAAATACGACCTCGGGCAGCCGGTGAAGCCCTGGGCCTACTTCTGCCAGATCAGCGACTCGACCACCTCCTACGGCTCCTACTCCGGCGCCACGCCCAACGAGAAGATCACCTGGGACAAGCTCACCGAGCAGACGCCGATGTTCGTGATCGAGTCGGACGCGACGATCGTGGCGCCCCTCGTCCTCGGCGCCCTGCTCGAGTGCAAGGCCGATCCGGCTGGTGCCCGGGCGCTGATCACCCGCCACCTCGGCTGAGAGTTTGTGAAACAAACGCTCCAGCGAAGCCGAAGGCGAAGTGATCGCAAAAAGGAGCGTTTCTCGCGCGAAGCGCGAGCGAAGAAAGCGGGCCGGCGCTTGCCGGACCGATTTCTTCACACGCTCTGAGACGACGCAAAACGACGCCGCCCCCTGCTCGAAGGGGGCGGCGTCACCCTGGCGCAGGCCAGGATCAGTCGATCCAGAGGTACCAGATGTTCACGGCACTCCCTGCAGCGCCGCTCACCTCCACGTAGTGGGTCCCGGAGCTGGCTGCCACGAAGGTGAGCGCAGCGCAGCCGTTGTTCGGCGAGGCGTTGTCGTTTTCGTCGACGAGCCCGCCGTTGGCGTCGTAGACGCGCAGGTAGGTGTTCCGCCCATGCAGGAGTGTGTGGCAGGGGTTGCGGTTGACGTCGACCGCGGTGGCGAGCGTGTAGCTCGTCGCCGCCGTCACCTCGAAGGAGAAGACGTCGAGATCACCTGCCGGCGCGCTGCCGGTCGCGTAGCGGTAGGGGCTCAAGGTGTTGGCCGTCGCCGTGGTGTCGTTGGGCTCCGTCTCGGTGAAGAGCTCGAGCTGGCAGGCGCTGGAGCAGCTCGATGAGGTGCCGCGCGCTGCGCAGCTGTCCCCGCTCGAGCGCCACCACGGCGAGGTTGCCGGTGGCCAGCGCCTCTCCCTGGATCCGACCCAGCTCGTGCTGCACCGCGCGGGCGCGCTCGATGGCGAGCTGCTGCACCACCTCGGTGCGCGCGAGCTCGCCGCCTGCCTCGCCCAGGCGGACGACGCCGCGGCGCCAGGCGGCCGAGGGCGGTGACCGCGTAGGCGCGGATGCTCTCGAGGCGGCCGAAGCGCGGCGGGTCTGCCTCGTCGGCAGTGAGCAGCACCTTGCGGGCGGCGTGCCCGGGCGCCACGCGGAGCAGGGCGAGGCGCTGATCGATGCGCGCGGTCGAGCAGGGCGCGGGCGCCGGGATCGAGGTGCTCGCAGTTGTCGAGCACGATGAGAAGCTCGTCTCGTGCGGCGAGCGCGTTGCCGAGCTGCTCTGCGGGGGCCTCGCCACCGTGGGGCACGCCGAGCCGTGTTTTCCCACCCCCGGCGGTCCGAGGAGGGTGACGATTCGTTCGCCGTGGGTGAAGTGGCGCTGCAGCAGCTCGAGCTCGTGGCCCCTGCCCACGAACCGCGTGCGCTCCGGGGGCAGATCAGCTGCGAGGGTGCCGTACGACGGAAACAAGAGAAGGCCTCACCGCGTGCGACCATACCACGGAAGGGGAGGGCGGCTCCGGGTCCCGTGCATCTGCCGCGCAGCCCGCGGCCTTGGGCGGTGCCCGGCGCTGCAGCGAGGGGATGCGAGCAGCAGGCGGAATCAATCCTCGGGCTCGAGGATCCAGGGATGCGCCGCCGAGACGATCCCGCCGCACGGCGGCGGGAACTCCCACGTCCGCATCGCCCCCACGATGCAGCGGCCCACCTCCGGATCCTCGAGCTCCTCCGCCAGCCCCACCCAAACCACCCTGCCGCCGCGGTCGATGACGAAGCGCGCGACGACCCGGCCCCGCAGGTCCGGGCGCTGTTCGAGCTGTCGTTCGTAGCAGAAGCGCACGTCGCTCTCGTAACCGGCGAGCGTCTCCGCCAGCTCCTCCGGCGACAGGCCACCCCGGCCGTCGCAGGTGCCATCGCCCCGGAGCACCTCGGGGGGCCCCTCCGCGCGGAAGCGGAAGGCGAGCCGCGCCGGCCGCTCGCAGCTGGGCCTGGGAAAGCGCAGGCTGCGGACCACGTCGGCCACGCACTTCGCCTCGACCGCCTCGAGCCGCGCGCCCGCAGGTCCCGTCACCCAGTCGACGTAGCCCTCCCGGCTCACGGTGGCGACGACGACAGGCGCTGCCTCCGACGCCTCGAGGCAGCCGTGGAATTGCTGCAGCCTGCCCTCGAGCGCTTCGAGCTGCGCCCGTTCCGAGAGCTCGCCGACGTTCTCGAGGGCGCAGAGCGGTGCCGTCGCATTGCCACGCCCGTCCGGCTCCGCGTGGGTCCACCGCCCCGAGCGGCTGCATCCCGCCGCCACCAACAACGCCCCCACCGCCAGCAGCCGCCGCATCGCCGCCTCCGCACTTCATCCGAACGGTGGGCACGAAGCGCACAGGGGAGCGGGAGCCGACACCCTCGCCGGATAGGCCCGGCGAGGGGCGCCGCCCTGCAGCGCAAGGGCCGAGGCCCCACACCGATGAGTCGGGTGGCGCCGGACCGTCCAAGCCAGGGAACTGCCACACGAGGAGGACAACCATGAAGCTCGAGAATCGGACCGCAGTGATCTACGGCGGCGGCGGCGCGATCGGCGGGGCCGTCGCCAGGGCCTTCGCCCGGGAGGGCGCGCACGTCTTCCTCGCCGGCCGCACGAAGGAGAAGCTCGACAGGGTGGCCGCGGCGATCCGGGCGGAGGGCGGCAGGGCCGATGCGGACACCGTCGATGCCCTCGACGTGCGCGCGGTGGAGCAGCACGCCGACGAGGTGGCGGCGCGAGCGGGCGGCATCGACATCGCCATGAACGCCATCGGCGTCGCCCACGTGCAGGGCGTCCCCCTGGCGGAGCTCTCGCTCGAGGACTACGCCTTCCCGATCACCGTCTATACCTGGGCGAACTTCATCACCGCCCGCGCCGTCGCCCGCCACATGAGCCGGGAGCGTCGGGGCGTGATCCTCGCCCTCACCACGCCGGTCTCGCGCATGCCCGGCCCCGGCTACCTCGGCCACAGCGTCGCCTGCGCCGGCGTCGAGGCCCTCACCCGCCACCTGGCCGGCGAGCTCGGCTCCTTCGGGATCCGCGTGGTCTGCATCCGCTCCCACGCCATCCCCGAGGCGGTCGGCGCCGGATCGCACAGCGCCACGGTCTTCCGCCAGGTCGCGGAGCGCGCCGGCGTGCAGGCGGGCGAGGGGGGCGACATCGTCCAGACATCTCTCGAAGGCGCAGCAGCCGCCACGCTCCTCGGGCGCCTGCCGACCCTGGGGCAGGTTGCCGAGACCGCCGTCTTCCTCGCCTCGGATGGCGCCGGCGCGATGACCGGCGCGATCGCCAACCTCTCCTGCGGCTTCCTGCTCGACTGAGGTGGAAGAAGGCGAAGGCGCCACCGGCGCCGACTCGAGAAGACCGCCGTCACGCTCACCTCGTCCACCGGGCGTTCACCTCTTCCCAGCTCGGTGGCGGCCCGGGCAGCGGCGAACGTTCCCGGGACCGGAGTCCCTCGAGTGCGATGGCGAGGGCCCGCTGCCGCAAGCTGGCGGTGCGCGCCGGGTTGTCGACCCGGATGGCGGCGATCTGCTCGAAGAGGAGCGCGACGTCGGTGGGCTCCACCCCCTCCCGAATCGCGCCGGCCTGCTGCGCCCGCTCGAAGAGCCGAACGCTCAGCTCCCGCGCCCGCTCGGCGTCGGTGAAGAGCGCCGCCGTCGGTTCGAAGGTCCGGCGAGCCGCAGGGTGAGGGAGTGCGTATCCGCCTCGACGATCCGGCGCATGAAGCCCACGTACGCCTGCCACGGGTCACCCTCGTCCGCGTACGCCGCCTCCGCTGCCTCGAGGTAGAGGGCGAGTCCGTTGCCGCAGAGCTTGCGGAGCAGCTCCTCTTTGCTCGCATAGCGCCGGTAGAGGGCGCTGATCCCCACGCAGGCCCGCTCCGCCACCGCGGCGATCGGTGCGGCGGGATCGGCCACGAAGACTGCATGTGCCGCCTCGAGGATCCGGCGGTCGTTCTCGGCGGCCTGGGCGCGCCTTCCGCTATGTGGCGAATTTCCCATCGCTTTCTCTCACTCCTCGCAGGACGGCTTGACACAGCGACAAGCTCGGTCCCAAATATGGAACGGAATCATTCGTTCCGCATCTAGGTCCCCGAGGCGGCGCTCGAGGATCTGCGCGAGCGCCTCGCGAGGACCCGCTGGCCCGACCAGCTCCCCGGGGTGGGGGCGAGCTACGGGGCGCCGCTGCCCTGGGTGCAGGAGCTCGCTGCCTACTGGCGCACCGGCTACGACTGGCGCGCCGCGGAGGCCAGGCTCAACGCCCGCCCGCAATTCACGACCACGATCGACGGCCAGCGCATCCACTTCGTGCACGTGCGCTCGCCGGAGCCGGGGGCGATGCCGCTGCTCCTCACCCACGGCTGGCCCAGCTCCTTCGCCGACTACGAGGGCATGATCGACCGCCTGACCGATCCCCGGCGCCACGGAGGCGATCCCGCCGACGCGTTCCACCTGGTCATCCCCTTGATCCCGGGCTACGGCTTCTCGGGGCCGACCACCGAGCCGGGCTGGGACAGCGCACGCATCGCCAGGGCCTGGCACCAGCTGATGCGCCGGCTCGGCTACGACCGCTACGGCGCCCACGGCCATGACGCCGGCGCGGGGATCACCCGCGAGCTGGGGATCCTCCAGCCCGGGGGCCTCGCCGGTGTCCACATGCTGCAGATCTTCGCCTTCCCGACCGGCGCCCCTGGCGAGATGGAGAAGCTCACGCCCTTCGAGATGGAGGGGATGAAGATCCTCGCCGACTTCGAGAGCCGGGCGGGCTTCCGCGCGATCCAGTCGACCCGGCCCCTGACCCTGGCCTACGCGCTGGTCGATTCGCCTGCGGGCTTGCTCGCCTGGAACAGCGAGCTCTACACCAACTTCGGGACGACGGAGCTCGCGGTGGACCGCGACCTCTTCCTCACCCAGGTGACGCTCTACTGGCTCACCGCGACGAGCGGATCTTCGGCGCGCATCTACTTCGAGGACGCGCGGTCGAACGCCGGCTACCGCGAGGTGCCCAACCCCACGCCGACCGGCGTCGCGGTCTTCCCCCACGACTTCCGCTCCGTGCGCAGCTTCGCCGAGCGGGCGAACAACGTCGTGCATTGGTCCACCTTCGACCGCGGTGGCCACTTCGCCGTGATGGAATGCCCGGACCTGCTGGCGGCGGATCTGCAGACGTTCTTCCGCCGCTTCCGCTGAGCAGGGAGGACGGAAATGTCGAGACGAGACGAAGCGACGCTCTGCCCACGGGCGCTCAACCGCGCCCTGCTCGAGCTCACGATCCGCAACCTCCTGCCGCTGGTGCAGATCCCGCCCCGCGGCCTCTGGCGCACCAGCGGCCAGCCGGTGCTCGCCACCGCGCAGCAATGGCTGGGCAAGCCACTCGCCAGGCGGCCCTCGCTGCAGGCGCTGATCCGCCGCTACCTCGCCGCCTTCGGCCCCGCCACATCCGCACCGGTGCGCCTCGTCGCCCCCTTCGACAACCTGGTGCTCTCCCACGCCGATCGCGGCCGGATCGTGCCCGAGCCCTTGCGCCGCACGATCTTCTCCTCGAAGAACGGCCAGATCCCCGGCACGGTGCTCCTCGACGGCTTCGTCGCCGGTACCTGGCGCCTCGAGCAGCAGCGGCAGCGCGCCGTGCTGCAGCTCGAGCTGCTGCGGCGTCCGTCGCGCCAGGAGCGCACCGCCCTCCGGGACGAGGGCGAGCGGCTCCTCCTCTTCGCCGCGCCGGAGGCCGCCCATCGGGAGCTGCTCTTCTGAAAGGTCAGCTGCGCTCGCGCTCGAGCGCGGGTGCCGGAGGCCGCGGCGTGAGGTTGTAGGCGGTGTTGATCAGGCCGACGTGGGAGAAGGCCTGCGGGAAGTTGCCGAGCTGGTGACCCGCGATCGGATCGTATTGCTCCGCGAGCAGGCCCACGTCGTTGCGCAGGGCGAGCAAGCGCTCGAAGAGGGTCCTCGCCTCGTCGAGCCGACCCTGCATCGCGTAGTTGTCCGCGAGCCAGAAGCTGCAGAGCAGGAAGGTCCCCTCGCCGGGAGGGAGGCCGTCCTGGCACTCGGCGGTCTTGTAGCGGAGCAGCAGCCCCCCGTGCAGCAGCTCCCGCTCGATCGCCGCCACGGTGGAAATCACGCGGGAATCGTGGTGGGGCAGGAAACCCACGAGCGGCATCATCAGCAGCGCGGCGTCGAGCTGGGGGCAATCGTAGGACTGGGTGAACGCCTTCTTCGCGGCGTCCCAGCCCCTGCTGCAGACCTCCCGGTGGATGGTGTCGCGGCTCACCCGCCACCGCTCCACCGGACCCTCGAGGCCGCTGCGCTCCACCGCCTTCACCGCCCGGTCGAAGGCGACCCACGCCATCATCTTCGAGTGGGTGAAGTGCCGGCTCGGACCGCGCACCTCCCAGAGCCCTTCGTCCGGCTCCTTCCACTTCGATTCGAGCAGGTCGAGCAGCTCGCGCTGCAGGCGCCAGGCGTTGGCGCTCGGCGGGATCCCTGCTTTCCGCGCCACGTGGAGCGCGTCCATCACCTCGCCGTAGACGTCGTGCTGCCGCTGCTTGATCGCCGCGTTGCCCACCCGCACCGGCGCCGAGCCGGCGTAGCCGGGGAGCCAGTCGAGGGTGAGCTCCGGCAGCCTTCGCTCGCCGGCGACGCCGTACATCAGGTGGAGCTGTTGGGGTGAGCCGGCCACCGCGCGGAGCAGCCACTCCCGCCACGCACAGGCCTCCTCCCGGTAGCCGCTCGACAGGAGCGCGTAGAGGGTGAAGGTGGCGTCGCGCAGCCAGGTGTAGCGGTAGTCCCAGTTGCGGACGCCGCCGATGTGCTCGGGCAGCGAGGTGGTCGGCGCGGCGACGATTCCACCGGTGGGCGTGTAGGTCAGCGCCTTGAGCGTCAACAGCGAGCGCATCACCGCCTCGCGCCACGGGCCCACGTGCGTGCAGCGCGAGGACCAGCGCTGCCACCAGCTCTCGGAGAGCGCGACGGCCGCCTCCGCGTCGATGGCTGGCGGCGGGGGCTCGTGGGAGGGATGCCAGGTGAGGACGAAGGGGACCCGCTGCCCCTCGTGCACGGTGAAGTCGGCGACGGTGGTGAGGTTCTCGCCGTGGTGCTCGACCGGCGTGCGCAGCTCGAGGGCGTCGGGGCCGCCCACCGCGCTGAGGACACCATCGACCCGCCGCACCCACGGCACGACCCAGCCGTAGTCGAAGCGGATGACCAGCTCCATCCGCATCGGGACCGCGCCCTCGACCCCCTCGACCACGCGGACGAGGTTGGGGATCTCCTCGTCGGGCGGCATGCAGTCGATCACGCGAACGGTACCGTCCGCCGTCTCGAACTCGGTCTCGAGGACGAGGGTCTCGCCGCGGTAGCGGCGCCTGGTGGCGCGCACTTCGCCCGCCGGCCGGAGCAGCCACCGGCCGTTGTGCGGATCGCCGAGGAGCGCGGCGAAGCAGGCGCCGGAATCGAAGCGGGGCAGGCAGAGCCAGTCGATCGATCCGTTCCGGTTCACCAGGGCCGCGGTCCGCGTGTCTCCGATGAGCGCGTAGTCTTCGATGGGCAATGGCGCCTCGCCGGCGATCGTGGACCCACGAGAGCTAAGTCGTCCCGCCGGTTGGTGCAACCGCTGCACCGGCAGCGGGGCGCTGCTGGTCGGCCGCCGCACGCTCCGCCCCGGGGGTGAGAACGAGCAGCTGGACTCTTCCACCTGCCAGAGGGCGGTGGCTCGCGATGCGGAGGCCGGCGCGGGCCGCTTCCTGCCCGAGCGCCCCGTCGAGGATCTGTTGCGTGCCTGCGGGCGCCGGCTCGAGCCGGGCCAGGAGGGCCCTCCAGGCAGCGCCTGCCAACGGTCCGGCGGGCAGGGCCCACTCGAGGACGCCGATGCTGCCACCGGGACCGAGCGCAGCAGCAGCGCGGCGCAGCAGACGGAGCCGTCCTGCGGACTCGGAGCTGTGGAGCACGAAGGAGAGCACCACGCGGTCGAAGTTCGTCCCGATCTCTGCTTCGAACACGTCGCCGCGGACGAAGGTGGCGCCAGGCGCACGTCGACGCGAGGCCGCGAGCATGTCGTCGAGCCTGTCCACGGCGCAAACCTCGGCGCCTGCAGCCAGCAGGCGGGCCGTCACCTGGCCGGTCCCGCAGCCGAGCTCGAGCACACGCTGGCCGGGACGGACGTCGAGCGAATCCACCAGCGCCTGTCGCAGCCTGCCGCTCCCACCCCAGCGGAGGAAGAGGAGCGTATTGATTGCATCGTAGAGCGTGGCGGGGCTCATCTGGCGCCCGCTTCCCGCGTCGCCGCGTAGGACCGATCCCGGCGCTGCAGCAGGCCGGTGAAGAAGGCGGCCCACCAGATGAAGAGGAGCTGGAGCGGGATCCGGAACCAGAGATAGGCGGGACCGTGGCCGCCGTAGC
Organism: Vulgatibacter sp.; assembly: GCF_041687135.1. NCBI lineage: Bacteria > Pseudomonadati > Myxococcota > Myxococcia > Myxococcales > Vulgatibacteraceae > Vulgatibacter > Vulgatibacter sp. The sequence continues at coordinate 613,029 of NZ_JAWLCN010000003.1, read as the reverse complement.
CGACCGAGGCCAGCGCCGAATGGATGTTGGCGGGAAGGACCGCGAGGAAGAAGAGGACGAGGGTCCAGCCCAGGATCGGCGTGGGCCGGGCGACCAGCAGCACGGCGAAGGCGAGCTCCGCGACGCCCGTCGCGTGCACGAGGTGGACCGGCGCCGGGAAGGCCGGCGGGATCATCGCCGCCAGCGCCTCGGTGGAGGTGAAGTGCGCGCTCGCGGTCAGGATCAGCATGGCGGCGAGGGCCAGGCGGCCGGGCAGGGTGCGGTCACGCGGGTGGCGCAGCACGAGGCGCGCCAGGGCATAGGTCAGCAGCAGTGCGATCAGCGGGGCCATCTCTTCCTCCGTGGCAACGACCCCGAATCTGCAGCTCCGAGGGGTCCGTGTGCTTGAACGGACCTGCTGCGATCTGCTGCAGGGCGGCGCAAAGGCGCTAAACTTTGCGGATGGAGCTCCCCGCAGCTGCGCCGCTCACCATCTGGCCCCCGCTCCTCGCCGCTGCGGCGCCGGGTACGGTGAGCGAGCCCCACCGGCACCACAACCTCCACCTCGTGCTCGCCCGGGCAGGCACGCTGCGGGTACAGGTCGGCGGGGAGAGCCGGGCGGCTGCCGGGCTCCTCACCGGTCCGGACGTCGAGCATGCCGTCGATGCGAGCGGCTGCGACGTGCTCCTGCTCTTCGTCGATCCGGAGTCGGTGCCCGGCGCCCGCCTGGCCGCATCGATCGAGGGGGGCGCCTCCTTCCTCGACGATCCAGCCCGCAGCGCGCTCCTCGCCGGCCTGCCGCCTGCGCCGGGGCGGGACGAGCTCTCGGCCTGGGCCGAGCGCGCCATCTCCCGGCTCGCCGGAGGTCCGTGGGAGCTGCCGCGCATGCACCCGCGGGCGCGCGAGGTGGTGCGCGCGATCCGCGACCAGCTCCCCGACCGCGAGGTCTCGCTCGAACGCCTCGCGGAGCGCGTCGGCCTCTCGCCCTCCCGTCTGCTGCACGTCTTCACGGCGTCGGTTGGCATCCCGATCCGCCCCTACGTTCGCTGGGTGCGCTTCCAGCTGGCTGCCACCGCCATCGTCGCGGGGACGCCGCTCTCGGAGGCGGCGGCGGCGGCCGGTTTCGCGGACGCCGCCCACATGACCCGCACCTTCAAGGAGATGTTCGGGCTGACGCCCTCGGCGCTCCAGCGCCGCAGCCGTCGTTAGTCGCGGGCGAGGAGCGGGCTCGCCCTGCCGCTCCAGCCGAGGGCGAGCTGGTGCGTGGCGCGGGTGATCGCAACGTAGAGCGCTCGCCGCGACGCCGGGGTGTCGGGGAAGGAGCGGGCGTCCGTGTCGGCCACGATCACCGTGTCGAATTCGAGGCCCTTGGCTGCGAGCACCGAGACCACGTGGGTCGCGCCGGGACGGAGCTCCTCCGCGCCCACCACGGGCGTCGCCCTGGCGAGCAGCCTGGTGAAGCGCGCGGCGTCGCGCACCACCACGCCGATGGTGATCGCGGGATCCTGCTGCCGCAGGGTGCGGATCTCCTCGACGATCCAGGCGACGACGTGGCTCTCGTGGCCCTGCGGCGCGAAGCGCACCGCCTCCGAGGGGCTGGCTGCGCCGTCGCCTGCGATGGCGTGGGCGAAGTCGGCGATGGGCGGCGGGCAGCGGTAGCCGATCTTCAGCTCCGCCCGCGCCGCCTTCGGCACGCCGAGATCTGCGAGCGTCGCCTCCCAACCGCGGAAGTTGGCGCTGGGATCGACCTGCTGGCCCGCGTCGCCGGCGACGATGAGCGAGCCGCGGTGGGCGCGGCCGATGAGCTCGAGCTCGAAGGGACCGAGCTCCTGCGCCTCGTCGACGAAGAGCAGATCGAAGCGCTTCGGCTCCAGCGCCTTCCTGCCGCCCAGCGCTGCGTGCATCTTGTCGAGGGCGAAGAGAACGGGCGGATCCTCGGGATCCATGGTGCCGGCGTCGGCGAGATCGGTGCCCTCGTCGATCGCCTGGCCGTCCATGGTGGTCAGCGACTCGGCGTCGCTGCCGGCCCACTCCTCCTCGGTGCTGGCGGAGAGCTGCGCGGAGGTGTGGGCGAGGACCTCGTCGATCTGCGCGATCGGCACGACGGGATCGGCGTGGGCCGCCATGAGCTCCAGCAGCGAGCGATCGCTGAAGAGCTCGCCGAGATCGGCGATGCCGATCGAGCCCTTCTTCCCCTTGCGCTCGAGGAGCTTCTTCATCGCCACGCGCAGGGCGGGGTCGCGCTTGATCCGCACCACGCCCGCAGGGGCGTAGCGGCTGTCCCTGGTGGGGAGATCCTGGAAGACCCGGCGGGCCTCGATGGCGGCCCAGCGATCGAAGCTGTAGACCGGCACGCCGCGGACGCCCAGGCGATCGAGCATCGACTCGATCCGGTGGCGCAGCGGCTCGGTGGGCACGATCACGCCCGCCTTCCACTTCGGGTTCTCGGTGAGGAGCTTCTGGATCCGGTGGACGGCGACGGTGGTCTTTCCGGCGCCAGCCTCACCGAGGACGAGGGCCGCGCTGCGGGCGGGCAGGTCGACGATCGCCTGCTGCGCTGCATCGAGCTTCACGGTGCGAGGCCGGCGGTCGCCTTCCCGCGGCCGGAGCACGGGCTCGATCGGCTCGACGACGAGGCCGTCCGCGCCGCGGCGGCAGCGGCCGTTCTCGGTGATCACCTCGACCAGCTCCTCGCCCTCGATCCGGAGCAGGTTGCGCTCGAGGACGCGGCCCTCGAGCAGACGCTCGCCCAGCTCCAGCTCGTACTCGTCTCCCTCGCGGGTCTCGAAGAAGACGTCGGCCAGGGGGGCGCTCGCCCAATCGACGATCGGCGGCCGCGCGGAAGGCGCCCCCGAATCACCGAGCAGGATGTCGCGCGTTCTGCCGTCGTTCTCGATGCGCAGGTGGGCGGCGACGGGACGGGGAGCTGCCTCCGCCAGGGAGCGGAGCGTTTCGAATCGACGATGGAGCTGGGTTGCCACGGCTTCCTCCGGCGGGCGCATAGACCAGAACCCCGCCGAACAAACAAGCTTGCACCCGGATTTCGCCGTGGCGTCGGCGCTGGCGGCCCCAGCGGATCGACGGCAGGCGCGCTATACCTTGCTCGTTCTGGCGGCTCCCTTGCGAACGAAGTAGGCGACGACGGCGAGAGCCGCCGCAAAGAGGAGCAGGTGGATCGCAAACCCCGCCACCTCGGCGAAGAGGACGACCAGGAGCCAGACCACGAAGAGCGCCACAGCAAGCCAGAGCAATGCCATCGGGAATCTCCTTTCACGATCAGGCTAAACACGGCGGGTGCGACGGGGGCAGCCCACGAGCGTGCGTCCCCCGGCGCGGTTCGCGGCCAGGCGTACCAGCCGTTTCAGGCCTCGCGCCGGAAGCGGAGGCGCGAGCGCTCGCGCGCTTTCTCCGCCTCGATTTCGCGGTCGCGCGGCTGGGCGGTCGTCGAGAGCGACGCGAGGAGGACCCGTGCGCTTGCCGCCACCTCCTCGACTGCGCGATCGAAGGCCTGCTGGTTCGCCTGCGAGGGCTTGTTGAAGCCGCTCAGCTTCCGGACGAATTGAAGGGCGGCGGCGCGGATCTCCGCGTCGCTCGCCGGCGGCTCGAAGTTGAAGAGCGTCTTGATGTTGCGGCACATGGCTCACTCCCTGCCGCAACCTATGGAGCGGTCCGCGGCCTCGGCTCCGATGAGAGCAGAGCGAGCGGTTCTCCGGTAGGCGGTGCGTCGGAGCGGCGGGAAAGCCGCTCAGGGGTGGGCGCCTTCGTATGCGCCGGTCGTCGAGCCGCGGCGCAGCTGATCCACCATCGCGTCCTCGATGGCGAGGATGTTGCCCCACGGATCCTTGAACCACGCGCTCTTGAAGCCATCCATCGTGGCGACGCCGTCGACGGTCTTCAGCCCCATCTCCGGCATGTCGTATTCCTCGAAGCGCACGCCCTGCTTGCGAAGCCGAGCCACCGTCTCCTCGACGTTCTCCACGGTGAACGCACACGCCGTGGCGGTGGAGCCGGAGACGCTGGGCCGCTCGTAGACCAGCAGCGGCGATCCGTTGCCGACGCGGAAGAGCGCGGCGTCCTCCTCGCCGGGTGTCTCGATCTCCTCGAAGCCGAGCAGCTGCCCGTAGAAGCGTCGCGCCTCCGCGAGGTCCGTCACCGCGAGCGTCGGTATCGCCATCGTCCTGCCGATCCCCATGGCTCTTCCCCCTTCGGCCGCTCACCCACGAGCGGCAGCCGCGGGACGATGGGGAAGGGGACGCGCCGTCGCAACGCCCCGGCGCGGGCCCATCAGACCGAGGCGAACTCCGGCCGGCGGCGCACCTGGCCTGTCACCTCGCCCAGCCTCACCTCTCCGGGCTCCAGGCGAGGAAGGTGAACTCGAGCAGGAGGATCCCGCCCCAGGGCCGGGAGCGCACCGAGAGGTCGTGCTCGTAGCGCGCGCCGAACCTGCTGCGAATCGGAGGAACGAGCACGGAGACCTCCGGACCCACGCCGAAGGCACGGTCCCGTGCGCCGCGGAGGATGGGCGGGAGATCGGCGCCGCTGTCGTCCTCGACCTGCCAGAGTGCGTAGCCGGCGAGGCCGACGTTCACCGCCGGGTGCACCGGCCCGCCGAAGCCGCCCTGCAACTGGAGGGTGTCGCCCCGGGTGATGTCGACGTCACGCTTCTTCTGGTTGCGCTCGTAGCTCCCGAGGAGCGAGAAGCGCCACGACCTTCGGGTGGCGAGGTAGATGGTTCCGCCGGCGGAGAATTGGTGGGTCCACTGCCCCCTGCCGACGCCACCGGAACCCGGCGCGGACCTGCCGGTGGGCGCGTAGAAGCCGTAGCTCGTGACGAGGTCCGCCCCCGGCAACTGCCAGCCGAGGCCGAGTGGCTGCACGTAGAGGTCCGCGAATCCGAGGTTGTCGACGCTCGCCTCCGGGCGCTCGGTGTTGCTGCGGATCCGGGCCACCGGGACAGCCACCGAGAGGTTCACGAAGGTGTCGATCGGCGCGATCTCGAGGGTGAGCGCGAGCCCGATGGCGTTGGCCACCACGTCGAGATCGAGGCCCACCGGAACCTCCGCTCCTTCCCGGTCGACGAGCTCGTTGGCGTGGTACCAGGCGAAGCGATCGGCGAGGTAGAGGCCCGGCGGACGCTGCGAGCCTGCGTCGATGCCGGCGGTGCCGAGGACCTTGTTGCCGAGCTGCTGCTGCGCGTGGACGAGCCCGGGCAAGGCGAGGGCGGCAGCAGCCGCAAGGGCGAGGCCAACCGAGAGGCACGAGCGGATCGCCTGCTTCATCCGCCGAAGCTAGCGGTGCCGCCCGATCCGAACGCCCGTTGCGGCGGGGGGTGGGCGTTCTGCCTGCGACAGAGGCATCGGGGCGGTGAACGAGGACGGCGAGCGGTAGGCGATCCGTCCCTACCAATTGCTCATCGGCCCCAGGTCGTGGACGTGCTCGTAGCCCGCCGCCTCGAGGATCCCGGCAGCGCGGCTGCTCCGGGCGCCGCTGCGGCAGTAGAGCACCACCGGCTCGTCCTTCTCGATCTCGCCGGCCCGCCGCTCGATCTCGTCCACCGGGATGTTCACGGCGCCGGGCACGTGCCCCTCGGCGAACTCCGCCGGCGTGCGCACGTCGACCAGTTGCGCGCCCTGCTCCACCAGCGCCCGGGCCTCGCTGCCGGTGGTGTCGCCGCTCGCGCGGCCGAAGGCGAACCAGGCCACCAGGGCGATGCCGATGGCGATGACGCCCTTGCGCAGCAGATCGGTCGTTTTGCCGCCCGCGGCTCCGCCGGCAGCCGCCTTCTCCTCCCGGCAGCGGCAGCGATCGTCCTTGGGCACGTTGCCGAGCACCTGCTCCACGTGCGCTCCGCAGCCGGCCCAGGTGGGACGACCGCATTTCGAGCAGGAAACTCTCCGGCACATCGGTCACGCTCCTTCCGGGCGGCAGTGGCCGCCTCGTACCGCGTAGGAGCCACCCGCCTGGCGTAGGATTCACCGGACCACAGGGAGGAAGGGATGGCAACGCGCACCAGCGGCAGGAAGTGGGCCGCCCAGCCGGAGATGAGCGACGAAGCCGTCCGCGCCGCCACCGGAAGGGGCTGGGACGCGTGGTGCGACCTCATCGATGCCTGGCCGGGACGCGGCGCCGGCCACGGCGCCATCGCCGCCTTCCTCCAGGACGAGCAGGGGGTCGAGGGCTGGTGGGCACAGACGGTGACCGTGGGCTACGAGCGGATCACCGGCCTGCGCCTGCCCTGGCAGCGCCCCGACGGCACCTTCGAGGCGAACCTCTCCCGCACCATCACCGTCGATGCCGCCGCCCTGCGCGAGCGGCTCCTCGATCCGACGGCCCGGGCTGCGCTCTTTCCGGACGTGCAGACCGAGCTCCGGTCACGGCCCACGTCGAAGAACGTCCGCCTCGCCATCGGCCCCGGAACCGCCGAGCTTGCGATCCAGCCGGTCGCCGGCGGCAGGGTGAAGGTCACCGTCCAGCACGCGAAGCTGCCGTCAGCGGAGGCGGTGCAGGAGTGGAAGGCGTTCTGGGCTGCGTGGCTCGCCGCACGGGACGAGCGTTCGCCTTCGTAGCGAACGCCCGCCGCGGATCCGATCGTTCGCTGTGCTCAGGAATCCGAGACCACGGCGAAGGCCGCGCCCTGGGGATCGAGACACTGCGCAATCCTGCCGCCACCGGGGATGTCCGCGGGGCCGTGGAGGATCGTGCCGCCCAGCTCGGCGATCCGCTTCGCGCTGGCGTCGGCGCTCTTCACCTGGACGTAGTGGAGCCAGAACGGCGGCAGCTGCGAGACCCGGGCGGCGTCGAACATGCCGCCCAGCCCGTCCTTCGGGTCGGTACCGAAGACGAAGTAGCTCCCCATCGCCGGCCCCATGTCGAAGCAGGAGCTCTCCTGCCAGCCGAAGAGCTCGCCGTAGAAGCCCCGCGCCGCCTTCCAATCGGTGGTCTGGAGCTCGGCCCAGCTGAACTGCCCCGCCTTGGTGCGGTCGGGGACGACCACCTCCTCCGCAGCGGCGGGTGTGTAGATGCCGAAACGCGCGCCCTGCGGGTCCGCGAGGATGGCGAAGCGCCCACCCCCGGGGATCTGCATCGGCGGCTCGATCACCTTGCCGCCCATCTTCTCGGCTCGTCCGATCGCCGCGTCGACGTCCCGGTGGGCGACGAAGCCGATCCAGCGCGGCCCCGTGCCTGCCTGCACGGAGACGCCGCCGAGGGGCACGCCCCCTGCGGTCCACATCTCGTAGTCGGCGCCGGTGAAGGGCGTGGTGCCCCAGCCGGCGATCTCACCGTAGAAGCGCTTCGCCGCTGCGGCGTCGGTGGTAACCAGGTCGAACCAAACGAAACGGCCCTCTGCTGCGCTCATGATTCCCTCACGTGGCTCAGGTCCGTAGCGTTGGACGCCCCGGCGCGCCGGGACTCATCGGTCGGTCTGCGACCTCGGGTCCCGGACGCGCAGGACGAACTTCCCGAGATGGTGGCGCCGCACGGCCTCGTGCGCCCGTGCAGCCTCCTCGAGGGCGAAGGTCCGGCCCACGTGCACCTCGAAGGGGCCGGCCTCGACCAGGCGGTTGAGCCGCCCGAGGATCTCGGAGTCCGGCTCGCCGTTGTAGCGTTGCAGGGAGAGCGCTGGCCTGCCGGCAGGCTCGGGCTGGATGCCATTCGGGTAGGCGACCCGTCCGCCGTCCCGCACGGCGAGCAGCGACCGCTCCGCCCCGTCGCCGCCGGCGGTGAGCAGCGCGGCATCGACGCCGCCGAAGGCCCGCGCCGCTGCGACCACGTCGACCGTGCGCCCGTCCACGGCTGCGTCGGCGCCGAGCCGCCTGGCCAGCGCCACGCCATCCGCGCCGGAGGCGACGGCGAAGACGCGAGCGCCCATCCGCCGGGCGAGCTGCACGGCGACGTGACCCACCCCGCCGGAGGCGCCGAAGACGAGAAGGGTCTCGCCCGCCCGCAGGTGGAGCACGTCGTCGAGTCCGCGCAGCGCGGTCAGGCCGACGCCCGCCAGCGCGGCGGCCTGCTCGCTGGGCATGTCCGCCGGCATCCGTGCGACGAGCTCCGCGTCGACCGCAGCGTATTCCGCGTAGAACCCGCCCTTCGGGTTGAGGAAGCCGGCAGCGTAGACGCGATCGCCCACCTTGCAGGAGCGCACCTCCGCGCCGACGGTGACCACCTCTCCCGCGCCCTCGGAACCGAGCAAGTAGGGAAAGCGCACCGCCATGCCGAGCATCTCGGCATAACCGCCTTCCCGCTCGAAGGGATCCCACTCGCCCACACCTGCCCACTCCACGCGGACGAGCACCTCGCGCGGCCCGACCGCAGGGACGGGTAGGGTGCGCACCGCGAGCACGTCCGGACCGCCGAAGCGATCGAGCGCAATTGCCTTCATCGTCATGCTTCCTGCTCCCCCATCGAGCGCCGAAGGCTGGCATCCCTGCAGCACCCCGACCCCTAAAGGCTTCTAAATCCGGCGGCGCCCCCCACCGCTCTCCTGCCGATCGAGGCTACCCTGCCCGGCGAGAGCCTCGTGCCGCCGGGAGGTGGAGATGAGATCGAAGTCCGAGAAGGCAACGTCCGCGAAGAAGTCGCCGACGGCGACGCAGACCGACCCCGCCGTCGCGGCGCTGCTCGAGTCGCTCGAGCACCCGCTGCGCGCGGAGATCGAGAGCGTCCGCCGGATCCTCCTCGGCGTCGACCCCGCGATCCGGGAGGCAGTCAAGTGGAACGCGCCGAGCTTCCGCACCAGCGACTTCTTCGCCACCTTCAACCTCCGCTCGAAGAATGGCGTGCAGCTCGTCTTCCACACCGGCGCGAAGGTCAAGGCGACGGCGACCACCGGGATCGACGTGGACGATCCCGCGGGCCTGCTCGATTGGCGCGCGAAGGATCGCGCCCTCGTCACGCTCGGCGCAGGCGCGCAGATCGAGGAGAACCGCGCCGCCTTCGAAGCCCTGGTGCGATCGTGGATCCGCTGGCTGTAGCGGAGCGTGGCCTTCACCGGCCCGACCCGACGCACGAGGGTGCGAGCTCCGCGAGCGCGCGCCTGCCGATGGCCACGTAGAGCGGTCGTTCCTCCTGGGCGCCGAAGGCAATGTCGGCCACGGCGCGGCAGGCTGCATAGAACCGGGCCCGCGCCACCGCCGTGTCGTCGACCGGGCCGTAGTGCTCCAGCGCCGCAGCGAGAAGCGCCTCGCCGCCCCAATGCAGCAGGCCCGCGAGATCGCGCGCCGGATCGCCCAGGGCGGCGTCGCTCCAATCGATGACGCCGGTGGGCCTGCCGCTCTCGTCGAGGAGCACGTGCTCGGAGGCGAAGTCGCCATGGATCACCTGCGGCGCCACCTCCGCTGCTGGCGGCGCGGCGAGATAGGCGCCCCAGGCTGCAGCAGCTCCTTCCTCGACGAGTCCCCGCTCCCGCAGCAGCCGCAGCTCCTCGAGCGCCTCCGCCGACCAGGCGGCGAGCGCGGGATCCTCGTCGGGCCGGAGGCCGTGGCGCTGTGCCTCGGCGGTGTCGAGCCCGTGCAGCGCGCGCAGAAGATCGCCGAGGGGAGCGCCAACCTTCGGCGCTCCGTCCCGCTCCAGCCCGGGGGTGCCGGGCAGCTTCTCGTAGCCGCCGAAGGGCAGGGTGTAGGCCGCGCTGGGGGGCGCGAGGTAGCGGTAGCGGGGAAGTGGCAGGGGCAGCCGCGCGGCGAGCCACGTGGAGAAGCGCGCCTCGACGAGCAGCCGGTCCGCAGCCTCGGGCCGCGGGAAGCGGAAGACGAGCCGGCCGCCCACCTCGAACGCCCGGTGGTCGGTGCCCGCGCCGAGCGGTGCGACCTCGAGCCCCGCGAGCTCGGGGAAGAAGGAAGCGATCGCAGCCCGGGCCGCTGTCACATCGGGAAAAGGGCTCATCCTTCACTCCTGCGCGGCACCGCCAACAGCCCCGCGCCGGGCTTCGACCCCACGACGCGCCGCTCGAGCAGGAAGGCGAGGGGGATGCCGGCCAGACCGAAGCCAATCGCGAGGATCCCCACCTGCTCCATGCCCAGCAGCCTGCCGCCGCGCTCGGCGAGCAGGAGCGAGGAGCAGACGGCGCCGAGGGACCCGGCGGCATGCTGCACCGCCGACTGCAGCGACTGGAAGCTCGCCCGCTCCGCAGGGCCCGGCACCTTCGAGGTCAGGGTCTGCTGGCTCACGTTGCGTGCGGCCTGGAAGGCCATGAAGATCACGAAGACCGGCAGGATCGGCAGCAGCGCGCTCTGCCCTACCGCCCACGCCCAGGTGAGGCCGGCGAAGGCGAGCGTGCCCACCGCGGCGACCCGCGCCGAGCCATGCCGGTCGACGAGGCGCCCTGCGTAGCGCATCACGAAGAAGCTGATCGCGCCGCCCACCAGGTAGAGCAGGCCGAGCTCGTCCCGCGGGTAGGCGAAGTTGAGCTGCAGCAGCGCCGAGATGTTGGGGATGAGGAGGAAGGACGAGAACATCGTCGCGAGGACGAGGCCGTAGGCGAGAAGCACCTCCCGCCTGGCGAGGAGCTGCAGGAGGGAGGCGGTGGTCACCCGGGGCCGGGGACCGCCCTGCAGGTGGCCGTCGAGCCGCGGGAGGAGGAGCCGTGCGAGGGCGACGACCACCAGGCCGAGGGCCGTCATCGCGAGGAAGGGCGCGCGCCAATCGACGAGCCGGGCGAGCTCGAGCCCGAGGGGGACGCCGAGCACGCTGGCGGCGGAGAAGGCGCCCATCACCGCGCCCATCGCCCTGCCGCGGCGCTCGGGCGGCACCACGTCGGTGATGATCGAGATCGCCACGCTCGTCGCCGGCCCGCCGAAGAGACCGGCGAGGACGCGGGCTGCCATCAGCGTGGTGAGATCCGTGGCCAGCGCGCAGGCCCCGGTGGAGAGCACCAGCCCCACCATCGCCGTCACGATCACCGTGCGCCGGGGAAAGCGGTCGAGGAAGAACGAGCCCGCGAGGCCGGCGACGCAGGCGGCCGCGGTGTAGCTGCCGCCGATGAGGCCGAGCTGGCTGGTGGGGATGCCGAGGGCCCTGGCGAAGTCCGGGCCCATCGGCATCACGATCATGAACTCCAGGATGTTGACGAATTGGATCGCGCCGACGATCGCGATGATCGCGCGTTCCCCCTTTACACCGCTGCTCATCTTCCCAACTCCATCCGATCCGGAACGCACCGCCGGACGTGACGCTGGTCCGGCTCGTGATGAGACGGCTGGCGGGAGCGAAACTCACCGCACGACCTTCTCGAGATGCGCTTTTCCTACTCCCTCAAGTGAACTTGAGGTCAAGGCGATCTTCGTCGACCACCCTGGAGCTCGGCGTGGGGCGATCGGGGGGCGGGCCCTCTGATGCAATTCGCTCCCGCTCGAGCAGCGCGCGCTTGCGCTCGATGCCCCAGCGATAGCCCGAGAGTCCACCGTCGGTTCGCACCACGCGGTGGCAGGGGATCGCCACCGCGATCGGGTTGGCAGCGCAGGCGCCGGCCACCGCCCGCGTCGCCGAGGGCAGGCCGATCGCGCGGGCGATCGCCGCGTAGCTCGCGGTGCTTCCCGGCGGGATCACCTGCAGCGCCCGCCAGACCCGCTGCTGGAAGGCGGTGCCGCGGATGTCGAGGGGCAGGTCCGCACCGAGCCCCGGGCGTTCCACCAGGCCGACCACCCTGGCCACGAGCGCCTCGAATGCAGCGTCGGCGCCGAGCAGCGCCGCCCGCGGGAAACGCCGCTCCAGGTCGTGGACGAGGGCCTCGGGCTCGTCACCGAGGAGGATCGAGCAGACGCCGCGCGGGGTGGCAGCCACGAGGAGGGAGCCGAGGGAGCATTGGGCCACGGCGAAGCGGATCTCCATGCCCTCCCCTCCGCCGCGGTAGCGCGTCGGCGTCATCCCGAGCAGCTCGTCCGACTTCTCGTAGAAGCGCCCGCTCGAGTTGTAGCCCGCCTCGTAGATCGCTTCCGTCACCGAGGCGGCCCCGTCGAGTGCCGCCCGGACCCGCTTCGCCCGGTGCGCCGACGCGTAGGCTTTGGGCGTCAGCCCGGTAGTCGCCTTGAAGACCCGGTGGAGATGAAAGGCGCTCCAACCCGCGTGGCGCGCCAGCTCCTCGAGGCTCGGCACCTCCTCGCTCGACTCGATCAGGCGGCAGAGCGCCGCGACCTGCGCCGCGTGCCGCTCGGCCAGCGGCGGCTGCTCCGGTCTGCAGCGCCTGCAGGGGCGGAAGCCCGCAGCTTCCGCGTCCTCCCGGCGCTGGTGGAAGGCGACGTTCTCGGCCTTCGCCGGCCGTGATGCGCAGGAGGGGCGGCAGTACACGCCCGTCGTCCGGACCGAGTAGAAGAAGCTTCCGTCCGCAGCGGGATCGCGCGCCTGCACCGCTGCCCAGCGCGGGTCCGCGGTGACGGCTGCTGCACGTGCTTTCGTCTCGTTTCGCGGCTGCATCTTCCCGTCCGTGTGCTTCACCGAAAACACACTAGCCGTGGTCGCAGCCAGAGACACTCCGGCTCTTGCTTTCGTTTCGCCCGCTCCGCGGCAGCCGATTGGAGGGCAAGGAGCGGAGTGAGGACCTGCCGGCGCCGCTCCATCTTCCGCCTCGTTCGGCGCGGCGCCCTCGGGCGGCGCCGGACGTGAACCCAGGGACACGGAGCGGAATCGATGCAGCGGTTGAAAGACAAGGTCGCCATCGTCACGGGCGCCAGCTCGGGGATCGGGCTCGCCACGGCGATGCTCTTTGCACGGGAGGGAGCGAGCGTCGTCGTCGCCGGGCGGCGCCGGCAGGCGCTCGACGGGCTCGTCGACGAGATCGTCGGAAGCGGCGGAAAAGCCGCCGCGCTGGCCGGCGACGTGCGTGACGACGCCTTCGCCAGGGCGCTCGTCGACGAGGCGGTGGGGCGTTTCGGCGGCCTGGACGTCGCCTGCAACAACGCCGGCACCACGGGCATCCTCGCGCCGGTGGCGGAGCTTCCGGTCGAGGGGTGGGAGGAGACCATCGCCACCAATCTCACCGGTGCGTTTTTCGCCGCGCGGCACCAGGTGCCCGCGATGCGCGCCAGGGGCGGCGGCTCGTTGATCTTCACCTCCACCTTC